>JBAQYT010000027.1:0-8673 GCA_049787175.1 Candidatus Acidiferrales bacterium | reverse complement strand
GTGGCACGCACTTCCTCGAAACTCTGCTGCAAGATATTCGCTACAGCCTGCGCACGCTTCGCAAATCCCCTGGGTTCACCACTGTCGCGGTTCTCACCCTGGCCCTCGGCATCGGCGCAAGCACAGCCGTCTTCAGCCTGGTGGATGCTGTTCTGCTCAAGCCCTTGCCTTTCCCGCACGCCGAGAGAATCGTCTTTCCCTGGCGTCTGCCCAAGCGTGGACTGAATCTTGGCTTTGACACGTATCCCTGGGGTCGCGTCGATTTTTTGTTTTTTTCCCGGGAATCGAAGGCCTTTGAAGCTCTCGGCGCATTCCAAAGTGACTCATTCGATCTCACCGGGTCGGGCGAGCCGGTGCGCGTCGATGGCCTTCGCGCGTCAGCCGGGTTCTTCCCGTCTCTTGGCGTGTCTCCTGCCTTGGGCCGTACCTTCACCGACGAAGAAGATCGCCCGGGCAACGAACGCGAAGTGATCCTCGGCGATGCTTTGTGGCGCCAAAGATTCGGTGCCGATCCGGGCATTTTGGGCCGTGCCATCGACCTGAACGGCGCTCCTTACACCGTAATCGGCGTTATGCCACGCGGTTTTGCATTTCCTCGCGCCAACGAAATGCCCGACGTTTTCACCTTCGCGCCTCAAGTTCAAATCTGGGTTCCGCTCGCTCTTGACCGCCGCAGCACGATGATTCCGAATGAACCAGACGAACTTGCTATTATTGGCCGGCTGAGGCCTGGCGTCACCATTGCTCAGGCCCAGGCTGATATGGACAGCATGGGCAAGCATCTGGAAAGCCAGCGTCGTAATGGACAAGGCTGGTTCAATTCCGATGTCACCCTGCTTGCGCGTCAAGCCGCCGGAGACACACGCCAGCCTCTGCTGCTGATTCTCGCTGCCGTTGGCGTCGTCCTGCTCATTGCCTGTTCCAATGTCGCCAGCCTTTTGCTCACGCGTTCGCTCAACCGCAAACGCGAGTTGACCGTGCGCGCCGCGCTAGGCGCCGCGGCGTCTCGTTTGATTCGGCAGTTGCTTACCGAAAGCCTTGTCCTGGCGGCTGTGGGTGGCTTGATGGGAATCCTGCTGGCCAAAGCGGCAATCTACGTCGTGAAGATTTTCGGCCCGTCCAGCATCCCGCGCCTTGGCGAAACGGGTCTCGATCTTCGCGTCTTGCTCTTCGCGTTCGGCGTCACGCTGCTCACGGGCGTCCTTTTCGGCATGGCTCCCGCTATCGGCGCCACGCGCGAGAGCCTGGTCGAGTCGCTCAAGGACGGCAGCCGCCGAACCAGCTCAAACCCTGCGGCTCAGAGGACTCGCAATTCACTTCTCGTTTCGCAAATCGCTCTCGCGCTGGTTCTGGTGATTGCCACTGGCCTGCTCACGCGAACTTTCTATCGCTTGCTCACCGTGGATCCCGGATTTCGTCCGGTGCACGCTCTCACGTTTCAACTCACGCTCCCCGGCTCGAAATATCCGGACCAGGCTCATATTGTTCCTGTCTATCAGCAAGTGCTCCGCCATCTGCAAGCCTTGCCGGGCGTTCAGTCTGCCGGGCTGACGGAGACCGTTCCGTTGAACGGCGCCACCGAATCCACCGCGATCCGTTTCTCTGACCATCCTCCAACGTCCGCATTGGACATTCCCATGGCCAATTACACCATGGTCTCTCCGGGCTATTTTTCCGCTGTGGGAACGCCGATCTTGCGTGGCCGCGCTTTTCTCGAATCCGATACGGCTAACTCGATGCCCGTTGCAGTCATCAGCGCGGCATTGGCCAAGAAATTCTGGCCGGGTCAGGACCCTCTCGGCAAGCAGATCGCCCCGCGAAGCATGGTGTTCCCTGCAGAAACAATCGTCGGCGTCGCCGCCGACGTCAAGCGGCTCTCGCTGCGTGAAGCTCCTCCCCCGGAAATGTATGTGCCCTACACGCAGAAGATTTGGCCTTCGCTCCTCACCATGGACGTTGTCCTGCGCACGACGCAAGATCCCGCTTCGCTCGCCGCGAGCGCGCGCCAAGCGATTCATTCCGTCGATTCCGATTTGCCCGTCGCCGACGTCAAAACCATGAATGACATCGTCGGCGATTCCGTGGCGCAGCCGCGCTTTGCCGTGCTACTGCTTGGAGCCTTTGGGGGACTCGCTCTCCTGCTCGCTACGATCGGAATGTACGGCGTGATTTCTTACAATGTCGTTCAGCGAACGCAGGAGATCGGCATCCGCATCACTCTGGGCGCGCAGCGGCGCGATGTGTTTCGAATGGTGCTCGGGCATGGCATCCGCCTTGCCGCCCTCGGAATCGGCATCGGCCTTGCCGCCGCTTTCGGCGTGACGCGAGTAATGAAAAGCTTTCTGTACGGCGTTGCGGCCACCGATCCGCTCACCTTTGTCGCCGTTTCGCTTCTCTTGCTCGCTGTTGCTCTTCTTGCCTGCTACATTCCTGCGCGCCGCGCCATGCGCGTGGATCCCATGGTCGCCCTGCGCTACGAATGACGATCTCTTGGTCATTAACTTTCCGTTCGCTGCAGGCGCGTCAGGTTGGCTTTGCTAGCCGGGCCTCAAACGATTGCATCTTCTCCCCCTCCAAGAATCTCCAAAGTTAAGATAAACTCGGGCCGGAAAATCCTCATGGCCGTCGCTCCCACTTCGAAATTCAACGTCGATAACGCCAGCGAACCGCTTCCTCGTCTCGCCGTCGGCGTCTTGATCGCTCTTTGCGCCATCAAGTTTCTTCTCCACCTCTTCACCAGCATCCACCGTTACGGCTACTTCCGCGACGAACTTTACCTGCTCGACTGCGCCAGACACCTCGCCTGGGGCTACGTCGACATGGCGCCCCTTTCGGCAGTGTATGCGCGCGCCGCGTTGCTCATGGGAGGCTCATTGCCCGCCTTGCGGATCATTCCCGCGCTCGCTGGCACGGGCCTTATCGCGCTCACCATAATCATCACGCGCGAACTTGGGGGCTCGCGTTTCGCTCAATGCCTGGCTGGATTGTGCATTCTGCTGGTTCCGATCAATTTGGTCGCTGGCGATCTGCTCTCGATGAATGTCTTCGAGCCTCTTTTTTGGATGGGCTGCGTATATTTCGTGATCCGCATTGCCCGCACGGGAAATTCGAAGCTGTGGCTCTGGTTCGGCCTGCTCGCCGGGCTCGGTTTGGAGAACAAGCATTCCACGTTATTTTTCGGCTTCGCCATCTTTCTCGCTGTCGTTCTCACGGATCTGCGCCGCGAGTTCTTCAAGCCTTGGATCTGGCTCGGCGGGCTCATAGGCCTGCTGATTTTTCTACCCAATCTTGTGTGGCAGATTCATCGCAACTTTCCAACGGTCCAAGATCTGGAAAACGTCCGTCGCACCGGCAAAAACGTCGTTCTCAACCCGCTCGCTTTCATTGTCCAGCAAATCCGGATGGAGCAGCCTATCCTCGCGATATTTTGGATTACCGGCCTCGTCTCGTTCCTGTGGGGCAGTGGCAAGAAGTTTCGCGTTCTTGGCGTCGCCTTCCTGATTTTCTTCGCGACGCTCCTCATTCTCCACGGCAAGGATTACTACGTCGCGCCCATCTATCCCATGCTCTTTGCCGGCGGCGCAGTCGCCACGGAAGCTTGGCTTCGCCGGCGAAATTGGGCGAGCGCACGTCTGTGGCCAAAATTTGCGATTGTCATTGCCGTTGTTCTGTTGGGAGGCATCCTCGTTCCGCTGTTTACGCCCATGCTTTCGCCGGGAAAATATCTAGCGTACCAGCAAGCTCTCAACATTCGTTTCACAAAGACCGAAATCCATCAGGCCGGCGTGCTGCCGCAATTTTTTGGCGACCAGTTTGGCTGGCCTGAAATGGTTCGCCAGGTCGCGGATATCTACAATTCATTGCCTTCCGATGAACGCGCCCAGACCGGCATCTTTACTGGTAATTACGGCGAGGCCGGAGCCATTAACTTGTTCGGCCCCCAATATGGCTTGCCTCGCGCTTTCTCCCGCCACCAGAATTACTGGTATTGGGGTCCGCCTCCGGTGGCCTACAAAAACCTCATCGTCCTGGAGTGGAGCCGAGAAGACGTTCAGGATAACTGCACGTCGTGGCAAGCATTTAGTCATTACGACCGCTTTGGCATGGCCGAGGAAAACACTCCGATTTATCTCTGCCGCGGCGCTAAGTTCGACCTTCAGAAAATCTGGTGGCACTACCATCATTGGAATTAATGGGAAGGGCTGTGCTGAATAGAAACGCGCCGCGCTTGGACACGGCGAACTGATCTCGCCCGGATCGCGCTAATTTCCTGAGACCGCCTGCGTCTCTGCGCCGGGCGCGTAGTAGCCCGGGCGCGTGCGGATGGTTAGTTTTCCAAGGCCGCGCACTCCCGTGAGCTCCACTTTTACGGCGCGAAACACTCCGTCCCTCGCTGCGTTTGACGGGTAGTAGCCGACCATGTACTGGGAACGGATATCCTGCGCGATGCGTGTGCAGATCGAATCCGCTTCGTCGACCGTCTTCGGAAAGTACGCTTCGCCGCCGGAAGCCTGCGCCAACGCCAGCAGCGCGCTCCTGCCTTTGCGTATTTCGTCGCGCGAGTCATCATTCTTCGTAAAGAGGCCGACGGCGTAAATCATCACGTTGGACTGCTCTAATTTTTGGACGGTATACGACAAATTGTGCGCGCTATCCTGATCCACGCCGTCCGTCACCACCAGCAATACTTTCTTTTCGCGCGTTCCTTTTTTCAGATGGTTCATCGAACCCAAGATCGCGTCATACAATGCTGTGCCGCCGCGCGAATCGATCCGTTCCAGCGCCGCCTTCAGCACTTTCGGGTCGTTCGTAAAATCCTCGTCCATATCTAAGTAGTATTCGTCGTTGAAATTCACGACGAACGTTTGGTCCTGCGGATTGCTTGTTTGCACGAACGTCATGGCCGCCGCATTCACTCGCGAGCGCTTCGATTTCATGCTTCCGCTATTGTCGATCACCAGGCCCACGGAAATGGGAATGTCCGCATGGGTAAACGCCGAGATTTTCTGAGGCGTGTTGTTTTCCAGAACGCGGAAGTTGTCTTCCGCCAGGCCCGGCACGAAGTTCCCGCTTTTGTCGACGATCGTCACCGGCAGCCGCACCATGTCCACGTTTTTCTTCAGCGTGTAGGGGTTGCTCTGCGAAGTTCCATACGGCGGCGGGATTTGCGGCGGATTTTGCGCGAAGGCGCTTGCGCCGCTCAAGACAAAAATGGCGAGCAGTGCGGCAAAACTCCCGGGGACAGAAGGAAGCGCGCTCCGCTTAGCTGCTCGGCGCAAAATACCCATAGCGCGCGTAGATGGTGAGCGGCGGCAGCCCTCGCGGCGGGCGCAATTTAACCTTGATCTTCCGCCATTTTCCATCGGGCTTCGTATTGATCGGCCTGTATCCCAGCACATACTGATTGCGCAGCTCCATACTGATCTTCGTTGCGACGTCACCCAAATCATCCAGGTTATGCACGATAAATGACCGGCCGCCGGTCATGTCCGCCAGTCCCTGCAGGAAGCTCGGACCCGCGCATTCCTCGGGGCTCCTGTCGCACGCATCCGGATCGACAATCCCAACCGAGTAAATCTGTACGTCCGACTCGCGCAGGAAGCGCTTCACATCGTCTTCGTCGTACCTGCTGTGATTATCGCCTCCATCCGATATGATGAGCAAAGCTTTTCTGGCGTTGCGTGCTCCTTTCATCTCGCTCATCCCCAGGTACACGGCGTCGAGCAGCGCGGTCATTCCTCCCGGCGCGCTGAACAGCAATTGATTTTGCAGTTCCTCGATGCTTGTTGTGAAAGGCGTCGCCAATTCCGCCCGGTCCGCGAAGTCCACCAGGAAAAATTCATCCGCGGGATTCGCGGTCTTGAAAAACTGCACCGCGGCCATTCGCGACTTCGTGATTTTGTCCGTCATGCTGCCGCTGACGTCGAAAATAACGCCGATCGATATCGGAATGTCCTCTTCCGCGAAGCGCATCAATTCTTGTTCTTTTCCGTCTTCAAACACGCGGAAGTTCTCGCGATCGAGTCCCGTCACCAGCCGGCCGTACGGATCGGTCACCGTGGCGTTTACCAAAACCAGATTCACGTCTTTTCTTACGGTCTCTTCGTGGGAGTTTTCACTTACCGGAGGGGGTTTATAGACCAGAGGTCCTGAGGTTCCTGGAGTTTGCGCATACGCCGGGCCGCAAACCACCAGCAGAGCCGCCATCGCGATGGTTATCGCGCCTGCGGCCATCCATCCCGCATCCACCCTGGCTGCCTTCATTGAACCCCCTAGGCTTGAGGCAGCAGCCGAAAATTCACTGACGCGAATCTTACCACTCGTCGCTGTCAAAGCAAGCGGCAAAGCATTTATTTCGCAGCACCGAAAAACTGTAGTCGCATGGCCCGTACTACTACATTAGTACCATAGACGCTCCATTACTTCATTTTGCTGCGTTTATCCCGTTTGCCCCAATGCGCGCTCGCCGAAAGCACGCAACACAATAGTCGTCGCACCATCAGCCCCTTGGCTTCTTGGCCGTTCCGATATATCAGCAATAAAGAAACGAGCGGTCTATTCGGGGAGGTTCTTGCCACAACATTCAAAAAGTGTCAAAGTTTGAACGGCGCAAATCTCGGCGGAGCCGCATCATCCAAAATGCCTGCTCATTCACAACCGGACGTTCTCGTCGTCATTCCCGCGCGTCACGCTTCGTCGCGCTTTCCCGGGAAACCCCTTGCGCCCATTGCTGGCCGTCCCATGATTCAGCACGTCTTTGAACGCGCCAAGCAAAGCCAGCGCGCTTCCCGCGTTGTCGTCGCCACGGACGACAATCGCATCCGCGACGCCGTCCAATCTTTCCACGGCGACGTCATCATGACCCGCTCCGAGCATCGCACCGGCACCGATCGCATCGCTGAAGTCGCCGTTCACATTCCCGCGGATATTTACGTCAACGTCCAGGGCGATCTCCCCCTCATTCACGCTGAAGTCATTGACGCCGTCATCGATGCCCTCGTTTCCGCCGCGGACGATATCCAAGTCTCCACTCTTTGCGTTCCCATCACCACGCCCGAAGACATCATGAATCCCAACGTCGTCAAAGTCGTCTCCGACTTCGACGGCAATGCCCTCTATTTTTCCCGCGCGCCCATTCCTTGGGTCCGTGACGCCGGTGAGCGCGTCGCCGCGCGCCATTTCAAGCACATCGGACTTTACGCGTTCCGCCGCTCCGCTCTTCTCGAATTTCCCGCGCTTCCGCCCGGCGAACTCGAGCGCGTCGAGCAGCTCGAGCAGCTTCGCTGGATGGAAAACGGCTACCGCATCGCCGTCGGCGAAACCGCCGCCTACGAGGGCGTCGAAGTTGACGTTCCCTCCGACGTTCCTCGCGTCGAAGAACTCCTCCGCGGCCGCGCCGCAAAGCAATAGCTGCCTTTGGTCCAGGTCAATTAGGCCGAACTCTTTCTGGGGTGCCATTCGGCGCGCTTTAGGCCTCCTAAGAGAATTACGAAGATTTTCGTTGACAGTACGAATGTCTTCGTAGTACGGTCTCCCGCATGACACGGAACACGCCACCACATCACCAAAAGCCGACCGCCTCCGAACTGGAAATTCTTCGCGTTCTCTGGACGCGCGGGCCTTCCACGGTTCGCGAAGTGCACGAGGCCTTGCGCGCCCAAAAATCCACCGGCTACACCAGCGTGCTCAAGCTGCTTCAGATTATGACCGAGAAGGGAACTGTGCGCCGCAATGAAACTCAGCGCGCGCATGTCTACGAAGCCTGCGAGCCTGCCGAAAAAACCAAGCGCGCTCTTGCCGGCGACGTCCTGCAAAGAGTCTTCGAAGGCTCCGCCAGCCAGTTGATGTTGCACGCGCTCGCCGGACGCCCCACCTCGAAGGAAGAAATCAAAGAGCTGCGCCGCATGCTCGACGAACACGAAAGGCAAATGCGATGACCCACGTCTGGATTTCGCCTCAGCTCACGCACACTCTCGGTTGGACGCTCTTGCATTTCCTCTGGCAGGGACTGGCCCTCGCGGCCATTTGCTCCGCGTTGATGGCCATGTGCCGCGCCGCATCCGCGCGATACGTGATTGCGCTCGCGACGCTGGTGCTGATGCTCGTCGCGCCGGTGGTCACATTCTTCGTGCTGCAGTACTCCGCTGCGACAACGCGTGCAAGCGATGTTGTGAGTCAGCTTCGCCAGGGCACGGCTTCAGCCGTGCCGAAAGACCACGCAAAATCAGGGGTTTTAACCCCTGAGGCCTACCCAATCGACGGCCGGGCCGCTTACAACACAAGTTCTACCCAGCCCCTTAATTCCGACACGCTTTTGTGGCTCGTTGAAGCCTGGTTCGCTGGCGTGTTTTTCTTCAGCCTGCGCACCGCCGGAGGCCTCATCGTTATTGAGCGCATGCGCCGCAATCGCGCGCGGCCGGTCAGCGCGCTCTTGCTCGAAAAATGCCTCGCGCTCCAGCGTCGCATGGGCCTTGCGCGCGCCATTCGCTATTGCGAATGCCTTTGTTTGGAAGCTCCCGCTGTAATTGGATGGTTTCGTCCCGTCGTTCTGCTGCCGGTCACTGCGCTCAGCGGCCTTTCCGAAGATCAGCTTGCCGCGGTGATTTCTCATGAGCTTGCGCACATTCGCCGCCTCGACTGCTTCGTCAATCTGTTCCAAATCGCCGCCGAAAC
>JBAQYT010000150.1:0-23575 GCA_049787175.1 Candidatus Acidiferrales bacterium | reverse complement strand
GCACACGAAGTTCAAGGCGGAAGCGTATGTGCTGACGAAGGAAGAGGGCGGGCGGCACACGCCGTTCTTCACGGGATACCGGCCGCAGTTTTACTTTCGGACGACGGATGTGACCGGAGACGTGGCGCTGCCGACGGGAGTGGAAATGGTGATGCCGGGAGACAACGTGAGTGTGGAAGTGAAGCTGATCACGCCGGTGGCGCTGGAAAAAGGATTGCGGTTTGCGATCCGCGAAGGCGGGCACACCGTGGGCGCCGGCGCCGTCACCGAGATTGTCGAGTAAAGGACCATGCGAGAGATCATCACATTGCAATGCGGCGAATGTAAGAACCGAAATTACACGACCATGAAGAACCGGAAGAAGCACCCTGACCGGCTGGAGACGTCGAAATTTTGCAATACGTGCCGGAAGCACACGCCGCACAAGGAAGTGAAGTAGACGGCGCGGTTCTTGTGAATTCCGAACCGGAGGTTCGGAATTCAGGGGAGTAGGTTCAACGGTAGACCGCCGGTCTCCAAAACCGGATGTGGGGGTTCGAATCCCTCCTCCCCTGCCAGTTTTGGAATGGACGGCGAGGAAACGCAAGCGAAGCAGGCATAACCGGAGCAAACGAGATTCATGACCGAGGCGGTGAAATTGAAAGACGAGCAGGAGAGTAGTGGCGGCGGATCACCAATATCGATATCCGGGCCGTTCCAGAAGATCGCGGAGTATCCGCGGCGATGGAAGATATTTCTCCATGAGGTCCGCTCGGAGATGTCCAAGGTCGTCTGGCCTTCGCGGCACGACGTGATTTCGACGACGGTGGTGGTGACGATCACGGTGGCGTTCTTCGGTCTGTTTTTCCTTTTGACGGATACGACGTTCAGTTACCTGGAGACGGTGGTCCTGAACCATTTCAAGCACTAAGCGGCAGCAGAGGCAGGTTCGGTCTAAGTGAACCAACAAGAGCACGAAGGAAGCGTTATGGCTAAGCAGTGGTACATCGTCCATACGTATTCGGGCTTCGAGAAGAAGGTAAAGGAGAGCCTCGAAGGACGCGTAGCCGCGTTTGGACTGCAAGAGAAAATTGGGCGGATGATCATTCCGACCGAGTCCGTGGTCGAGGTGCGCGGCGGCAAGAAGGTGATTTCGCCGCGGATGTGCTACCCGGGTTACTTGCTGGTTGAAATGGACATGGACGATTACACGTGGCATGTGGTGCGCTCGACGCCGCGCGTGACCGGATTCGTGGGTTCCGGGCAAACGCCCACGCCGCTGAGCGAAGAAGAAGTGGAAAATATTTTGAACCGCGCGACCACAACAGCAGAGAAGCCGCGTCCAAAGCTGACGTTCGATCGCAACGAGAATGTGCGCATCGTGGATGGGCCGTTCGCGAATTTTACAGGCGTGGTCGAGGAAGTGAATTCCGACCGCAGCACGCTGAAGGTCAGCGTGACGATTTTCGGGCGCTCGACGCCGGTGGAGCTGGATTTTGCACAGGTAGAGAAGGTCGCATAGCGGCGCTGCCGCGGGCAGGTTGTTCTTAAGGGAGCTGGGATGGCGAAGAAAATTCAGACGACACTCAAATTGCAATTGTCGGCGGCAAAAGCGACACCGGCGCCGCCCGTGGGCACAGCGCTGGGCCCGCAGGGCGTCAACATCATGGATTTTTGCAAGCAATTCAACGCCAAGACAAGCAAAGAGCCGGACGGAATGATCATTCCGGTGGTGGTGACGATTTACAGCGACCGGACATTCACGTTCATTACGAAGACGCCTCCGGCATCCGAGCTGCTGAAGCGCGCCGCGGGAATCGTGAAGGGATCGCCGGAACCAAACCGGAACAAGGTGGCGAAAGTCAGCCACAAGCAGGTGGAAGACATCGCCAAAATCAAACTCGTCGACCTGAACACAACGAACCTGGAATCGGCGGTCCGCACGGTGATGGGTACGGCGCGAAACATGGGAATTGAAGTCGAGGGTTAGTTCGAACGGCATCAGGAGACGCAATGAGCAAGGTCGGCGGGAAAAATATTGAGAAGGCGCGCAAGCTGGTGGAAGCGCGCGCTTACAAATTGGGCGAAGCGGCGGATCTTCTCAAGAAAACGCACTTCGTGAAGTTTGACGAGACGGTGGAGCTGGCCATCAATCTGGGCGTGGACCCGAAGCAGTCGGACCAGATGGTGCGCGGCACGGTGGTATTGCCGAACGGATTGGGGAAATCGAAGCGCGTGCTGGTGATTGCCGGCGGCGAAAAAGTGCGCGAGGCGCAAGAGGCCGGAGCGGATTTCGTCGGCGGCGAAGACATGGTGACGAAGATCGTGGGCGGTTGGACGGACTACGATGCGGTGATCGCGACGCCGGACATGATGAAGTCGGCTGGCCGGTTGGGCAAAGTGCTGGGGCCGCGCGGCTTGATGCCGAATCCGAAGACCGGCACGGTGACGTTTGACGTAGGGCGCGCGGTAAAGGAAATCAAGGCCGGCAAAGTAGAGTTCCGGCTGGACAAGACGGGAATCATTCATTCGCCGATTGGGAAGATCAGTTTTGGCGCGCAGCAGCTTGCCGAAAACGCGCTGGCGCTTCTCGGCGCCGTTTCCAAGGCAAAGCCGGCAACGACGAAGGGCAAGTACATCCGGCGCGTGACGCTGACTTCGACAATGGGGCCGGGAATTTTGATCGACCACGTAGAAGTGGAAACCGCGGCATCGACAACCGCCTAGAGTCTTACGAGGGGATCGGGCATGGGAATGAAGAAGCAGGACAAAAGAGAACATGCGCAGAAACTTCGCGCCGAGCTGGCGAATGTCTCGACTGTGATTCTCTCGACGTTCCAAGGAATCACGGTGGAGCAGGATACGCAGCTTCGCCGCGCCGTGGAAAAGGCGGGCGGGCATTATCAGGTGGTGAAAAACACGCTGGCCGAGCGAGCCGGTGAGGGTACTCCGGTGGAGCCGCTGCTGAAGGACCTAAAGGCAACGAATTCCATTGCGTACACGGCGGCGGATCCTGTGGCACTGGCAAAAGTACTGAGTAAGGTGGCGAAGGATGTTCCGGCATTCAAGTTCCGCGCCGGCTGGGTAGAAGGGCGCGTGATTTCGATTGCGGAAATCCAGCAACTGGCGCAACTGCCAAGCAAGGAAGAGCTGATCAGCAAAGTCATGTTCCTGCTCAATGCACCGGCGCAGCGATTGGCTTCGGTGATGGCGGCAGTGCCGCGGAATTTGGCGGTGGTGACAAACGAAGCGGTGAAAGCCAACAAGTTCGGTCCGGGCGGCGGAGAAGAGCCCGCCGCGGCAGCGAAAACAGAATAAGAGTTTAACTTCACGGAGGATAGGAAAACGCGATGGCGAGCAAAGTAGAAACGATCCTGGATGAGATCAAAGGCCTGACGCTTCTCGAAGCGTCGGACTTGGTCAAGAAGATGGAAGAGGCGTTCGGCGTCTCGGCTGCAGCGGCGGCTCCGATGATGGTTGCGGGCGGTGCAGCGGCAGGAGCGGCCCCGGCGGAAGAGAAGACGGAGTTCACCGTGGTTCTCACCGAGGTCGGCGCGAACAAGATCAATGTGATTAAGGCGGTACGCGAAGTCACGAGCCTCGGATTGAAAGAGGCGAAGGATCTGGTTGATGGCGCTCCCAAGCCTGTGAAGGAAGGGATCAACAAGGAAGAAGCCGCCACGATCAAAAAGAAGTTCGAAGACGCGGGAGCCAAGGTCGAGATCAAGTAGTGCCGGAGGCGAGCAAAAATCGCCAGGCGACGAGGCATTCTTTCACGCGCGTGGTTTACGGAGATGTTGTATCTCATCACGCGTCCTGCCCGGACTCTATGCCGTGGTGTCACTACGGCAATGGTCCGGTTCAACCCCCAGAAGGGAACGAGGTAAATCAGCATGCGGAACGGTAATCGTTCGACACGTGAACGGAAACGTCTGGACTTTGCGCGCATTCGCGCGGCGGTGCAGATCCCGAACTTGATCGACGTGCAGAAGAAGTCCTACGAGCGCTTCCTGCAGATGGACAAGCTGCCGAGCGAGCGCGAGGACACCGGATTGCAGTCGGTGTTCACGTCCGTGTTTCCCATACAGGACTTTCGCGGATTGTCGCAGCTCGACTTCGTGGACTACGCGATTGGCGATTGGGAGTGCAAGTGCGGCCATTTGCGCGGGTTGCATCACCTGCGCGCGACGTGCCGGAACTGCGGCGCCTCGGTGGTCACCAATCCGTACAAGACCGGCGACGTGGTCTGCACGAAGTGCGGCGCGTTCAACCGCAACACGCCGACCTTTTGCAACAAGTGCGGCGACCCGGTCACGCTGCAACTGAAGTATGACGTGAACGAATGTCAGGAGCGGGGCATGACGTATTCCGCGCCGCTGAAGGTGACGATTCGCCTGACCATCTACGACAAGGATCCCGAGAGCGGCGCGAAATCGATTCGCGACATCAAGGAGCAGGAAGTTTTCTACGGCGATATTCCGCTGATGACTGAGAACGGCACGTTCATCATCAATGGAACCGAGCGCGTGATTGTCAGCCAGTTGCACCGCTCGCCAGGCGTGTTCTTCGAGACCGCCAACAATCGCAGTTATTTCCTCGGGAAAATCATTCCGTATCGCGGGTCGTGGGTGGAATTCGAATACGACACCAAGAACATTTTGTATGTTCGCATCGACCGCAAGCGCAAGTTCCTGGGCTCGATTTTTCTTCGCGCGCTGGGCATGAAATCGAATGAAGAAATTTTGCGGACGTTCTATCAGGTGGAACGAATCTCGCTGCGCGACCGGCAATTGCTGTGGAATGTCTCGGAAGGGCTGATTGACCGCAAGCTGGCGCACGAGATCAAGCACCCGCACTCGGGCGACGTGATCGTTGCGGCGCACAAGCGCATCACCGAAGCGCTTTACAAGGAATTGGTGAAGTCCAGGGTCAATCAGGTGGAAGTGCCGGCTGCGGACCTCGAAGGAGCCGTCACGGTCGGCGAACTGGTCAACCGGCAGACGGGCGAAGTGCTGCTGGAAGCCAATAAGCCGCTGAATCCGGAAACTTGGGCGTCGCTCGGGGAAGCCGGAATCATGGAAGTGGATGTTTGCTTCCCGGAGCGCGACGACGTCGGCGTCATCGTCGGCCGAACGCTGGAAAAGGATGCAATTCGCAATTCGCGTGAAGCGCTGATTGAAATTTACCGCAAGTTGCGCCCAGGCGATCCTCCGACGCTCGAAACGGCGACGGCGCTTTTCAACGGCATGTTTTTCGATCCGCGGAAGTATGACTTCAGTCGCGTCGGCCGTTTGAAGTTCAACATCAAGCTCGGTCTGGAAACGCCGCTCGACAAGCGCACGCTCGATCCAGCAGATTTCGTCGCCGCGATCAAGTACTTGCTGAAGTTGCGCCGCAATATCGGTTCGGTGGACGACATCGATCACCTCGGCAATCGCCGCGTCCGCGCGGTAGGCGAACTGCTCGAAAATCAGTTCCGCATCGGACTGGTGCGCATGGAACGCGCCATCAAGGAAAAGATGTCCGTGTACCAGGAAATGTCCACGGCCATGCCGCACGACCTGGTAAACGCCAAACCGGTGATGGCGGCAATTCGCGAATTTTTCGGCAGCTCACAATTGAGCCAATTCATGGACCAGACCAATCCGTTGAGCGAGATCACGCACAAGCGGCGCCTTTCGGCTCTTGGGCCAGGCGGTCTCTCGCGCGAGCGCGCAGGATTCGAAGTGCGCGATGTGCACCCCACGCACTACGGCCGCATTTGCCCGATTGAAACGCCGGAAGGCCCGAACATCGGATTGATCAGCTCGCTTTCTTGCTACGCGCGGATCAACGAATTCGGGTTTATCGAATCGCCGTATCGCAAGGTGAAGAACGGGCGCGTGATCGATTACCTGCAGATCGTCAATGCGGGCGGCAGCGAATTCAAGCCCGGCGAAATCGCCGAAAAAGAAAAAGTGGATTCAGCGAACGAGGATCTGGGGCGCAGCAAGGTAACTTCCGAAGCCCACTGTTTCTATCTGTCGGCGTGGGAAGAAGACCGCTACGTGGTGGCGCAGGCCAACGCATCGCTCGACGATCGCGGCCGCATTACGACCGAGCTGGTCAATTGCCGGCAGGCAGGCAACTTCGTGTTGAAATCACGCGATGAAGTGGACTACATCGACGTTTCGCCGAAGCAGCTGGTATCCGTCGCGGCCAGTTTAATTCCGTTCCTCGAGAACGACGACGCGAACCGCGCGCTGATGGGTTCGAACATGCAACGCCAGGCTGTGCCGCTGATTAAGGGCGAGGCGCCGCTGGTGGGAACGGGAATGGAACGAGTGACGGCGCACGATTCCGGAGCGGTGATCAGTTGCAGACGCGACGGCATCATCGATCAGGTCGACTCGGAGCGCATCATCGTGCGTGTCGAGTCGGACCAGTCCGGCGTGCTGAGCCGCGAGGTAGGATCGGATATTTACCTGCTGACGAAATTCAAGCGGTCGAATCAAAATACTTGCATCAACCAAAAGCCGCTGGTACGCGCGGGAGACCGTGTTCGCCAGGGACAAGTGCTGGCCGACGGGCCGTGCACGGATCGCGGCGAGCTGGCACTGGGCCGCAACGTGCTGGTCGCGTTCCTGCCATGGCGCGGGTACAACTTCGAGGACGCCATCCTGGTCAGCGAAAAGCTGGTGCAAGAGGATTACTACACCTCGATTCACATCGAGGAATACGAAATCGAGGCGCGCGATACCAAGCTCGGCCCCGAGGAAATCACGCGCGACATCCCCAACATCAACGAAGGCTTTTTGCGCAATCTGGACGAGAGCGGCGTGATTCGCATCGGCGCGACCGTAAAGCCGGGTGACATTCTGGTGGGCAAAGTGACGCCCAAGGGCGAAACGACGCTCACTCCGGAAGAGAAGCTGTTGCGCGCGATCTTCGGCGAGAAGGCCGGAGACGTTCGCGACGCTTCGCTGTATTGTCCGCCGGGCATCGAGGGAACCATCGTCGACGTGAAGATTTTCTGCCGCAAGGGAGCGGAAAAGGACGAGCGTCACAAGGCCATCGAAGCGGCGCAAATCTTCAAGCTCGAAAAGAACCTCGCCGACGAAATCCGAATTCTTACCGACGAGCGTTTGAAGCGGCTTACGAGCTTGCTGGGCAGCCAAAAGCTGATGGCCGACCTGCACGACGAGCGTACCAATAAGCGCTTGCTGACCAAGGGCACGGAGCTCACCCGCGATATCCTGGAAAAAATCTCGACGCGGAATTTGAAACGCCTGCGGTTGTCGGACAAGGACCCGCTGCTCATCGAAAAGATCGATGAAATCGAGGAGATGACTTCGCGGCAGATTGACGTGCTGCGAAAGATCACCGAAGAGCGCAAGGAAAAACTCAAGAAGGGCGATGAGCTGCCGCCGGGCGTGATCAAGCTGGTGAAAGTGTACATCGCCATGAAGCGCAAGCTATCAGTCGGCGACAAAATGGCCGGCCGCCACGGAAACAAGGGCGTGATCGCGCGGATCGTGCCTGCGGAAGACATGCCGTACCTGCCGGATGGCACGCCGGTTGAAATCGTCCTCAATCCGCTGGGCGTTCCGTCGCGCATGAACGTGGGCCAGATTCTGGAGACGCACTTGGGCTGGGCTTCGAAGGAACTGGGAGGCCAAATCGCCAAGCTGCTCGACGAAGAATCGCGCGCCGAAGTCGTGCGCAAGTGGTTCAAGGACGCTTTTGGGCCAACGTCGGTTTGGGATTCCATCAAGGAGCTCGACGACGAGGAAATCATCAATTTGGGCGAGCACTTCCGCGAGGGAATTCCGGTGGCGACGCCGGTGTTTGACGGGGCGCGCGAAAAGGATATTCGCCAGCTCTTGCAGGCGTCCGGCCTTCCCGAGACCGGGAAGATCGCGCTCTATGACGGAATGACTGGCGACGTGTTCGCGCAGCAAGTAACCGTGGGCTACATTTACATGCTCAAACTGTCGCACCTGGTGGACGACAAGATCCACGCACGTTCCATCGGCCCGTATTCGCTGATCACGCAGCAGCCGCTCGGCGGAAAAGCGCAGTTCGGCGGCCAGCGGTTTGGAGAAATGGAAGTGTGGGCGCTGGAGGCTTATGGCGCAGCGCACATTCTCCAGGAGCTGCTTACCGCGAAATCCGACGACGTTTACGGCCGCGCCAAGATTTACGAGGCCATCGTCAAAGGCGAGCCGGGGATTGAGCCTGGCGTGCCGGAATCTTTCAACGTGCTGGTTCGTGAATTGCAGTCGCTTTGCCTGGATGTGGAGTTGATGAAGCGGCAGAAACCGCAGGCGGAGCCGGCCGCAGCCGATTAATCGCCCCGACTTTTGTCGAGGCATGACCGCAAATTTTATTGTCCCGGCTTTGCCGGGACGGGAGGTTAGCCCTTGTATCGTTCTAGCCCGTACGATCGCGCCAGTCAGATTGCCGATTTCGATTCGATCCGCATCAGCCTGGCGAGTCCTGAAAAAATCCGTTCCTGGTCCCACGGCGAGGTGACCAAGCCGGAGACCATCAATTACCGCACGTTCAAGCCGGAGCGTGATGGATTGTTCTGCGCGAAAATCTTCGGTCCGGTGACGGACTGGGAGTGCTTGTGCGGCAAGTACAAGCGCATGAAGCACCGCGGCGTCATTTGCGACAAGTGCGGCGTGGAAGTCACGCTGAGCAAAGTGCGGCGCGAGCGGCTGGGCCATATTGAGCTGGCGTCGCCGTGTTCCCATGTGTGGTTTTTCAAGGGATTGCCGAGCCGCATCGGCTATTTGTTGGATATTTCCATGCGCGACCTGGAACGCGTCCTTTATTTTGAGGCGTTTGTGGTCACCGATGCGGGCGAAACTCCGGGGATCAAGGAAAAGGAGCTGCTGCTCGACGACAAGTACCGCGAGCTGCAGAAGGAGTTCGCCGGGAAGTATCGCGCAGGAATGGGCGCGGAGGCCATCAAGGAATTGCTGCGCCGCGTGGACATCGAAAAGCTCTCGGAAGAGCTGCGCGAAAAAATGAAAATCGACCCCAGCTTGCAGAAGCGCATCAAGTACGCCAAGCGGCTGAAGGTGGTCGAGTCGTTCCGCAAGAGCGGCAATCGTCCCGAGTGGATGATTCTGGACGTGATCCCGGTGCTGCCGCCGGAGCTGCGGCCTCTGGTGCCTCTCGATGGCGGGCGCTTCGCAACGTCGGATTTGAACGATCTTTACCGGCGGGTGATCAATCGCAACAACCGGCTGAAGAAGCTGATGGAGCTGCATGCTCCTGACGTCATCGTGCGCAACGAGAAGCGCATGCTGCAGGAAGCAGTGGACGCGCTGTTCGACAATGGCCGCCGCGGCCGCGTTCTTCGCGGAACGAACAACCGTCCGCTCAAATCGCTTTCCGATACGCTCAAGGGCAAGCAAGGCCGCTTTCGCCAGAACTTGCTCGGCAAGCGCGTGGACTATTCCGGGCGCTCAGTCATCGTGGTGGGGCCGGAACTCAAGCTGCATCAGTGCGGCCTGCCGAAGAAAATGGCGCTTGAGCTGTTCAAGCCGTTCATCTATCACCGGTTGGAAGCGGCGGGTCATTGCACAACGATCAAGCAGGCGAAGGAGCTGGTCGAGCAGCAGGAATCGATCGTCTGGGACATTCTCGAAGAGGTGATCCGCGAGCATCCGGTTCTGCTGAATCGCGCGCCTACGCTGCACCGCTTGGGCATTCAGGCGTTCGAGCCTGTGCTGGTGGAAGGCAAGGCCATTCGCATCCATCCGCTTGTATGTACAGCTTTCAACGCGGACTTTGACGGCGACCAGATGGCAGTGCACATTCCGCTGTCTCCGGAAGCGCAAGTCGAAGCCTCGGTGCTGATGCTTAGCTCGCACAACATTCTTTCGCCTGCGAATGGCGGGCCTTTGGCCGTCCCAACACAGGACATGGTGCTCGGAATTTATTACTTGACCAAGTCGAAGCCCGGCGCGAAGGGCGAGGGCCGCGCGTTTGGCACTGTTGAAGAAGTTTTGCTGGCGCTCGAAGCGGGCGAAGTGGAACTGCTGACTCCGATCCGTCTGCGCATCACCAAGGAAGTCGTCGATATGACCACGGCCTATGACGACCAGGACGTCACGCACACGGAATCGGTCACACTGAATAAGCAATTCCTGCAGACGACCGTCGGGCGCGTGATCTTCAACGATCACCTTCCGCCGGAGATGCCTTTCGTCAACGGCTTGCTGAAAAAGAAAGGCACGCAGCAACTGGTGCAATATTGTTATTTGCGCTTCGGCTTGGAACGCACCGTGAAGATGCTCGACAAGCTGAAGGACCTGGGCTTCCTGTACGCGACCAAGGCGGGAATCTCCATCGGCATCAGCGACATGTTGATCCCGGGAGACAAGGCCAAGCTCGTGGACACCGCCGAGCGCGAGGTGGTGAAGGTGCAGCAACAGTATCTCGATGGCGCCATCACCAACGGCGAACGCTACAACAAGGTGATCGCCATTTGGAGCGACGTCACGGAAAAAGTGGCGGATGAGATGTTCAAGGCGCTGGAGAACCAGGACAAAGAAGGCACCATGAATCCGATTTACATCATGGCGGACTCGGGCGCCCGCGGATCGAAGCAGCAGATTCGCCAGCTTTCCGGCATGCGCGGCTTGATGGCGAAACCTTCAGGTGAGGTTATCGAAACGCCGATCACGTCGAACTTCCGCGAAGGCCTCGACGTGTTGCAGTACTTCATCTCAACGCACGGCGCGCGCAAAGGCTTGGCGGATACCGCTCTGAAGACCGCGGACTCCGGCTACCTGACGCGCCGGCTGGTCGACGTGGCGCAGGACGTCATCATCAACGAGTTCGATTGCGGCACGGCGGACGGCATTTACGTCGAACCGATCCTCGAAGCAGGGGTCGAAGTCGAGCCGTTGCGCGATCGCGTGATTGGCCGCGTCTCGCTCGAAAAGATCAAGGATTACGAAGGCAACGTGATCGTCGAGATCAACCAGGAAGTTACGGAAGAGCTTGCCAATGCGATTCAGGCGGCCGGCATTGAGCGCGTGAAAATCCGCTCCGTGCTGACGTGTGAATCCCGCCGGGGAGTTTGCGCGCGCTGTTACGGCCGCAATCTCGCGACGGGCCGATTCGTCGAAATGGGCGAAGCGGTGGGCGTGATCGCGGCGCAGTCAATCGGCGAGCCGGGCACGCAGCTCACTATGCGGACGTTTCACATCGGCGGAACGGCGACGCGCGTCACCGAACAGTCCAAAGTCGACGCCAAGAACAATGGCTTCGTGAAGTTTATCGACCTGAAAGTCGTTGAGGGCCGCGGCAAAACCTTCATTTCTATGAACCGCTCCGGCCTCATCGCCGTGGTTGACGAAAAGGGCCGTGAGAAAGAGCGCTACCACGTGGTTTATGGAGCGCGGCTCAAGGTCGAGGACGGCCAACCCGTAACGATTGGCCAGACCATGGCCGAATGGGATCCGTACACCTTCTCGATCCTGACGGAGGTGGGCGGCACGGTGCAGTTCAAGGATCTGCAGTCCGGAATCACCATCGAAGAACAGGTCGACGAAGTCACGGGGCTTTCGCAACTGGTGGTCACTTTGCCTCCGGGCGACGAGAAGCATCAGCCCACCATCCACATTCGCGACTCCGCTGGACGCGTGCGGAAGAAGTACTTGATGCCGTCGCGCGCTCATTTGATGGTTGCCGATGGCGACGACGTGCATCCGGGCGACGTGCTAGCGAAGATCCCCCGCGAAACCACAAAGACGAAAGATATCACCGGAGGTCTGCCGCGTGTTGTGGAGTTGTTTGAGACGCGCAAGCCGAAGGATCCGGCGGTCATCAGCGAAATCGACGGAGTGGTCAAGTACGGCGAGATCGTCAAGGGCATGCGCCGCATTTACGTGGAGAGCGAGGACACCAAGACCATCAAGGAATACTCGATTCCGCGTGGCGTGCACATCAACGTGCAGGAAGGCGAACATGTTCGCGCCGGCGAGCCGCTCATTGATGGTCCGCTCAATCCGCACGATTTGCTGGCGGTGCTGGGCGAAAAGTTCACGCAGGCTTACCTGGTCAATTCGGTTCAAGAGGTCTACCGCCTGCAGGGCGTGAACATCAACGACAAGCACATCGAAACTATCGTCCGGCAGATGATGCGCTGGGTGAAGGTGGAAGACGTGGGCGATACGCCGTTCCTTCTGGAAGAACAGGTGGATAAGTTCCGTTTCCGCGAAGAAAACGACCATGTGATTCACGATGGCAACCGTCCCGCGACGGGGCGGCCTCTGCTGCTCGGAATCACAAAGGCTTCGCTTTCGACGGATTCGTTCATCTCCGCCGCAAGCTTCCAGGAAACGACTCGCGTCCTTACGGAAGCAGCCATCTCCGGCAAGGTGGATTATCTGCGCGGCCTGAAGGAGAACGTGATTATGGGCCGGCTGATTCCCGCCGGAACAGGCCTGGATCGCTACCGCGCAGTTCAGTTGCTCACGGAGCTTCCCAAGGAAGAGCCGGAGGCGGAAGAGCCTCAGCTCACTGCGGAGGAAGCCGCAGCATTGGACTTTCTGCGAAAGGATAGCGATACCGTCGCCGAGGGTTAGGCTCAGACTCAGACGTACTGCAAACAGATGAGCGGCGCGCGAAGGCAAGCGCGCCGTTTTTCTTTTGGCCACTTTCGTCCGTTGTCTCGTGGATTCTCCCGTCGCGCCGTCCTTCATTGAATCTGTGGAAACTTGGCTTCTTTACGATTTGTCGGCGCAATCGAGCAGCCGATACAATGGTTGAATCAGTCCGGATGTCCCGCCGGTGTTGCAGTTCGAGGACAAGCGTCGGCTCACATGGCAAGAACGAAGAAAACCAGCGGTGTTCCTAAAAAAGTCGACTCCAGCGCCTATGCCGCGCCGTCGGACGATGCCCGGCGCGAAGAGCTCTTTGATGTGATCGCCCGCTCGCAACGCGGTTTCCGCGAGCTGATTGACAGTTTCGACCGCATCGCCTTCAACCTGTCCCTGGATGGCCGCATCCAGGTCATCAATCGCCGGTTCGCAGATGTGCTGGGCCTTTCCTTCGACGCTATCGTGGGCCATCCCCTGGAGGAGTTCATTGCCGAACCCAGCTCCGAAGAGCTCGCGCGGGCGTTGCCGCATTTTCTTGAAAAGCGCTTCTGGACCGGCGTTGTCCCGGTGCGTTGGAAGTCCAAATCGGAGGTGCGATTTTACGATTGTGCGTTGTACGCCGTTGTAAAAGATGGCAACGTGACCGGTGTCAGCGGCTTGGTGCGCGATATTTCCCTACAGCGCGAAGCGGAGTCGCGTTTCACCGATCTCTTCGAAACGCTACACGAAGGAGTTTACTTCGCCGCTCCCAGCGGAGAGCTCATCGACGTAAACCCCGCTGCGGTCCGCATGTTGGGGTATGCAAGCAAGGAGGAATTACTCAGACAGCCGGTCGACCAGCACTTCTTCGCCGCCGCAGAGAGCGCCGCTCTCTGGGAGGAGTTGCGAAGATCGGGTTCTGTCCGCGATCGCGAGCTGACCTTGCGGCGCAAGGACGGCGCGTTTATCCGCGTGCTCAATTCCAGTGTGGCCATACGCGACGCCGCCGGAGAATTTGTCCGCTTCCAAGGCTCTCTGGTGAATATCACCGAACGCCGCCAGATGGAACGCCGGCTGCGCGAGGAGCAGGAGTTTGTACGCCGGTTGGTCGCATGCTTTCCGGACATCATCGTGGTGCTCGACAACAACGGGCGCTACACGTTCGTGAGCCCTCGTGTTCAGGAATTCCTGGGCTACACACCGGATGACTATTTGGGAGCCAGTCTCGGGGAACGTCCGCACCCGGACGATCGCAATGCACTTCTCGATTTCTTTCGCAGCCTCACGAACGGCGAAATTAGCTTTGGCACCGTGGAATATCGCACGATTCACAAGGACGGCGGCTGGCGAACCGTGCGCGCCAATGCCAGTCCTCTGACCAACGCCGAAGGGCAAATAATCGGCGTGGTCGCCTCAGCCAGGGACGTCACCGAATCAAAGCGCCTGGAACAACAATTGATGCAGTCGGAAAAACTGGCGGCCATTGGGCAAATGGTTTCCGGCGTGGCCCATGAATTGAATAATCCTCTCACGGCCATACTCGGTGTCAGCGACTTGCTGCAGGAGCGGACCGCGGATGAGGCCTTGCGCCGCCAGGTTCAGTTGATCCACAAGCAGGCGCGTAAGGCAGCGGAGCTCGTTCAAGGATTGCTCATGTTTTCGCGCCCGGCCCGGCATCACAGCCTGCATGTTCGTATTACCGACTTGATCGCTCGTGCAATCGAATTGCAAAAGACGGAATTGGAATCTCGGCATATTACGGTGAGTGTGGACGCAACGACAGATCTGCCGTTGATTGATGCGGATCCGCAGCACATGACGCAGGTCTTCGTCAATCTGCTATCGAATGCGGTGCAAGCGATCGCGTCGGTAAGCGATCACGGCCGAATTTCCGTTCACATAAACGCCCTGAACGGGGAACAAGAAATCTTGATCGACGATGACGGGCCTGGGATTCGCGCGGAGATTCGCGCGAAGATCTTCGATCCCTTCTTTACCACGCATCGCACCAGCGGCGGATCCGGGCTGGGGCTGACCATTTGCCTGGTCATTGTCAAGGAACATGGCGGGACCATTGAAGCGCAAACATCCCCGGCGGGCGGTGGTCGGTTTCGCATTCTGCTGCCATCGGCAAAGGCCGCGGCAACACCTGCGAAAGCGTCAAACCGCTCTAATCCTGGCGACCTAAAGGGCCGGTCGATCCTCGTGGTCGATGATGAGCAAGGCATTCGGGAATTGGTTGAGCAGGGCCTGACGGCACGAGGAGCCGTTGTGGACACCGTTGAAACGGGAAATGAAGCATGGGATCGCCTGATGTCTCGGCCGTATGACCTGGTGTTATGTGACTGTAACTTGGGAGGGGAGAGCGGATCTGGACTGTTGCAGAGAATCACGAGCAGCAAAGGCTCTCAGCCACCGCGATTTGTACTTATGACCGGCGAGTTGCTGGACGCGAATCAGATATCATCCTGGGAGAAGAAGGGCGCGCGTGTGCTGCAGAAACCATTTCAGATTTCTGAGCTTGTGGCCGTGCTCGGGGGGCTCCTTTCGGCTCCCGCGCCGGAATTAAAATCCATCGAGCGCTAGAGATTGCGCTACTTTTTCGTGTTCGTCTGTTTCCGGCGTGCATCCACGCCGAAATCCCAAAGCAGAAGGTTAATGCCTTCCTTGGAAGAAAACTGCGCAAGGGCATATTCTCCCGGAGCGAGCGATTGCCCCAGCGTGAAACGATACAAGCCCTTCGCCACTCGCCATTCTTGCAGGGAGATGGTTTTGCCCTTGTGGTTTTGTTGCCCAAAAAGCGTGTCGATGTTCTCGATGTGCCTCTTGTCGCCCCGCACGGGGGCCACGAGCAGTTCGATCTGCGGTTCGCCAAGGTCGGTCGTGCGGAAGTAAAACTCCGGCGTGGGATTTGTGATCCGGAAACTCGCGTGCCGGCCCGGCAGATCTACGCTGGTGCGCGACGGGATCACTGGCAAGGGAACGACGATTTGTTCCACGACGTGACGCTTGCTTATTTTTGTGGAAGCGGGCGATTGCTTGAGGGGGAAAATGGCTTGGCTATCCAGGATGAAAAAGCCCTCGCCTGGGGGCAAGAAAACGCCAGGAACCACTTCGAAACTCGCGTCGACGTCGAGCGGCGCCGCCCTTGCGGCCTCTTCTCCAGCCTTGATCTTGTTGGTTAAGGCTGCTCCGGCCTTCTCCTCGTCCGCTTCGGCTTGCTTCGTGGCCGGCCAATCGACGAGGGAAGCGGGAATTTCTTCCCACTCGGAGCGTTCCACGCTGAAGTAGCGGACGCGGTCTCCATCGAGCTGATAACTGCTTACGATTTGGAAAGTGCCATCCTTCATTACCAGCTTCTTGCCGCGAGGAACAGCGGAGCTCGAAGCGTCTTGCTGCATCGCTACGGCGAAAAGGCGGGGTCGTTGCGCAGCCGGCGCATTGGGTATGGTAAGCAGCGCCGCAAGAAGGACGGACGCGGTAAGGGCTAAGAATCCGAAAAGGCTGCGGTTCTGCATGGCGAAATGGGCTTTGCTAGCTGCCGTCTGAATTTAGGATGCTGTCTCAGCGGGGCAGTTTGCCAAGCCGGTCCAGTCTATATCGCTAAGCAGGCAACGGCAATCACCGGAACATTTGCTCGAAGGGACGATTCTCTTCTCGACAGGCACCAACGCGCCGCTAAGCGAAGAGGTCCGGACTTGCCTAGTGGTCGCAGCGAGGGGAAAGCACGTTGAGGATCATCAACTCCGAGTTCGTAAAAAGCCACTTTTCCGCTTCTGCTCCGGCCGCTTCGGCTGCGCGGACCAGTGAGCCGAGATGCTTCAGTTGGGCTAATTTTCGGAGGTGTTCAAGGCAAATTCCCGTCACACGAGAAACTTCGTCTTCGGTGAATAGCTTTTGGTTCGATGGAATGTGAGACAATTTTTCGATTCCTCCCGATTACTCTTTCTGAGTTATCGGAAACCATGGAAGTGAGTGAGCACGTTTCGTGCCAATCCTCGGTGTCGACTGCCAAGATCGAGTCCGCATGTTAAATATTTCGTGAACAATGACTTACAGTAATCGCGTAACGGGCGTATCAAGCGGGCCGGACACGTCCTGGCAAGACGGTAGGAAATATTTTGCCCAGCTTTGCGGAGGTCTCTACAGTTTTTGGTAGGACATTAGTCTAAACGCTGTAGTTGGTCTCAAATGCCTGCGCCAAGTGCAAGATACGGGCTTCCGCAAAGGGTGGACCGAAGATCTGCAGCCCTATCGGCAGTCCGTCCGAAGTAGTGCCACAGGGAATGGAAATCGCGGGGACGCCCGCGAGGTCTCCTGTAACTGTATAAATATCAGATAGATACATTGCGAGTGGATCATCGATGCGTTCGCCGATGCGGAAGGCTGGTGACGGCGACGTAGGCGTCACGATCACGTCCACTCTTTCAAACGCTGCTGTAAAGTCCCGCGTGATCAGTGATCGCACCTTCTGGGCGCGCAAGTAGTAAGCATCGTAGTATCCTGAAGACAGCGCATATGTTCCAAGCATGATACGGCGTTTCACTTCGGCGCCAAATCCCTGGCCGCGCGTCCTCCGGTACATTTCGCGCAGATTGCTTCCGTCCACGCGCAGTCCGTAACGAACGCCATCGAAACGGGCCAGGTTTGAGCTTGCTTCCGCGTTCGCGACGATGTAATAGGTCGCAATTGCGTAATCGGTGTGCGGCATGCTCAGGTTCACCGTGCGGCACCCGATTTTTTTCAGGACTTCGATTCCGCTTTCCACTTTCTGCCGCACCTCGGCGTCCATGCCTTCGCCGAAATACTCCGCCGGAATTCCGATGCGCATTCCTTCGACAGGCTTTTGCATTTCTGCGGAAAAACGCGGCACGGGAATGCTGGCTGACGTCGAATCGTTCTCATCGCGCCCGGAAATCACCGCCAGTAAGGCAGCGATGTCGCTTACGGTGGTGGCAAATGGTCCAATGCGATCGAGAGAAGAAGCAAACGCGATCAGCCCGTAACGCGACACGCGGCCGTAGGTTGGCATCATTGCCGGAATCCCGCAGAGCGAGCCTGGCTGCCGAATGGAGCCGCCCGTGTCCGTTCCCAGCGCGCCCACGGCCAATTGCGCCGCGACGGCCGCCGCAGAGCCTCCGCTCGAACCACCAGGCACGCGGTCCAACGCCGCCGGATTGCGAACCGGGCCAAACGCAGAATTTTCATTGGAGCTGCCCATGGCGAACTCATCGCAGTTCGTCTTTCCGAGAATCACCGCGCCAGCCTCTTCCAGTCGCGCTACTGCGGTGGCATCGTAAGGAGGAATGTAATTTTCGAGGATTCGGGACGCGCATGTGGTACGTATTCCTCGTGTGCTGATGACGTCCTTGATGGCGACGGGCACGCCCGCGAGCGGTGGCAGTTCTTTTCCGCCTGCGCGCATTGCGTCGACGCGGTCGGCTTGTGCGTAGGCACGCTCCGGCGAAAGCGTCAGGAATGCATTCAATTCGGGATTGCGTTTTTCGATGCGCGAGTAAAACTCGGAGGTCAGTTCGCGCGCGGAGATCGTTTTTGCTTCGAGCGCCGCACGGATGGAAGAAACCGTCCACTTCTTGACGGCGTTCACCGCTCAATAACCCTGGGGACGCGGAAATAGGGAGCTTTGGCGTGGGGCGCCTGTTCCAGGATGGTCTTCGAAACGTCGGATCTGCGCACGACATCATCGCGCAACGTGGCTTCCGGCGCGGCATGCGCTTCAAGAACTTGCGCCATGGGCTCCACGCCCGACACATCCAATTGCTTCAGCTTATCGATGTAGCTCAGAATGCCATCGAGCTGCTGGCGGAACTTTTCCACTTCCGGTTCCGTGAGTTCCAGGTGCGCCAGCTCGGCAACATGCAGCACGTCTTCGCGGCTGATTTTCATGATTTCAGCTTTGCGCGCTTGCGCAAGAAAGGCAGGTGGTTGTTGTCGACTTCATATGCCAAGCGGGCGGCTGGCCGCGCTAATTCGACGCGCACTTCTCGCACCAGCGTCCTGCCCCAGGAGTGATTGACTCGCTCGCGCAATTGCTGCTCCATTGCTTCGGCTTGGTTCTTCCATTCATGCGAATCCGCTTCCACGCGCAAAACGCCCATTGTGCAACTCGCCGGCCGAAGATGCGCCGCCATCGTCTGGCCGATCAGCGCTGGCCAGCGTGCTTGCAGCCACGCTGCCGCGGCGCTTGGATCTCGCATCTTTCGCAGTGCAACGCCCAGGAAATCGCCTGCTCGTTCCATGGAATTTCCCATTCTAACACACCGCTGGAACCGGGCTTGATCTCACCGCGAGCCACACTCGACGAAATCACGCCAAGCCGAGGTCGTTCGCGATTCCGCGCATCGCTTCGATGCAAACCGCGATGTGCTCGTCGAGCGAAACGCCCAGCTCCTCCGCGCCGCGCCGGACATCGTCGCGGTTGACGCCGCGCGCGAATGCCTTGTCTTTCAATTTCTTTTTCACTGATGCGGCTTCAACGTCCGCGATTTTCTTGCTGGGTTTGATCAGCGCGCATGCGGTCAAAAATCCGGCGAGCTCGTCGCACGCAAAAAGCGTCCGATCGAGCGCCGATTCGCGCTTCACGCCGGTGTAATCGGCATGCGCCAGGATTGCATGGATCATTTCTTCGGGATAGCCATGCTCACGAAGCACGCTCGAACCCTGCGCGGGGTGTTCTTTGTCGGCATGGTGCTCGGCGTTAGGCCAGCGCTCGTAATCGAAGTCGTGAAGCAAAGCGGCACGGCCCCAGAGCTCTTCGTCCGCACCGTTTTTTCGGGCGTATGCGCGAACGCAGGCCTCGACGGCCAGCGCATGTTTGCGCAGGTTCTCGCTTTGCGTGTACTCGCACAGCAATTTCCAGGCGTCTTCGCGGCTTGGCAGGTTGCCCATAGTCATCCCTCCGTTCCTTGAGCCCATTAGCGTATCAAAGAATCGTTTTTTCCCGGGAAGGCTTCTTGGCCCCCTGGAAACATTGATTTTCCTCTCTCGCTGGGACTAGAATTCTGACTCGTATTCCAGGAGTTCGGGGATAGACAAAAAAAGACTTGACTTGGGTCAGTGCGCTGGAGAGAATGCCCGTCGCGCCTGTTTCTGCCTTCCCTCTGTGAAACGTTCCTCCCCTCCGCATCGCCGGAAAAGTCTGTGAGGATGACCGGTGGTAGAAAAGAAAGCTGAGGAAGTCATTTCGGACATCGACCGAGAAGTAATCCGTTGTGGTGTATGCGGCCTGGTGCAATACCGTACGCGAACTGATAATTGCCGTCGTTGCTTGCGCTTGCTGCCTCCGAAGGTGACTTTCGTGATCCCGACGCCTTCGCCGGAAGGAGCCGCTGGCGCCGATTCGCAGTCGGCGGATGAGTGGCCAAACCGCGAAACCGTCGAGAATATCGGCCAGCGGATTCGCCAATTGCGCGAATCCCGCGGAATGACGCAGAGCCAGCTTCAGGCGCGCTCGCGCGTCTCGCGTTCGTATCTCTCGCGCATCGAAAGCGGGCAGATGACGCCCAGCCTCGGTACGCTCGAGAAAATTGCCGAAGCCCTAGGAGTCGGGTTGAACCGTTTCTTCGTTCCCGAGTCCACGGGTCAGACGTTGCTCGAGGATCCTTTTATTCAGGGATTGCGGCCATTTCTTCGCCAGTTGGATTGGGCGCAGTGGCAATCCATTCTCAAGCGCCTGCAGGCAATCAGCGATCACGTGAGCAGTAGTGTGATGCGGCCGCCGGTGCAGCCCATGCATGAGCCGAAAATGCCGCACATGTCGCCGCGACGGCACACGCCGTCAATGGCTTCAGCACATCGCTGAACGATTTTCAAATTAGGACTGGCTCGGCGGCGCTGGATGGCGCCGTCGAGTGTTGCAATGCCTATTGCGACCTACCGAGAAGCAGAAAATTCCGACATACCTGCGATGGCACGAATCCGCGCGGCTGAATGGGAGGGTGAGGAATATTGGGACAATCGGATTACCGCCTATTTGGACGGTGAGCTCCACCCACAGCAGGCGCTAAAGCCACGTATCGGCTACGTCGCGTGCGAAGAGGAATCCATCATAGGGTTTATTGCCGGGCACCTAACACGCCGCTATTCTTGCGACGGGGAGCTGCAATGGATCAACATCATCCCGGAACGTCGCGGAGGGATAATTGCATCGGAACTGCTCTGTTTATTGGCTGGCTGGTTCATCAGCCAGAAAGCTTCGCGGATTTGTGTGGATGTTCAGCCGGCAAATGCTGCCGCGCGCAGGTTTTACAAACGCCACGGCGCCGAAGATTTGAACCCGCACTGGCTGCTCTGGAAGGACATTAATGTCGTGCTCGGCAAGCGTGGCCGCTAGGGCCGGGACCCGAAGCCTGGACCTGCGATCATGGTTACGATCCAGGCCACGAAAGCACACACAAGAATTGCACCCAAAACGATTAGCCGCTTGTTTGACCGGCCGCCACTCGGCGTGGATTGCGGATTGGAAAGCCCCGGCATCTTCGCAGCCCCCTGACGTTTCTCAATTGGGCGAGCATGGCCCGCCAAAATTGCGATAAGACTAGGGTACCGTCGATGTTAGAAGAAACGAACTATTCTCGCGCACGGCTGTGCCGCATCAATCAAGCCTGAAATCCTACCTGGTGTCCTCGAAGGTGTCCGATGGCAATCAAGCACCATGGAAAATGGCTCGCCTCGTCCACGCAGAACGGCGTCAGAAACGAACTATTGCGCCGGGGCGCTTGTTCAAATGAACACTGTCGATAAAGCGTACCTGGCGGTTGTTGTAGGTGAGAACGAGCGAATGCGTGCGGATGCCTTCGCCGAAGAAGCGTACGCCACGTAGCAGATTGCCTTCCGTAACTCCTGTGCATGCAAAAATGATATTTTCCCCGGGCGCGAGCTCGTCCGTCTTATAGATTTTCTTCGCGTCCGTCACGCCCATCTTTGCGAGCCGCTCTTGCTGTTCCGGCTTGGAGACGACCAGCCGCGCAATGATTTCGCCGTTCAGGCACTTCAAGGCCGCGGCTGTCAGAACTCCTTCGGGCGCGCCTCCTGTTCCCATCACCGCGTGAACGCCGGAACCCAAAACCGCCGCGGCGATTCCCGCAGAAAGATCGCCATCGCCGATCAGCCGGATGCGTGCGCCGACACTGCGAATTTCGCTGATCAGCTTTGCGTGCCGCGGGCGGTCAAGAACAATGACAACCAGATCTTCCACAAGGCGGTCGAGCCGATGAGCAATGGCCTTCAGATTATCTTTCACTGGCGCATCGAGTTCGACGGCGCCCCGGCACGAGGGTCCGACGACGATTTTCTCCATGTACAAATCCGGAGCGTGGAGCAGTCCGCCTTTCTCGCTCGCGGCCAGAACGGTGATGGCGTTGGGCTCGCCCGTCGCGCACAGATTCGTGCCTTCGAGCGGGTCAACGGCAATGTCCACCGCCGGATAGTTGTCCTTGTGCTTCGACGCCAGGCCGACTTTTTCGCCGATAAACAACATGGGCGCCTCGTCGCGTTCGCCCTCGCCAATGACTATGGTGCCGTCCATGCCGACGGTGTCCATTTCACGGCGCATGGCTTCGACGGCGACCGCGTCCGCTTTGTGGCGGTCACCCAAGCCCATGGTATGCGCCGAGGCGATGGCCGCCTGCTCGACCACGCGCAGGAATTCGAGGCTAAGTTTATGTTCCATGTTGGCTCCGGTAGGTTCGCTCGATCCGTTCCAAGCCAATCATTCGAACGCTGCAATTCCGGTGATACGCTCACCGATAATCAATTTGTGGATGTCGTGCGTGCCTTCATAGGTGTAGACAGATTCGAGGTTGTTCATGTGTCGCATGATGCAGTAATCGTCAACGATGCCATTGGCGCCGAGAATTTCGCGCGCCTTGCGCGCCGTTTCCAGCGCGATCGCAACATTATTCATCTTCATCATGGAAATGTGCGAAGGGTGCACGCGCGATTTATCTTTCAGGCGGCCCACTTGGAGTGCTAAAAACTGTGCCTTGGTGATCTCGGTAATCATCCACACGAGTTTTTCCTGCACGAGCTGATGCGAAGCGATGGGCTTGTTGCCGAACTGCTTGCGTTCTTTGGAGTAGCGCAGCGCCGTATCATAGCAGGCCATCGCGGCGCCGATTCCTCCCCATCCGATTCCGTAGCGCGCTTGATTGAGGCAGGAAAGCGGGCCGCGCAGCCCTTCCACGTTGGGAAGAATGTTTTCCGCGGGGATTTTGCAGTCGGTCATAGCGAGCCCCGAAGTTACCGAAGCGCGCAGCGACCACTTGCCGTGTACATCCCAGGATTTGAATCCCGGCGTATTTTTTTCGACCAGGAAGCCGCGAATTTTTTCGTCTTCGCACTTCGCCCAAATCAGTGCGACCGCGGAAAGCGAGCCATTGGTGATCCACATCTTCTCCCCGTTTAAGATGTAGCTATCGCCTTTGCGCACGGCTCGCGTGAGCATACCGCTGGGATTGGAGCCGAATTGCGGCTCGGTGAGGCCGAAGCAGCCAATCGCTTTTCCGGAGGCCAATTGGGGCAGCCATTTATCTTTCTGCGCATCGGAGCCGAAAGTGTAAATGGGATACATCACCAGCGCGGACTGTACCGAAGCGAAGCTCCGCAAGCCGGAATCTCCGCGCTCGAGCTCCTGCATTACCAACCCATACTCGACATTGGACATCCCCGCGCAGCCATAACCTTTCAGGTTCGCGCCGAAAAACCCGAGATCCGCAATCTGGGGCAAGAGTTGCATCGGAAACTTGGCGTCGCGATTGCACTGCTCGATGATGGGAAGGACTTGTTCATCGACGAATTTGCGAGCGGTCTGGCGGGCGAGCTTCTCCTCATCGGTCAGCAGGGAATCGAAGTCGAGAAAATCGACTCCGGAAAAAGCGGGCATGCGGCCTCTCCTTTGGTAGCAACACAGAGCCGAAAAACGGGCGAACAAGAATAACATTCCTGCGGGCTGTGGGAAACGATGGGGAGGAGAAAAATGCAAATCGCGAAAG
>JBAQYT010000248.1:0-13953 GCA_049787175.1 Candidatus Acidiferrales bacterium | reverse complement strand
GATTGGGTGAAGCGGACGAGGGAGTCGAGCTTTTCGCGGGCGGAGCCGGAGTCAATGGATTCGGCGGCGAGGCGGACGCCGTCCTTGAAATTTCCGGCGCGACCGGCAGCGACGAGAGCGGCGGAGGCGTTGGCGAGAACGATTTCGCGGTGCGCGCCATGTTCGCGATAGAGGAGCGAGCGGCCGAGAACTTTGTGGATGATTTCGGCGTTGTGTTTGGCGTCGCCGCCGGCGAAGGCGCCGCGAGGCGCGCGGCGGAGACCGAAATCCTTGGGCGCGATTCTGTAGGTGCGGACGGCGCCACCGCTGAGCTCGGCGACGTGGGTTTCGGCGCTGAGGGAAATTTCGTCGAGGCCGTCGACGCCATGGACGACGAAAGCACGTTTGACGCCGAGCTGCGCGAGAGCGCGGGCGAGAAGTTCAGTGTGGTGCGGCGCGGAGACGCCGACGACTTGCGCGGCGGCCCCCGCGGGATTGGTGAGCGGGCCGAGGAGATTGAAAACGGTGCGGAAGCCGAGCGCGCGGCGTGTGGGCATGGCGTACTTCATCGCGGTGTGAATCGCGGGCGCGAACAGAAAACCAATGCCGATCTGTTCGATGGCTTGGCGGACGTGTTCAGGCGGCTGGTCGAGCGAAACGCCGAGCTGTTCGAGAACGTCTGCGGAGCCGCAGTGAGCAGTGGAGGAGCGGTTGCCGTGCTTGGCGACGCGGACGCCTGCGCCAGCGACGACGAAGGCCGCAGCGGTGGAGATGTTGAAGGTATTGCGGCCGTCGCCGCCGGTGCCGCAAGTGTCGACGAGCATTTCGCTGGCGTGGCTGTGGCCCGCGGGAAAAATCGGCGTGGCGTGGCTGCGCATGGCAGCGGCGAAGCCAACGAGTTCATCCACCGTTTCGCCCTTCATGCGCAGCGCGACGAGTAGCGCGGCGATCAACGCATCGTTGGCGTTGCCGGAGAGGATTTGCTCCATCGAGGCTTCGGCTTCGGCGCGCAAAAGATTTTCGCCGGCGAGGATTTTTTTGAGGGCGTCGGGAATCATGCGCGAGCGTTCCTTACTCCGCTCTCTGGCTCCGAGAAAGATGGTGAGCTTTTAGCACAGGGATTTTAGCACCATTGGGAGGCGCGTGAAGCTACGCAAGTCATCCAGTTCTAGGGCCGCGTTCCTGGATGCATAGACAAATTCGCCGGGTTCGATTGTCTTATCATGGAGGCCGCAATGCGCGATGCAGCCGAATAGCACCACAGAAATCGAGGCGCTTTACGTCCGCTACGGCCCGGCTTTGCTGCTGTTCGCCATGGCGATGACCGGTGAGCGGTCGCGCGCGCAAGACGCGCTCCATCAAGTTTTCTTGAGACTGCTGGAGAGACGTGAAGCAAAACACGTTGATGACATCAAGGCGTATCTGTTCGCGTGTGTTCGCAACACTGTTCTGAACGACACTAAGGTGCGCGGGCGCACTGTTCCACTCGACGACCAATCCGCTCGGTGGTTCGATCCGCCCGATCGCGATTATGCGGAGGAATTGAGTCTGCGCCGCGCTCTAAACGTGCTTTCGGATGAACAACGCGAGGTCATGATCCTGCACGTTTGGGGCGACCTTACTTTCGCGCAAGTCGCTGAGATCGTGGGAATCAGCCCGAACACGGCGGCGTCCCGATACCGGTATGGCCTGGCCGGGCTGCGCGACGCAATGTGCGTCAAGGAGAATACCTGTGCCAGCACATGGAAGTGACGAGCAGTTTGAAATTCATCTGAAACAGTATCGTCCGCTGGCCCCGGCTCCGTTGATGCGCGGAGGGCGTGAAACGCGAGGTCGTCGCGTGTTTACAGCGTGGGTTGCGGTCGCTGCTGCGATTTTATTGGGCGCGATATTGACGGTGCACCATCGCGCGAGACCGAATCCGCCGGCGCAAGGTCCCCCAGCATTAGGAAGTGCCGAGTCATCAAATCCGGCATCGCTCACACTTGGCGACGCGAACGCCTTGTTTGCCCACGCCGAATCTCTTGAAGCGGCGCTCGATGGCCTCGCCATTCAGCCCCAAGGCGTCGAGGTGCCCCCAGGAAAACAAAGCGCGCTCACCGTGCTCGGCCAGGAGGGCCTTAATCCATGAATACTTTTTTTCGTCTGGTTTTATCCGTGCTTTTGCTGGCAAGCGTGCCGGCCAGGCCCTCTCTTGCACAGCAGAAAGGCCTTGGCGCGAACGCCGCTTTGCGATATTGGTCGGCGTTCGCACAGATGCAAGACACGGGCATCTCGAATGAACAAGCGCGCGAATTGAGCCTTATCCTTGCCGGCACGGTTTCGTATGACGACGCGAAATTCAGCGACTTAGTGGAGAAGAATGAACCGGCGCTGGAAACGATGATCCGTGGGACATCACTGCCGAATTGTGATTGGGGCTTGGACTATCCGCTCGGGCCAAACGTGCCTGTCGATTTCGTCAGGAAGTCTTTGGTGCTCGGGCGTTTGAATGTTCTCTACGCGTTCCATCTGTTGAATACGAACAATGAGGCCGGAGCGGTACGCGCTCTTGTGGCGGGACTCCGGTTTTCCCACGATGTGGGCAATGGAGGAACGCTATTCGCCACTGAAGTTGCCGCAGGGCTTCTGGGCACACACCTTCAGGCTATCTCGTTTGCATTGCACGCCGGTAAGTTATCCGCGGCAGAGCGATCCACGCTGCAAAGAGCCCTGACGCAGCTGGGTCCGGAAAGCCTCGATTGGCAAACTGCCGTGAAAAGGGAACTGACAGTTATTCGGCAGTTTGCCCCCAGGGATGCAGCGGCGCTGGCCCAAATCAGGCCATTGTATGTGAATGTGATGAATGACCCTTCTGGTTTGGCTGCGCTTCAAGAAGCCATTGCGCATGCGCCGGAGTCTCTGCAGGAGCTTCTTCCGATTCCTGGCCGCGTTGTCGAGTCAAAAAAGGATCTACTTGAGCGATTCAAGCAGGTCCAATCATCGCTGCAATAATCTTAAGATGAACATTTGGAAGTATTGCAGCGGGAGACGGAGGGGTTGCGTGGAGGCGGCGTCTTGACAGGCAAGCGGAGGGTGTTCTATATGTGGAGTTGAAGAAAACGTTTTCCCGGATTCAAGGAAAAGGGTTCGTTTAGCCTTCGCCCTCCCAGCCACATCCGATTTTTGGCTCCGGGCATGGAACTGGGAACATAGCGACGCAGTCATTGTAAGGAAGTCATGGTGAGGTGGTCATTCCTATGAAATCACGGAATCGAATTTCGCGGCGGCAGTTTGTTTCTGGCGCGCTCTCGACGGCGGCGATCGCGTGCATGCCAAAGATTGTGTCAGCGGCGGCGCCGAATGATGTGGCACGCGCTCTGCAGGCCACGGGCCGGCCGCGGATGGGGCAGAACCGAATTCCGATGCTGGTGACGCCGTTTCCGCTGAAACAGGTGCGGCTGCTCGACGGGCCGTTTCTGGAAGCGGAGCGGACGAATCAGCAGTTTCTCAATTCGATGCCGGAAGATCGCCTGGTCCATAATTTTCGCGTGACCGCAGGCTTGCCGAGTTTGGCGGAGCCATTGGGAGGCTGGGAGGATCCGAAATGCGAGCTTCGCGGCCACTTCACCGGGCATTTTCTCTCCGCTAGCGCTCTGATGTACGCCAGCACAGGAGACGACGCCGTCAAGGCCAAGGGTGATGCGATTGTTGCGGACTTGGCGCAATGCCAGGAAAAGTTCGGCAATGGGTATCTGAGTGCATTTCCGGATGAATTCTTCGACCGGTTGAGCGAAGGAAGAGGAGTCTGGGCTCCCTTTTATACGTTGCACAAAATCATGGCCGGAAACCTAGATATGTACACGCATTGCCAGAACCAGCAGGCGCTGGCGGTCGCGGAAGGCATGGCCCAGTGGATCGGCCATTGGACGACAGGCATTAGCGATGCGCACATGCAACGCATTTTGCAGACCGAATTTGGCGGCCTGAACGAGTCATTGCTCAACCTGTTTGCGATTACTGGCCGAGGCGAGTATTTCGGAATCGCGCGCCGCTTCGAGAAGACTGCTTTTCTGGATCCGCTGGCCGGGCATCGCGACGAACTGAAGGGACTGCACGTCAACACACATATACCGCAGGTGATCGGCGCCGCGCGGCGGTATGAGCTGACGGACGAACCTTACTATCACGAGGTTGCCCAGTATTTTTGGGGCGAAGTTGTCGAGGAGCGTTCGTATGCCACCGGCGGCACGAGCAACGGCGAGGGCTGGCGCACCGATCCGGGCAACCTGTCGACGGAACTGAGTGTGTCGTCCGAAGAATGCTGCTGCGGTTACAACATGCTGAAACTGACGCGGCATTTGCATCAGTGGACGGGCGACCCTCGCTATATGGATTATTACGAACGGACGCTGTTTAATTCGCGCCTGGGTACGCAGCATCCTGAAAATGGCTTCAAGATGTACTATCTGCCGCTCGAAACAGGATATTGGAAGTACTTCAATTCGCGTTTCAATTCGTTCTGGTGCTGCACGGGAACCGGCGCGGAGGAATTTTCGAAGTTCGGAGATTCGATTTACTTCCACAATGATCACGACGCATTCGTGAACCTGTTCATCGCGTCGGAGGTACGCTGGCCGGAAAAGGGACTCACCATCCGGCAAGATACGCGCTTCCCAGAGCAGGAAGGCACGAGTCTGACGATCAAGGCGAGCGCGCCGGTGGAAGCCGGGATCAATGTGAGGATTCCAGCGTGGGCGGTGGACGGAGGTTCGGTCACGCTGAATGGGCAACCGCTGCAGGCGTTCTCAAGCCCGGGCAGCTATCTGAAGATCGACCGAACGTGGGCCGACGGCGACCGGTTGGAAGTGAAGCTGCCGATGCGTTTGCATAGCGAAGGATTGCTCGGTGATCCGACGCAGCAAGCCGTGTTGTACGGGCCGATTGTACTGGCCGGACGCTTAGGGCAAGCCGGTCTTACCGAGCAAATGCAATATGATCTTGACCACGGCCCCACGGAGCTCGGACCTCGCGGCGCGCCGGAAGGGACGATGACCGCAAACGTCAAGTCGGAGGCCGAAATTCGTTCCGCGGCGTGGGTGGAACCAGTCGAAGGACAGCCCTTAACGTTCCGCACGGTCGGGCAACCCAGCGCCATGAATTTGATTCCTTTGCATCGTGTTTTCGGTGAAAGATACGGCGTCTACTGGAAGGTCAGCCGGCCGAATTGGTGGCAGGGCTGAGCGGCGGCTTAATTGACAAAGCTGTGAAAGATCAGCACAATCCCGTCCAAGTAGGTGGTACAAGTGACGCTGTCAATTGGGATGGTGATGGACCGTCTTGCCATTGAAGTCAGGACGCATGTAGACCTTCGTCGAAGCAATCAAGTAAGCTGTTAGGGTTGCGCGTCCGCGGGGAGAGTCGTTGAGTATCCATGAAGTTGCGAGACGCGCCAAGGTATCCATCGCTACCGTTTCGCGCACGATCAACGGCGTGCCAACGGTAACTCCGCAGCTTTCCCGCCGCGTTTGGAAAGTGGTAGAGGAACTCGGCTATTATCCCAATACGCAGGCGAGGTCACTGGTTTCTGGCCGGAGCCGCATCTTCGGGCTGATCGTCTCGGAAATCACCAATCCTTTTTTCCCGGAGATTGTTCAGGGTTTCGAAGATATTGCGGTGCAGCACAACTATGAGATTTTGACGACGTCCACGGTGCATGATCCGAAACGAATGGCGCTGGCGGTGCGGCGGATGATCGAGCGGCGGGTGGAAGGAGTGGCCATTGTAACGTTCGGGATGGAAGAGGAACTTTTCGATGACCTGAAGTCGCGGCAAGTTCCCTTGGTATTCATCGACGTCGCACCTCCGCTGCCTCGGATGAGCAATATCCGCATCGATTACGTACATGGAATCCGGCAAGCCGTTCAGCACCTGGCGGCGCTGCGCCACGAGCGGATCGCATTCATTTCCGGCCCGCTGGCGCTAAAAACAGCCGTCGCGCGGCAACGCGCCTTTCTGCAAGCCATGGAGGAAATCGGACTGCCGATAGAATCGAAGTGCCAGATTGAAGGGAATCACACCATGGAGGGCGGAATTGAGGCGTTGAAAAAGCTGCTGACGCTTTCGAAGCCTCCCACGGCGATCATTTGTTCGAATGACATGACGGCGATCGGCGTGATGCGGCAAAGCTACGAAGAAGGAATCGAAGTGCCGCGCGATTTGTCGGTGATCGGATTCGATGATATCCGTTTGGCGCAGTTCACGATTCCTCCGCTGACGACCGTCAAGATGTCGCAGACCGAAATTGCCCGCTTGGCCTTCCACGCGCTCCTTTCCGAAGTACAGCGCAAGACACCGGCTCCGAACGGCAGCGATTACATTCTGCGAACTAGTTTAGTGTTGCGCGATTCCACGGCGATGGCCCCTAAGGCGCCGCCGCAACGCGGTCGCCGCAATAGTTCAAGCGTCCGCGGAAACAGCGGGGCGCTCCGAGAGTAGCTAGACGCCGGCGCGGATGCGCCCATTGACAGACGCGGGGCAAGCCGGTAATTTCTAAATTCCAAGTAAACGTTTGCTCCAAATTGAGCTAGGTGCGGTCAGAGCCCAAATGCTAGTCGAACGCCTGCGACGCGAAGTTTTGGAAGCCAATCTGGAGCTGGTTCGCCGGGGCCTGGTTCTTTACACCTTCGGAAATGCCAGCGGCATCTCCCGCAACGATGGCTTGGTGGTCATCAAGCCGAGCGGTGTGCCGTACGAGAAGCTCAAGCCGGAAGATCTGGTGGTTACGGACTTGTCGGGGAAAATTATTGAGGGGACATTTCGCCCATCGTCCGACTTGCCCACCCATCTTGTCATATACAGGAACTTTTCGGGTATCGGCGGCGTCACACATACGCACTCGGAATTCGCTACGGCATGGGCGCAGGCGGGATGCGCAATCCCTTGTTTGGGGACCACGCACGCGGACTACTTTCACGGCGCGGTTCCAGTGACGCCCGAGCTGACGGCGCAAGAGATTGCCGATGACTACGAGAAGAACACCGGAGTGGCCATTTGCCGCGCATTCCAGGACCTTGATCCCGAAAAGATTCCGGCTGTTCTTGTGCGGGGCCATGCGCCGTTTTGCTGGGGAGTCGATGTGAGCGAGGCTGCCCATAATTCCGTAATTCTGGAGGCCGTGGCGCGAATGGCTTACTACACGACGACGTTGGCGAAGGATATCGAACCTCTGGCGACGGCGCTGCACGACAAACATTTTCTGCGCAAGCATGGGAGCAAGGCGTATTACGGGCAAGCGTCAGGGCGAAAACAAAGTTGAGAGCATCGGCGGGACCTGTTTTGACGAGGCGTTGAATGTCCACTCAGAAGAAAATGACCATGGGCTTGATCGTCGGCAATCGGGGCTTTTTCCCGGGGCATTTGGCGGAGTCTGGCCGGCAAGAAATGATGCAGGTCTTACAAGAAGCCGGCGTGGAGGTTGTTGCGCTTGATCCACAGCAAAGCCGACATGGAGCAGTGGAGACGCACGAGGAGGCGAAGCGCTGCGCGGAGCTGTTTCGCGCGCATAGCGAGCAGATCGATGGAGTGATCGTCACTCTGCCCAACTTCGGCGACGAGCGCGCCATTGCCGACACGCTGCGTTTGTCGAGGTTGCGCGTTCCGGTGCTGGTGCAGGCCACTCCGGATACGCCGTCGAAGATGTCTATTTCCCACCGGCGCGACAGCTTCTGCGGGAAGATGTCCGCGTGCAATAATTTGACGCAGTACGGCATCCCCTATTCGCTTACGTCTTCGCATACGGTCACGCCCGCCTCCGCCGAATTTAAGAAGGACTTGGAATGGTTTGCGGGCGTCTGCCGGGTGGTGAAGGGCTTGCGAGACCTGCGCATTGGGAGCATCGGTGCGCGCCCGGCGGCATTCAACACGGTGCGGTACAGCGAAAAAATTTTGGAGTCGCAGGGAATTTCCGTCGAGACTCTGGATCTGTCGGAAGTAATCGGGCGGATTCAGCGAATGAAGGATTCCGACGATGCTGCTCAGGCGAAGCTGCAATCCATTGAAAAATACGTGTCCACGAATGACGTGCCCAAGGCGGCCCTGCTCAAAATGGCCAAACTGGGAGCGGTGATCGACCAATGGATGAAGCAGACGGACGTGACCATCAGCGCGATCCAGTGTTGGACGTCCATTGAAGAAAATCTTGGCGTGGTGCCGTGCACGGTGATGAGTATGATGAGCGACGACCTGATGTCGAGCGCGTGTGAAGTGGACATTTGCGGGGTACTCAGCATGCACGCGCTGCGGCTTGCGTCGCAGACGCCCAGCGCGCTGCTCGATTGGAACAATAATTACGGCGATAATCCCGACAAGGCGGTCTGCTTTCACTGCAGCAATTTGCCGAAGCAATTTCTAAAGAACGTCAAAATGGACTATCAGGCGATCATCGCCGGAACGGTGGGCAAGGAGAACACTTTCGGCACGTGCGTTGGGTTGGTGAAGGCCGGAGCCATGTCCTACGCGCGTTTCTCGACCGACGATCGCGCGGGGCGTGTTCGCGGCTACGTCGGCGGCGGAAAGTTCACGGACGATCCGCTGGAGACATTCGGCGGCGCGGGCGTGGTGGAGATTCCCAAGATGCAAAAGCTGTTGCGATACATCTGCGAGAATGGATTCGAACACCACGTGGCCGCGAATTTCTCCTCCGTCGCCGGCGCCGTCCACGAAGCGGCGACCCGTTATCTGGGGTGGGATACGTACTGGCACGCAAATTAGGAAACGGGGCAGCAGCCTATGGCCATGGTAGCAGGCGTTGATTTTGGAACGCTGAATGTCCGCGTGTCGATCGTGGACAGCGAGAAGGGCATGCTGGCCTCGGCTGTCTCCGAATATCCTCTGCACCGCAAGCGCGAGGATCCGGAACTAGCCACGCAATCTCACGAAGATCACATGCGCGCGCTGGCTGCGGCGACGCGCGAAGCTCTGAAGCAGGCTGCCATTCCCAGTGAAAAAATCGAAGCGATCGCCCTGGATACGACGGGATCGTCCGTCATTCCGGTGGGCGCGGGAATGGTTCCGCTCGGTGAATACTATCTGTGGTGCGACCATCGCGCGAAATCCGAAGCGGCTGAAATCACGGAGATGGCTCAGCGGGAAAAGCTCGAGGCGATTCGCTGGTGCGGCGGCGTGTATTCGTCGGAATGGGGCTTCGCGAAGCTGCTCCACTGGCTGCGGCACAATCCGGGAGAGCGCGGCAAGTTCGCCAGCGCCTTTGAGCATTGCGACATGGTGGCAGCGACGCTGTGTGGCGTCACGCAGCCGGCGCAAGCCAAGCGCAGCGTCTGCGCGATGGGACATAAGTGGCTGTGGCATGCAGATCTGGGAGGCCTGCCCCCGGAGGAATTTCTGGTCAAGGTTGATCCGCTGCTTGCCGGCGTGCGGCAGAAACTGCAAGGGTCGTACGAGACTTCGAACAAAATCGCGGGAAAATTGTCGGCGGCGTGGGCGGAAAAGCTCGGACTGCGCGCGGGAATTCCGATTCCCGTGGGCGCGTTCGATGCGCATTGGGACGCGATTGGCGCGGGCGCGCAGGAAAAGGACATCGTGAACGTTGTGGGCACGTCCACATGCATCATCGGGATCACGCGCGAGACGCAGCTGGTACCCGGTGTTTGCGGAGTGGTGAAGGGAAGCGTTCATCCGGCATATACCGGCATTGAGGCGGGCCTTTCGGCCACCGGCGATATTTTCGACGCGATCGCCAGGCGCGCGAACACCACGATTTCTCAATTGAGCGTTGGCCTGGAGAAATACACGGCCGGGCAAACGGGTTTGTTGCGCATGACCTGGGACAATGGTGACCGCACCGTGCTGGTGAACGCCAATCTACGCGGCATGACGCTCGGATGGAACCTGCAGCATACGGCTCAAGACGAACTGTTTGCGGCGATCGAGGGCACCGCGTTTCACACGCGTGTGATTTTGGACCGCATGGGAGAGCACGGCGCACGCATCGAGCGAGTGATCAATGCGGGAGGGATACCGCAGAACAATCCGGTGCTCAATCAGGTGTACGCCAACGTTTTGCGGCGGCCGGTTCTGGTGCCGAGCCGCAAAGTCACGAGCCTCGGCTCGGCAATTTTTGCATTTCTCGCGGCGGGCACGTTCAAAACAATTGAAGAGGCGCAGGAAAAAGTTTGCCCGCCCCACATCGTTTACCGTCCGCAGGCCGACGCCGAGAAAGTTTATGACCGGCTGTATGCGATGTACCGGCGGTTATATTTCGATTTCGGAAGCAACGCCACTGGAACCGCGTTCGGAGATGTTTTGCCACAACTGATCGGCATCGCAAGCGAACAGATGATGGCTGGCTCGGGGCAATCTCACGAACCGCAGACGCACGAGCCACAATCGCAAGAGGCCCGAACGCAAGAGCCACGTTCGCAAATGCTGCAAGCCTGAATTCTCTCGCCGAAAATCACGGCGCGTATGCCAGTGCAGGAATCGCGTCCAGGATCAAAGAAAATCTGAAAACGGTCGCAATCTTGCGGACGGGTATGGAACACTGTATGCAAGACAAAAAATTATTCGTGGGAAGGGAAACGTTGAAGCAAAGCGAGGTTCAGATTTCGTGCAGGGGACTGTTGTTTGATATGGACGGGGTGCTGTTGGATTCGACTCCGGCGGTGGCTCGCGTGTGGCATCAATGGGCCATCGAGCATGGATTTAACCCCGAAGAAGTTGTGCGCGCCGCTCACGGCCGTCCGAGCCTGACGACGATCCGCGAATATCTTCCGGGCTCGGATTATGAAACTGAGAATCGCGAAGTGGAGCGGCGCGAAATTGCCGATTTGGATGGAGTGGCGCCTTTGCCGGGCGCAACCGAGTTGCTGCAGGCGCTTCCGCCGGAGCGCTGGTCGGTCGTGACTTCGTGCACGCGCCCACTAGCGGAGGTGCGCATTCGCGCGGGAGGGCTGCCGCGGCCAAGATTCCTAGTGACTTCGAACGACATCGAGAATGGCAAGCCGGCGCCTGAGCCATATCTCAAAGCGGCTGAATTATTGGGCTTCGCTCCAGCGGACTGTGTGGTGATCGAGGACGCGCCCGCCGGTGTGCATTCTGGAAAAGCGGCGGGCTGCCGAGTGATTGCCCTGTGCACCACGATGCCAGAAGCCGATCTGCGAAGCGCGGGCGCTGATTGGCTGGTGAAGGATTGCAGCGCTATAACGCTGCGTTCGGACGCGCATGGAGGAGACAGGCTGGCGCCCATCGCGCTGCAGGTGAAAGAGCCCGCGACAGCGTCAAAATAAATCGGATCATACGCGCATGGTCATAACGTTGACGGAATGCGCCGCAAACATCTGGCGAAACGCAGGGCCAGCGCCCGAGTAGGCCTTGGATTTCGCGGTCACCTGATTTGGGTCCGCGAACGTGTTGGTCGCGTCCAGACTCGGGCCGTTTATTTCATACAGTTCGCCGGAAGATTGCGGCTTAAATCCCTCGATGGTAATGTCCGCGGTGATGTCGGCGGTAGGATGGCGATTCACAACGGCCAAAGTGAGCGATTGACTTCCGTCGTCCGTCGTCGCGGAAACATCGAGGTAGGGAACTTCAGGCAATGAGGGAAAAGTATCCGAGCGAACGAGCGCATCAAGAGCTACGTTTCCGCAATGTTCGGTGTAGAGTTTCAACGGATAGTAAGTGGTCTGGAGAACGATACCGGTGGGGCTGGACATGATCGGGGCGATGACGTTCACCAGTTGCGCGACGTCCGCCAGTTTCACGGTCTGGCAATTGCGGTGAAACGCGTTGAGTCCGGACGCGACCCACAGCGCGTCTCGCAGATTGTACACTTCTTCGAGCATGTGATTGTTTCCGCGATGAAACCACGACCGGAACCAGATGTTCCATTCGTCGACGGCAATGGCCACACGCTCTTTCTTGTCTGTTCTGGACATCACCGCGGTAATCACGGCATCCAGTGTGCGGATCTGATTTTCGAATTCGCGCGCGTCTATGAACTCCTTGGCCGTGTCCAGGCTGCCGCCGTAATGGTGTAGGGAAATGTAATCGACGAGGTATGCGAGTCTTTCGAGAACGGGAAGATTCCAGTCGACGCCGGGGCCTCCGCAGGCAATCAGCTTGATCGACGGGTCAACCCAACGCATCATCTTTCCGAATTCCAGCGCATCAGCGGCATAACCGGCGGCATCTTTGTGCCCGGCCTGCCAGCTTCCGTAGACTTCGTTGCCGAGGGCCCAATACTTGACGTTATAGGGCTCCGGGTGGCCGTTCTTTTTGCGCAGATTCGCCCAATAGGTGTCCGTGGTGGCGTTGCAGTATTCGACCCAGTCGGCTGCATCCTGCATCGTGCCGGTACCCATGTTTGCGCAGATGTAAGGCTCCGCGCCGAGTTTGCGGCAATATTCGATAAACTCATCCGTCCCGAAACGATTCGACTCTTCCTCCTGCCACGCGGTGTCCCAGCGGCGCGGACGCGCGTCTTTCGGTCCGATGCCGTCCTTCCAGTTGTATCCCGACGAAAAATTGCCGCCCGGCCAGCGCAACACCGAAACGTGCATGCCGCGCGCGGCGTCGAGCACGTCCTTGCGAAAGCCATCGCTGTCGGACAGGGATGAGCCTTCGTCGTAGATGCCGCCGTAGATGCAGCGGCCGAGGTGCTCGGTGAAGTTGCCGTAAATATTGCGATCAATCGCGCCGATTTTTCGATCGAAGTCGATTTTGATTTTAGCCGCGACGGGAGTTGGCGCGCCAGCGGCTGCGTCCTGCAGCGTTGGCGTGGTCCAGCCAAGCAGCGGCGAGCCGAGCGGAATCGCCGCCGCGACCATGGCGGCCGCTCCATTTTTCAGCAAGTCACGCCTACGAATCTCTTTGCGCGTCATGTGCGTTTCTCCGATGGAGCAGACCCAAATCAGGGGTGCCAGCGCCGGCGATGTTGCGCGTGATGTTAAGCACGGCGTCGATTTGTATTACGCTGGAAACGTTTACTCGTCAATAGCCGTATTGCGCGCGCTCTCGGAATGACCTGCGCGTGGCGAAAAAGTGCTTGCCTCGCCGGTTGAATTGCCAGTATAAAGTGGCGAACGAGCCTATGGGTCAAGCGGCGTGAAGTCCATTCCAAGAAAACGTTTTCTCTATAGAGAAATGGAGGCTTTGCATGTGGAAGCCAGCGATCATTTGTGGTTTATTCGCTGCGGTTGCGTTCCTGGCCGCAGAGGGACCTGTGCGCCACAATTCTAAGCCGGACACCGCGCTGGCGACGGAAGATTCGTCCGTCACGATCGGCGGAGAGCCGGCGGTAACGCTGTCGCGGCCGCTGCCGGTCGACCGCAGCAAACCGCAGTTCCTCGAAGCCGTTGTTCTGCCAGGCAACGGCATGGATTTGCTCCAAGTGAAGGCCTATTTGCCCGGCAAGGGCGATATCGACGTGCTCAATGCGCCCGATTTGCAAGGCGCCAAAGACCTGCTCGAAAACCAGAACGATGCGTTCGGTAACAAGAGTTTCTCGATGGGCGGCGCGATTCTGTTGCCCTATCCCAACCGCATTCGCGGAAAACTTTCGGCGGACGGCAAGACGCTGGAAACGATGATTGACGGCAAAATGATGTCGCTGCCCGCGAATTGGAAAGGGAAGAAGCCGGGCGCGGAAGTCCACGCGATGCATGGATTGATCATGTCCGCGCATTTCATGGACGTGCATGAGCACAACGGGCCGGCCGAATCAGTGGTGTCGGCAATTTTGCACGGCGGAAATTTCGACGGCCACTGGCCTTCGAAAACGGACGTCGGCGTGCGGATGATCCTGAAAAATGATGCGCTGGACGTGATCGTCACCGCGAAGAATGTGGGCGCGGAACGGCTGCCGATGGCCATCAGCTTCCATCCTTATTTCCAGTTTCCCAGCGGCGAGCGGGCTCAGGTGAGATTGCACTTGCCCGCCGACATGCGCACGATAGTCAACAACTACGACGACGTGTT
>JBAQYT010000228.1:0-4353 GCA_049787175.1 Candidatus Acidiferrales bacterium | reverse complement strand
CGAAATGGAAATCGCGCCGCGGAGATGATGATTTGAACCGTTTGCTTCGGCGGGACGGCAGGTGAATTCGGGAAGCGCGTCGAGGGCGAGATTCACTTTGCCGGAGGAGCCGCGATATTTGTAGCGGTGAACTTCTTCGAGAAATTCGGCAGGGAGATCTTTGGCGTCGAGCATTTTGACGAACGTGAGATTGGGATCGACGCTGGAGGATACGATTTTCGCGTGGATTTCTTCGCCGGATTGCAAAACGACGCCGGAGGCGCGGCCGTTGCGCGTGAGAATTTTTGCGACAGGGGCTTCCATGCGAATTTCGGCGCCGAATTCGCGGGCGGCGTCGCCGATGGCGTTGGAAATTGCGCCAGTGCCGCCGCGACTGAATCCCCAGGCGCGAAACGCGCCATCGATTTCGCCCATGTAATGATGCAGAAGAACGTAAGCCGTGCCGGGAGAGCGCACGCCGAGAAACGTGCCGATGATTCCTGAAGCAGACATGGTGGCTTTGAGCACGTCGGTTTCGAACCACTGGTCGAGGAAATCGGCGGCGGACATGGTCATGAGCTGGACGAGATTGTATTTTTCCTCGGCGGGGAGGGATTGGAAGCGGCGCGCGAGAAATGCGAATTTGCGCAGGCCCGCGGGATGGAGCGAAGTGGGATCGGGCGGCGTCATGGCAAGAAGCGGCTTGACGAAGCGGCACATCTGCACCATTTCCTTGCCGAATTCGTCGTAGGCTTCGGCGTCGCGGCGGGAATGGCGCACGAGTTCGCGGCGGGTTTTTGCGTGATCGTTGACGCGCCAGAGATGATCGCCATTGGGCATGGGCGTGAAGGTGCCGTCGAGCGGCAGAATTTCCAGGCCGTGGCGCGGGAGGTCGAGGTCGCGAATGATTTCAGGGCGCAGAAGCGAGACGACGTAAGAGCAGACGGAGAATTTAAATCCGGGGATGATCTCTTCGGTGACGGCGGCGCCGCCGAGGACATAGCGGCGTTCGAGGACGAGGACCTTTTTGCCGGCGCGCGCGAGGTAAGCCGCGTTCACCAGGCCGTTGTGGCCTCCGCCGATGATGATTGCGTCGTAGGATTTGGGCATGGGCTCTATGCACTAAAGAATGGCGGCGTAAAGCCGCCGCTACAAAAACCTCTGTGCGCACGAAAAGAACGGACATTCTACAGGGGGAGAGGTGCGCCGACAAGCGAACGCACTTACCCAATCACCAACCGCGAAATCACTCTGAAAAAGAATCCAAAAAATGCGGCACATGTTGCGCTTACCATCAGATGGACACGAACTTTTTCTGGACTCAGAGCGCCGAAAATGAAGGACAATCCTGCAACGCAAATTGACGCATCCAGGACAGAAGCGCTGTCGATTATCTCGCTCGCATCAACAGGACGGCCTCTGTTAAAGAGCACATACATGTAAACGAACAAGGCCCACGGAATTGCGCACGCTAAGAAGCTGGTCCCGAGCCCTAGGTAGGCGAACAGTCGCCGCCAACGGGGCATGGCGGGGCCGCCGAAGACGCGTCTAAGGCGATACCACACATATACATTCAGGCCGGTAGGCAAAACCACGCCGATTAAGTAGATGAGAATGCCCATCCCAGAATTATTTCACCACCCGCGACTCGCGCACACAGCGCGCGACTCTTGTGCCTAAGGCTACAACTCTCGATGTTCGGCTGGCCTAGCCTGGTTGCGTGCTACTCCGCTGTTCTCGTTCAGAATGGCGGCGTAAAGCCGCCGCTACAAAAACGTCCGAGGCGAGATCCTTCGCTTCGCACAAAGCGCTTCGCTCAGGATGACATGCACGGTGCAGCCGGTTGCGGGTTCGAAGAATTCAAGTGTAAACTTCGACTTCGATTCGGAGAGCGTTTTGTGTCAGACCATGAAAAAGAACAGCCTTCCACGCCGCCGCCGATTATATGCGTCAACGACCGCGTCCTACTTCACTATGCGGTCTTGAATGAGGCTGTCGGATTCAATTCCGGCCATCGTTTGATGTTTGTCGGGGACAAGGAGATGGGGCGCGTGCCTTGTCTGGCGATTTGCGCAGACAAAGGCTCGGCGCAGTTTTTTCTCTATTTTTGCGACAAGGATTGGAGCATGGTCGGAGTGGCGAGTTACGAGACCGTTGCCGCCGCTAAACAAAGAGCAGAGCGAATCTATCCTGGCTCTTCAGGTCGTTGGATGGAGACGCATTTTACTGAGGAAGATGGGGAGCGATTTTTGGAGGAGACAAACTCGTTTACACGATGCAGTTTTTGCGGAAAAAGAGATGATGAGAGGCTGTTTTCGGGAACTTTTGAAGGTAAAAGGACCGCCCGCATTTGTGGCAATTGTGTCCGTGAGTTCTATAAAGATCTCCAGAAACCCCCGCAAAACCAGACTTAACGGAGCGAAAAATGCCAATAGGGACGGCGGTGCATGAGAGGACGTTGAAGCTGTGCGAGAGCCTGAATTATCGCGAATGGTCGGGCTACTACACGGTGAGCGCGTACGAGACGCATCACGAGCACGAATACAACGCAATACGCAACGCGGCGGCGCTGATCGACGTGACGCCGCTCTATAAATATTGGGTGACGGGCAAAGACGCGACGACGTTTGTGAACCGCGTGATCACGCGCGACGTGCGGAAAATCGCGGTGGGCCAGGTGATTTACTGCTGCTGGTGCGATGAAGAAGGGAAAGTGATCGATGACGGGACGATTTCGCGGCTGGAAGAGAATGTTTACCGCTGGACGGCGGCGGATCCGAGTTTGCGATGGCTGGAACAGAATGCCGCGGGGCTGGACGTAAGCATAGAGGACATTTCGGAGGAAGTGGCGTCGCTGGCGCTGCAAGGGCCGGCGTCAGCGCGGCTGCTGCACGCGGTGAGCGACGCGGACATCGCCAAGCTGAAGTATTTTCGCGTGACGCGCGCGAAAATCGCGGGCGTGACGGTGGATATTTCGCGCACGGGGTATACGGGCGATCTGGGCTACGAAATCTGGATGCCGTGGGACGATGCGACGCGCGTGTGGGACGAGCTCGCCGCGCGCGGGCGGCAATTCGATTTGCATCCCGCGGGAATGCTGGCGCTGGACGTGGCGCGCGTCGAAGCCGGTCTGCTGCTGATCGAGGTGGATTACATCAGCAGCAAGAAGGCGCTGATCGAGGCGCAGAAATATTCGCCGTACGAAATCGGGCTGGGGCGGATGGTGGATTTGAACAAGGAGCACTTCGTGGGACGCGACGCGCTGGCCGCGGAGGCAAAGCGCGGGTCAAACCTTGGCTCAAGCCGGCGGCTCGTGGGGCTGGACATCGACTGGGATGACATCGAAGCGCTGCACGAACGCATTGGACTGGTGCCGCAAATTGCCAGCACGACTTCGCGCGCGGCGGTGCCGATTTATGACACGGGAGATGCGATGGCGCGGCAGATTGGAAAGGCGACGTCGACCACGTGGTCGCCGACGCTGAAAAGAATGATTGCGCTCGGGAGCGTGGCGACGAAATTTTCGGAGCCGGGAACGAAATTGAGGATGGAGTACACGGTCGAAGCGGAGCGGCACCGCGTGGGCGCCACGGTAGCGAAGCTGCCGTTTTTCAATCCAGCAAGAAAGATGGCCGCGCCGAAATTGTGAAGTTTTTTCGGCAAAAGAAAACAAAAAGCAGATTCCTCGCTCTGCCCGCCCAAAACAGGCCGGGCAGGCTCGGAATGACAGAGTTAGGGGAGCGGCGCGGAAGATGGCAATGCCGGAATTGTGAATGGAGAGCACCCGAGGCAAAAACGCACAGGCTGAAGCCTGTGCCACTGAAAAATAGATTCCCGCCTGCGTCAGGCAGGGTTCGAGATGACAAGTAAAGAGAGTGCGAGGAAAATGGGGGCGCCCGCGCTGTGATGTTCGGCGGGCACAGTCGCTTCCACGCAAGTCAAAATCAGAATAAAAAGTTCAGGGGGCATCATGCCGTCACGAGGGATGCGCGCGCCGATGATTGGTGCAGCGGCATTTTTGTTTTTTGCGGCGCGGACATTCGCGCAAAATCCGCCGGGGCCGATTCATCTGGCGGTGGACGCGACCAGCGCGCCGCAGAAAATTCTGCATGCGGTCGAGGAAATTCCCGTGCATCCGGGCCCGCTGACGCTGCTTTATCCCGCGTGGATTCCCGGCGAGCACGCGCCGGACGGGCCGATCACCGATCTGGCGGGCCTGCAATTCTCCGTGAATGGCACGCGCCTACCCTGGCGCCGCGATCTGGTGGATATGTTTGCTTTTCATCTGGATGTTCCCGCAGGCGCGGACACGCTGAAGGTGACGTTTGATTTTTTGCTTTCCGCTCCGGCGAGCGGATTTTCCGCCGGCGCATC
>JBAQYT010000205.1:0-12742 GCA_049787175.1 Candidatus Acidiferrales bacterium | reverse complement strand
CGCCACGGTCGGTAACGATCGATATCGGTGCGTTGGGGCTGACCGCGACGGGGGATAGGCTCGTTTTCCAGTCGTAAGGATGGTCGAACATATTGTCCATGCCCCAATCCCAGTCGAAATCAGAATTGTGTCTGTGGGCCCAATCGAGGCCGGCAAGGCTCGCGACCACAAGCAGCAGAACGACGATCAATGCGACTTCGCTTCCGGCAACCACCGGGGCGCGCGTTCCTCCCAGGTGCGATGAGAAAAGGTAATCAACCAGCAAGGCAACGCCCCAGAGAATCAGCAGCAGCGGCCAGTACCTTTCAAATATGGGGCCGATGCCAATTTCCGGGTGGAATTCGTGGAGAAGGAAAATGGCACCGATCAAGATGAGAATTACACCGCCGAAGATGGAGCGCCGCCGATGGTAGTAGTAGGCCATTAACGTATCGGCGGCGGGGCCGATGAAGGTGGAGGCGGCGGAGGCGCTTGCTGCGTTGGCGGAGTTTGCCACTGGCTGCGAGGGTCGATGTGGCCTTCAGTGGATGCTGTATCGGAAATGAGTTTCACCGCACCGATGACAATCAGGATGATCGGCCACGTGCGGTCGAACGAGTATTGCCAATTGTATTGTCCGATGAAGAAGAGCACACCAATCGTGATGAGGATCGCCGGGCCCATCAGGCCGCGTGTTCGGCAATAGGCGCAACCGCAATTTCTCCATCGTGACATTTCACTCCTCCTAAGATGCAGTCCTGCGTTTGAGAATCAAGCCCACGCCGATTGCGACAAGCACAAGAGGCCAAAAATTCCATACCCAACGAGAGTTGAGCACGCCTGTAGTAGCGAGCAGGAACACGACGCCGAGAACGATTAAAATGATCGAGCCAGTGTAATTATGGCGCGCCGGTGCGCCCGGCACACCCGAAGCAGCCGCCGGAGCGGCTGTTTCTCCAAAGAAGCCTGTTACAGGAATTCCGAGGCGCTTGGCGCGCGCTGTCCGATAAGCTTCGATGGGCATATAACAGCAAAAAATCGCGAAGAAGACGGCAATCATGGCAACAATTCCATCCGGCATGTTGTCGCCATTGCTCATCAATGCGATTAAACCGCCGAAAATGATGACGTGAATCAATCCCTTTACATATTCTCCGTTGTAGACGGCGCCAAGCCCGGGAATGAATCCCAAAGCGCACGCCGTACCCGGATTTGGACCCTGCGGTTCGACAACAACGGGATACGTATAGGCCGGTGGCGCGCCGGGAGCGACGAATTGAGCCGCAGGTCCCTGCGGCGCCATCATGGTGGCGAGGCACTGTTCGCAATAGAGAGCGCCGCGAACTTCGCGAGCGCATTGCGGGCAAAGCGGCTTGCCGCAATTACGGCAGAAACCGACGGCGTCAATCTCCGGATGGACAGCGCATTTCATGGAGTGCTCCTTCCCGGCGCGTTCGCAAAAAATGCGGCAACGACGGAAAAGCGGTCGCTGCCGATGGAGTTATGCTGCGATTCGCGCGGGGGCTTGGGTTGCTGTTGAGAAGGCGTTTCCGAAGGCGCCTGCTGGTTCGGCGCAGCACCGCTCGCGGGCTGCAGACGCGATTGAATTTCATAAACTACACGAAGGTCATTCACGAACCTTACGCTACGAGCAAACGCCAGGTGCGCGTGGCGATCCGCGGAGTGGAAAATGTTCACGGGATTTAGGTCGGCCGCAGTGAGGTTGGACGGTTTTACGCCAGTCGCATGAATGATGATCAGCAGAGTTGCCAGTACGGTGACAATGCCAGTGGCAAAGCGAGGCTGCCACAGCAGAGGAATCCAGCTAAACCATTCGCGCTTGGCTTTGCGCGGGCCGAGAGTTTGGTCAAGAATCTTAGAGACGAGCGCTGCGGGAACCGGTTCGGGTTCGAGCGCGCGGAGCTTTTCGGTGACGTGGCTGACCTGCGCCAGCAATGGAGCGCAGCGCGGACAGGCATCCACATGCTCGCGAAATTCGATGCGCTCGGCTTGCGTGAGCGCATTGTCGAGATAATCGCTCAACTGCTCTTCGACTTGGACGCAGCTCCAGCTCATTTGCTTGCCCCGTTCACAACGAGGATTGCTACGAGGGCCTGACTCCCATGTCTTGCAATATACGCGCTAATTCGATGCGGCCGCGATTGATACGCGATTTTACCGTACCTTCGGGCACGGAAAGAACCTCGCGAATCTCGTTGTATTCCAAACCCTGCACATCGCGCAAGATCACCGCTTCGCGCAGCTCCGGCGAAAGGCGGGAAAGCGCGGACTGCACTTGCGCGCTCAATTCCTGCGCCATCGCGGCTTTGTCCGGCGTGCGGACCGGCGAATGCTTTTCCTCGACCACCGTCAGCACATCCTCGAGCGCATCGGTCATCCGATCGCGGCGCGACCGGCGATAGTGATCCACGAGAAGGTTGCGCGTGACACTGGTGAGCCATGTGGGAAAGCCGCCATAGGCCGTGCGGTAACTGGCCAGCGTCCGGTAAATTCGCAGAAACACGTCTTGGCTGAGGTCTTCGGCTTCGGACGAGTTGTTGGTAAAGCGATAGCATAAATTGTAGACGCGGCGCGTGTGCCGGCGGACAAGTTCTTCCCACGCCGGTCCGTCGCCCCGGAGGCATCGCTGGACCAGTTGGGCGTCCTCTTCCAATCGTCATTTTCCTCGTACAGAACATGGCGCTCGGCCTCACTCTATGAAACGAGAAAAGTGGCCGAAAAGTTCCGCACTGCGGCGGCATCTTAGCTGTCCCTGGGGTTTAAGACAAGGCCGCACCTCCCGCCGAGCGGCTCAGAGGTGACTATGAAGCGGAATACATCTACATCAAGATCAGATGAACAACTCTTCGTCCGGCTGGGAGGCGCCACTGCCGCGCGCAGTGCGCTCGCCGCGAATGAAGTCGATGCCGGTGCGGATGCCTTTGAGTACCGCCGAGGCCTGTTGCAGGGGTCCAAATACGGTCCGGCGTAAACTTACTCCAGCGTCTTCAACGGCTTCGAGCGTTCCGGTGATGATCGCGTCGGCGCGAATAATTTGAGAGCGCGTGCGCTCCAACGCATCACTGACCACGCGGTCGATTTTCTGAGCCTGGCCGCGCGCCAACCGCGTCATCTCCGCGGCGTCGGAGACAATACTGGAAATCTTCTCCTCTGAATTTTCCACGATTCGGCCGAAGCGAAAAAGAAGGGGATCCACTTTTTTCTGCATCTCGTGGACGGCCTGATGGATCTCCCGGCTCGTTTGCCGAAATTGGAGGAACATTCCGGCTAGCATCAGCATCTGCAGCACAACCGAGATGGTGATGACGATAAAGATCGCGATCATCCAGCCGTTCACGGGCATAATTCTTCTCGATTCTCGCAGCGTTACTGCGCTTTGGCCCTCTCGCGCTGATAGGTTTCCTTGCCCGCTTCCACTGCGGCGGCAATGGAGCCTTTTTCGCGGCCGATAATTTCCTTGCTGCGCTCAATGAGGTCTTCGGCGCGCTCGCGCAACTCGCGCGCTTTTTTTTGGGCGTACTCGCGCCCCTCGTCGGCCTTTTGCGACAAGAACTCGCGCGTTTCTTCGCCCGATTTCGGCGCGAACAATATGCCCACCAGAGTTCCTATCCCCAGGCCCACGATGAAATAACTGATTTTCGCTCCAACATTTTCCGCCATCTCGCACCTCCTCACAATTCTAGTCTAGAAACGTAGCATACCGCGTCGGGTGCAAGCAAGAAGGGTAAGCTGTATACCGGTTAAGGATTTCGCTGTATCCATACGCCACCGCATGGAACTGAAAAGAACCGCCTGAGTCTCCCGCGGCGAACGTGAGTTCTAGGCAGACCGTGAGACTGCCTTGCTTGTCTTGGTGTTGCTGCCATGGAGGAACTCGTGGAGTCTCGCCGCTTTGGCTCGTGGGAGCGCCGCAGCCAGTTCATCGACGCTCATTTGCTTGAGCCGCGCCAGGCTGCCGAATTTTTTCAGCAGCTTACGGGCGGTGCGCTCGCCAATCCCCGGAACGCTGGTGAGCGAAGTAGCCAGGCGGCCTTTGGCCCGGCGCAGGCGGTGAAATGTGACCGCGAAGCGATGGGTTTCGTCGCGGATCTGCTGAATTACGTGGAGGATGGGCGAATGATGATCGAGGCGAATCGGGTCATCCTCGCGGCCGGGAACGTAGAGAATTTCTTCCTTCTTGGCAATGCTGGCGAGGGACTGCTCCGATAAACCTAGGTTTTTCAGCGCTTCGGCTGCTGCGTGCAACTGGCCGATGCCGCCGTCGATCAGAACTAAAGCAGGGAGCGGCCGCTTCTCCTCGATCAAACGCCGGTAGCGCCGAGTCACCGCTTCGCGCATGCTCGCGAAATCATCACGCAAGAGCGCCGCTTCGGGATTCTGGACCCGGACGGGCGCTGCCGCATCCGCCGATGCCTCCGTCGCAGTGCCGCGAATGATGAATTTGCGGTAGTCGGATTTTTTCATCTTTCCGTTTTCCCATACCACCATGGATGCCACGGTATCCGATCCTTGAATATGCGAAATGTCGAAGCTTTCGATTCGCTGGGGAGGCTCTGGCAGTCCGAGCGCCGCCGCCAGCGCCTCGGCAATGACTTCCCAGGCCGGCTTCATCACGCGAAATCGCTGATGGAACGAATGCTTGGCGTTTGTTTCCACCAAATCGACGAGCGCGCGCTTGGCTCCGCGCTGCGGCGCCACGATCTCCACGCGGTGGCCGATGTTGTCCGAGAATACTTCCTGCAGCAGCTCGCACTCTTCGAAACCGGTGGGCACGTGGATGAAGCGCGGAATGTAGTTTGAGTCCAGGTAAATCTGCTTCAGCAGGGAAGTGAGAAATTCCACCGGCTCAAATTCCTCCAGGTCCTCCCAGTAGAATTCCCGGCGGTCAACAACTCTGCCGCCGCGGACGTGAAACAGATTCGCAGCGACCTGCGGAGGTTCGGCGTACCACGCCAGCACGTCAATGTCCTCGCCCGCGGCTGCGGCGATTTTCTGCCGTTCGTCCATGTCTTCCAGAGTGCGAATCAGATTGCGATAGCCAGTCGCGGCCTCGAATCGTTCCTCATCCGCCGCGCGTTGCATGCGCTCTTCCAGGCTCTTCACCAAATCTTTGCGCCGGCCTTCGAGAAACATGCGCGTATCGCGCGCCGCTTCGCTGTAGCGCTCTTCGAGGGTTTGCTGCGCCGCGCGCGGGCCCAAGCTCCGGCTCAAATAGAACTCCAGCCACGCACGCGAGTGCGGCCGGTTCATTTCCATTTTTTCCGAAGGTATGCCGAAATAGCGGTTAATGAAGTGAACGATGCGATGCGCCAGACTGGCAGGAAAATAAGGGCCGAAAAAGACGGATCCATTCTTTTCCAGCCGGCGCGTGACAAACACGCGTGGAAACGCTTCCACAGCCGTGAAGCAAATGTATGGGTAGGTCTTGTCGTCGCGCAGCAGAATGTTAAATTTCGGCTTATTCTGCTTGATTAAATTGTTTTCGAGCGCCAGCGCCTCGCGCTCGTTGTCCACGACGATGTATTCCGCCTCGGCGATTTCCCGGACCAGCGAACCGGTTTTCACGTCCGCTTGCCGTAAGGCTAGGAAATACGACTTCACGCGGTGCCGCAGCGATTTCGCTTTGCCGACGTAAATAATTTTCCCGGCGGCGTCCTTGAAAAGATACACGCCGGGCTCGAGAGGGAATTCAGCAACCTTTTCGCGCAGATCCATAGGAAAGAGTTATGCTGTCACAGCGTGCGATTTTCTTCGCGCGTTGTTGCGGGACGATTCATATTAGCAGAACTGCGGCGTTTGCCGCTGCAGGAGGCCCAAGCAGAAACGATGAGCTTTTTGCGCAGAATTTCGCTTCTGATTGTTCTGGCGCTGGGGTGCGCCTCGGCCGATGCGCGAATGCAATCTGTGCCGTCTCCGGCGAAACCGCCGGCCCCCACTTACAATCCCATGCTCGCGGTTCACGATGTAGAGGTGGGCAAGTTCTACATGAAGCGTGGCGATCTGGAGGGCGCGATTGCTCGGTTCAAAGACGCCATACGCTATAAACCGAATTACGCAGAACCCTGCCTGCTGCTGGGCCAAGTCTACGAGCAGAAACACGATGCTGCTTCAGCCATCAGCTATTACCAGCAGTATCTGAAAATCCTTCCCGGCGGTTCGGAATCAAAGAAAGTGCGCAGACGCATCGGCGATCTACAGGAAAAAACGAAGAAAAATGAAACGAGTAATGGCCAGGGAAACCGTTGAATGAACCGCAGCCGGCACGCGTGAATGCCGGCCTACGCAGCAGTTCGTCAAGCGAACCTCTTCAGAAATTTCATTGCGCACCGGTAATCTCGAAACTTCTTCTCTTCGGCGCGAAATTCGCGCGAATGCGCTTCCAGGCGGCACCGCGCGAGCTTTATCGGATGCTTGCGGTGCAGCATTTCGTGATAGAGCACGTAGGCGACGACGTATTCGGGCACATGCGGTTGATCCAAAGCCGCGTTGATACAGATTTGGTCGAGAGCCGGATCGAAGATTCCCAACTGGCTGCGCCATCGCCGCGTGCTCCAGCCGATCTTCGGCTTCGGCAACGTCCCGTGAAAATAGTTCTCGTTCAATTCGTCGAAAAGCTTCGCTAAATTGTAACGTTGCCCCTGCGCGTCGCGAATTCTGCGGCGCGCCCGTTTCCTCCGCACGGCGTGCAATTTTCGGCGAGTGGCGTGCGCCTGCGAGTACTTCCTGTACAGCTCGGCGATCCCGCGTGGCAAGCGCCGCCGGTACAAACGCGACAGCAGAATCGCCGCTGCCGCTTCGATCACTTCGAGCGGCGCGTCCCGCAGCAAATCGGACAGGCGTACATGCGCCGTGTCCTGCCGCAGGCGAATCGAGTGCGTTAAATTGGCGTATGGATAGAATTCCACAGCGAAATGCGGCGGACGCCCTTCGCAATTCAGCCGCGTATACATTCGCTGAAAGAGCAGCGCGCCGCCGGGAACATGCCGAGGCGTGGAAGTTCGCACCATCAAGGCTTTCTCCGAATGGGCGCCGAACCATATTCTTTGGAAGCTTTCATCGCCTCATTCACTGCATCCTGCGTTCCAGCGATGGCGTCGTCGAGTGAGTCTTTGTAAGACGCAAGCTCCGGCCCGTTCGCTCCTTCGATGGTTTTCAGCGTTTCGAGAAACGCTTTGCCGCGCTTTTCCATGTCCTTGATCGCCGGGCGTATTTGCGTGCCTTTCTGCTGTCCTTCCTGAACGCGGTCGGCGGCCTCGTCGATGCAGCCGGAATACGCGTTCAGCAATCCGTTGAGCAACTCTCGCTTGTGGACCTGAGGCGTGGTGAGCTGCAATTCGTACTGAAGTTTCTTCAGGCGGTCTTCGGCGAAATCCAGGAACAGTTTGATGCGGTCGTTAGGGTTCTGGGCGTCGCGAATCTTGTCCGCTTCCCCGGGGGTCAGATAATCCGGCTGCTGCGCCTGTGCGATCGTGAGCAGCAACATAAGCGCAAACGCCGAGGCCGCAACACTAAGGACAGCCGCCACGACAATTTGTTTTCTCTTCACCGCTCGCTCCTAAGGATTGTTGAGCTCCTTGCGCTGCTTGTTTCCAGGCTGGCGCGGGAACAGTTCCAGGATGAGCTTCTGATTGAGCGCATCCAGGGCCTTCTGAAGCGCTTCAAATGGCTGACGCTGTTCGAATCCGACCCGGTTGATCAATTCCCTCAACTCCCGCTCCCTCTCGCGGACGGAAATTTGCAACTGCCGGAAACCGTTGGAATGTTTTTCCGGATCGACGCCGGTTTTGACCAGCGCGTCATGCGTGTCGGCCGCCTGGTCGTTGTAATCTTTGAGAAACTGCAAAGCCTCGTCCATTTTTCCCGCGTCGATGGCCTGTCGCGCGGCGGTATATTCCTCATGGCCAAGTTTTCCAATGGCTTTGGCGCGGTCGACCGGATTATCGACATGGTCATATTTGTATTTCTCGTGCGCAAGGTTATTTTGCACCTTCCAACTCTGCGCCGGCGCAGCCAGCATGAGTCCGAGCATGCACACACGCGCAAACAACGCCGCGCCCACGTCAGCGTCCTTTCCTCTTGAGCACAGCCTGAAGAAACCGCACCCGCTCAGTGGCCTCAAAATATTGGTTGCTGTTTGTGTCCGTATTCATCGCTAGAAATTTCTGATAGCTGTCGAGCGCTGGTTCCGGCTGGTTCATGTGGTCGTAACACGACGCGCGCACAAACCACGCGCCGGCGTTCGGGGGCTCGTGCTGGCCAAGCGCATCCAGAACTGTCAGAGTCCCGGCAAAATTCTTCTGGAGATATTCCGCGCTCACCAGATCGCGCAGCGTGTCGGTCGAGCTGGGGTCCAATCGCAATGCTTCGTTCAATTCGTGCGTGGCGCCGGAATAATCCTTGGTCTCGATCAGTGCGTGTCCGAGTCTCGCATGGATCAGCGCGTCGCCAGGAGCCATGGCCTCTGCCTTTTGCAAAACTGCAACGGCCTTCGGAAAATCGCTCTTCCTATAATAAATCACGGAGCGCAGTTTTAGCGCTTCCACCGTTTCCGGGTTGTCCTTCGCCGCGCGGTCAAGCGCCGCCAGAGCTTCGTCGTTCTTGCCCAGGTCAACAAGCGCGGAAGCCTGCATCACCCGCGCCTTGGCGTCATTCGGATCCTCATTCAAATAATCGGCCAGTGCGTCCACGGCAGCCGCAGTTTTCTTCTGCTGCAGCAAACTTCGCGCCAGGCCCATTTCTCCTTCCTGGCTGCCGGGCTTCAGCCGCAGGAATTCGCGGAACGCTGCTTCCGCGTCGGCGGCTTTTCCCTCGGCAAGATACATTCGGCCCAGCGCGGCGTGCGCATCGGCGTCATTTGGATCGAGCTTCACGGCGACGTTGTATTCTCTTTCCGCGGACGCCGCATTTCCACTGCGCTCCTCTGCGACGCCGAGCACATAATGCGCGCGCTCAAACGCGTAATTTAGCTCGATAGCCTTTTGCAACGGCTCTATCGCGGCTTTCGGATCATCCGGAAGCAAGCCGATTCCTAGATTGAGTTGCGCCTGGATCATTTTCGGATCGAGTGCGATGGCTTTGCGATATTCGGAGATCGCTTTATCATTTTCTCGCTGCGCGGTGTAGACGTAACCCAGATCGAAGTGCGCTGTCGCATCATAGGGCCGTTGCGCCAGATATTTTTCGTAATCGGCCTGCGCCGCAACATAATCATTGCCGTCCGCTTCGGCCTTGGCTTTAACCAACAGGTCGTGAAGCGCTTGTTCCTCAGCCGGCACAGCTCGGATGTGCGTTCGCGATTCGGACTGGCCTAGAGCCAAGCGTGGCGCTGACACGAAGACGGCTAAAATACACATCGCGGCCGCTCCGCTTGTGAGTTTCATGGGATGTGATCGCGGTGGATGGAGTGATTTGGCGCGTTGTTGCCGTTGTGGCCATTTTGATTCAAGGCCTGCGCAAGAAACTTGCCGGTGTACGACTGGCTGTTTCGCGCGACCTGTTCCGGAGTTCCGCACGCGACCAGCCGGCCGCCGCGCTCTCCGCCTTCGGGCCCCAAGTCGATCACCCAATCGGCCGACTTGATGATGTCCATATTGTGCTCGATGATTAGCACCGACGCGCCGCCTTCCAGCAGTTTTCGGAACGCCGCGAGCAGCTTCGCGATGTCGTCGAAATGCAATCCCGTCGTAGGCTCATCGAAAATGTAAAGCACACCCGTATTCTCTTGCCGCGTGAGATGCGCGGCGAGTTTCAAACGTTGTGCCTCGCCTCCCGAAAGCGTCGAAGCGGATTGGCCGAGCCGCAGATAGCCAAGTCCGACTTCGTCCAGCACTTTCAGCTTCGAGGTTACCTTTGGCGTTCCCGCGAAAAACGCGAGCGCTTCGTGTACGGTCATCTGCAGCACGTCGTGCACATTTTTCCCGTGATAACGTACTCCGAGAATGCCGCTTTTGTACCGCGTCCCTTTGCACTCCTCACAAATTAGTTCCACATCGGCGAGAAAGCGCATTTCCACGGTGACCGTGCCGTCGCCTTGGCATGCTTCGCAGCGCCCGCCGGGAATGTTGAACGAAAAATGTCCCGCCGTGTAGCCGCGCTTCTTCGCGTCGGGGGTTGATGCAAAAAGCTCGCGAATCGCGTCGAACGCTTTTAAGTAGGTCGCTGGATTTGATCGCGGCGTCCTGCCGATGGGCGACTGGTCGACGAGTTCGACCGCCGTCAAGGCCGCGTCGCCTTCAATGTTTTCACATGCGCTGCGCCAGTTTCCGCCGTTGCGCTTTGCCTGTAGAGTCTTGTAGAGCACTTCGTAAACCAGCGTAGATTTTCCCGAGCCGGAGACGCCGGTAATCGCGACGATCATGTTCAGCGGAATGATCAGATCAATTTCTTTCAGGTTGTGGCTCCGCGCCTTCAGAACCTTCAGTAGTTTGCCGTGCGGCTTGCGCCGCGCGGAAGGAACCGGAATGCGCAGCTCTCCGCTCAAATAACGGGCCGTCAGCGAATGTGTATCGGCCTCCAGTTCCGCCTGTGTCCCGGCAAACATGATTTTGCCGCCATGCTCTCCTGCGCCAGGGCCGAGGTCCATCACGTAATCCGCCGCGCGAATGGTTTCGGCATCGTGTTCCACGACGAGCAGCGTATTGCCCAGTTCGCGCAAGCTCTTCAGAATGGCGATCAATCTGTGCGTGTCTCGCGGATGCAATCCAATCGACGGCTCATCGAGCACATAAAGCGCGCCGGTCAAGTGTGAGCCAAGTGACGTGGCCAGTTGAATGCGCTGTGATTCGCCGCCGGAGAGCGTCGAAGTCAGCCGGTCGAGCGTCAGGTAATCCAGTCCGACTTCGTCCAGAAACCTCAGCCGCTGCTGAATTTCTTCCAGCACTTTTCCGGCGATGGCGGCGTCTCCTGCGCTCAATTCAAGCGACGCGAAGAATTTCCGCCCTTCCGCGACGGTCATTTCGCAGGCATCGGTGATTGACTTGCCCGCCACGCGCACCGCGCGCGCCTCCTGCCGCAACCGCGTGCCGCGGCAATCCGGGCACGTCGCATAACCGCGATACCGGCTCAGGAAAACGCGCACGTGCAGCTTGTATTTTTTTCGCTCGAGCCACGCGAAGAACCCCTTCACGCCGGCGAACTCTTCCTTGAAATCGCCGTCGATGATTTTTTCGCGCTGCGCTTCGGTCAATTGCCGGAACGGAACATCGATCGGAATCCCTTTTTTCTTCGCGTACTGCTTCATCGCTTGCAGTTCTTCGCGATAGCGCGGTTTCGTCCACGGTTCGATTGCGCCTCCCGCGAGGCTCAGGCTTTTGTCGGGAATCACGCGGTCGATATCGAAATCGATCGTGTTGCCGAAGCCCTGGCAGCGCGGGCACGCGCCATAAGGATTGTTGAACGAAAAAAGCCGCGGCTCCGGCTCCTGGTATGTAATTCGGCATTTCTTGCACTCGAAACGCTCGCTGAAAACCATTCGCTCGGGGGCGCCGCCCGTATTGTCGGGCACGAATTCCAGGATCGCTTCGCCGCGCCCTTCGCGGTAACAAATCTCGATCGAGTCCATCAGCCGCGAGCGAATCTCCGGTTCCAGCGCGAGCCGGTCCACGGCCACGTACACTGGTTTCGCGAAATCCACGTCGAGCAGCGTTTCCGGGGAAGAGAACTCGTACATACGGCCCGCTTGATACACGCGATTGAATCCGCGCTTCTGCAAATTCCCGAGCGTTTGCTTTATCGCGTCTGCTGTTGGCGCCGCTTTTTTCCCTGTCTTGACGGAAGAAAAGCTGCGCGTCTTCGTTGTGGCAACTGGAACTTCTGCCTGGACGACAAGGGGATACAGTATGTAAAACCTGCGGCCTGCGGGCAGTTGGAGCACGCGCTCGGCGATTTCGTCGATAGTGTCTTTCTTGACTTCCTCGCCGCACACCACGCAAAACGTGTGGCCCACGCGCGCGTACAGCAGCCGCAGGTAGTCGTAAATTTCCGTCGCCGTCGCCACCGTCGACCGCGGATTGCGCGTCGAATTCTTTTGCCGGATGGCAATCGCCGGCGCGATTCCGGTCATCTCGTCCACGTCCGGTTTTTCGATGCGCTCCAGAAACTGCCGCGCATACGCCGAAAGCGATTCGATGTAGCGGCGCTGCCCCTCGGCGTAAATCGTGTCGAACGCCAAGCTCGATTTTCCCGACCCGGAGACGCCCGTCACCACGGTGATGGCGTTGTGCGGAATCTCGAAGTCAATGTTCTTCAAATTGTGTACGCGCGCCCCGCGCACACGTATCGCATCTTGCGCAAGGTTATCGGTGTGTCGGCCGGCCACTGCGGCCTCGGTCCGGCTTCGATTCCGCGCAGCCGAATCCGCATCCGTCCCCGCTTGCCCGGCAGTCGGTTTCTTGCTGTTGCTTTTCTTGGGGCGCAAGTCTGCGGAGGCTCGCTCTGTGAGTTTCGTCGCCATATGCCTAAACGAAAAATTATACGTCCTTGTGCAAGACCAGGGCAAATGCCATCCGTGCGGCCCAGCGTGCCGCAGTAGCCTCACCAAACGCAATAGTAGGAGACGTTCCCACGGAACTCAGCTTCCTCTCGCTTCTGCATTTCATTTGATTTTTGCTAGCCACTCGTCATTTCTCACGGGGCGCTGCAATTCTCTCTTGACACCTAGGTCCTCTAGGCGTATATGTAGAAATTCTAGGGGTCATACATGGCAGAAGAGAAACCCGAATTTCTGAAGGGCACGCTCGACATG
>JBAQYT010000195.1:0-3957 GCA_049787175.1 Candidatus Acidiferrales bacterium | reverse complement strand
CGCTTTCCGCCGTTCTTGTCAGGCTGAGCTTCTCAGCGCCTTCGATCCCCAGAATTGTAAACTGGCCGTATTGCGTCGGAAATTTCGCTCGCGCAACGATACGTGCGCCTTTATGTGAATTGACGCGCCGTTTTTCCCTGTTTTTTCTGTTGGCCATGAGATGCGGCGTAATTCCTGAAGCGCGCCATTATAGCAGCATTGAACGGCACGCGAGATGCGCGACGGCGCTTCCCGATTGGGCGCATTGGCGACTGCATGAGGGTGCCTGGAAGTCAGCCTTGGAAAAAACGCGATTTCAGTCCCGATTAGAAAATGTTTTCTCCTTTGTTTTGCGTGAGTTACGAAGAACTGACTTGTGTTTTGTGTGCCGATTAGAATTTTTCTATGATTAAGCCTCTGTTTTCTGCAAGTTAAGAGCGATTTTGGCGCTGACGCCGATTTCAATCCCCTGGCTCCAGAACTCACCGCCCAACCCTCCACGGAACGCCCCCAAAATGTAAAAGCCGCCGAAGCGGTGGTCCGCAGCGCGGCTGACGATCAACACGCTTCCAATGTGTACCATAATATAACTATATTGTCAAGGAAGAATCACGCTTTCGCGGGTGGCAGCGGAGTGGTTCACCGTGGCCACAGAACCGCGACTTATTCGTACCGCAGCGCCACCATTGGATCGACGCGCGTGGCGCGGCGCGCGGGGATGTAGCAGGCTGCAAGCCCGACCAGCATAAGCAAAACCACCGTTCCACAGAACGTCAGAGGGTCAGTCGCTCTTACGCCGTAAATCAGACCCGCCAGCAAGCGTGTCAAAGCAAAGGAAACTGGCAAGCCAATGGCCAGACCTGCCAACAGTAGGTAGGCACCGCGCCGCAGAAACATGCGCGATACGTTTCCGCGAGTTGCGCCCAAAACCATACGCAGACCAATCTCTCTGGTACGTTCGGCCACGGAATAAGACATCAAGCTGTAAATGCCCGCGCAGACAAGGACGAACGCGATGAGTCCGAGCGATGTCATCATTCCAGTGAGAAGAGGAATCCCCGCGAATGAATCGTGGATTGCCTGAGTGAGTGTTTCCGGGTCCTGCACTGGTAATTCGGGATCAATGCCCGCGATTTCGCGACGTGCTGTCGCGATCAGTGACTCAGGCGCGACTTGCGTGCGAACAGCCAAGAGTGACTCGGAGCCAGGACTTTGGCTGAACGGCTGGAAGATTGCAAATTCCGGCAGGTTGTCAGTCCAATCCCACAGAACGTTGCCGACAACACCGATCACCGTAAGCCAGGGACCTGAGGAACCTTGTTGGACGAGACGAATGTGTTGGCCGATGGCAGCCTCACGCGGCCAGAATTGGGTGGCAAGGTTCTCACTGACAATGGCGACTGGAACAGTCGTGGGGCCGTCCTGCGAACCGAAATCCCGCCCACTAAGTACTGGGATGTGCAATAGCGAGAAGAAGCTCGGGCTTACGGTTTGGAGCTGTGCGGTCGGAAAGCGCTCGCTTTGAGTTGGTTGACCTGCGATCTCGAAACTCGCCCACGTTCCTCCGTTGTTGCTGAAGGGAATCGTGCTGAATACCGCTGCGGACTGCACGCCGGGCAGCGCGTGCAACCCTTGGACCGCTTTCTGGTAGAAAGCCAGCCGCTGCTCAGCGCGGGCGTAGTGAGATTGAGGCAGCTGCACACGCAGGGTCAGTACGCCCGATGGCGCATAGCTTTTCTGCTGGCCAGTGAATCGCTGAACGCCTCGCACAAACAGGACTGCCCCAACGAGCAGGACAAGTGCGAGTGCAACTTCGCCCACAACGAGGGTGGATTGCAAGCGATGATGCGACCGGCCGGGCGTTGCGCTTCCGCCCTCCTTGAGAGTTTGGTTCAAATCGAGTTTCGAGCTCTGAAGCGCGGGCGCCAGACCCGACAGGATGGCGCTAATCGCGGCGACGACCATCGTGAACGCCAGCGCGCGACCATTAATATGCATTTCGTTCCAGCCCGACATGAGCCTGGAAATGAGCGGAGGCATGGCCGCTTTCATTAGATGCACGCCCCAATCGGCGAAGAGCAAGCCAAGACCAGCGCCGAGCAAGGCAATGAGTGCAGCCTCTGTAAACAATTGGCGTGCGACACGCTGTCTAGACGCTCCCAGTGCCGCCCGAACGCCAATTTCTCTTTGGCGTGCCCTGCCTCGCGCGAATTGGAGGATTGCAACGTTCGTGCAGGCGATGAGGAGCACGATACCCATCGCACCCATAAACATAATGCCCCAGCTGTACGTCAAGTTCCCGTTGATGGAGACGCGGAGCGGCTCGAAATAAACAAGCACATCCTTGTCCGATTTCGGATATGTTTCTGCAAGGTGCGTTTCGATTGCTGCAAATTCGGATTCGGCGCGGGAAAGCGAATTGGCGGGTTTCAACCTTCCAAGAACCTCAAGATTCCGTTGGGCGCGATCGGTTTGCTCCTGAGAGGTCAAGGCAAGCGGCACCCATAAATCTGCGGTGGGATAATCGAGTCCTCGTGGCATAACGCCCACAACTGTATAGGTGCTGCCGTCCAGTTCGAGTGATTGGCCTACGGCGTCCGGGCGGGCCGCAAAATGACTCTGCCAGAAGCCGTAACTCAAAATTGCCACGTGCGAATGGCTGGGTTGGCCCTCCTCCGGGAGGAAGGCCCGACCCACAAGTGTGCAAGTACCCAACGTGCGGAAGAAATTGGGAGTCACAACCGCACCATCAATACGTTCGACGGGGGCGCTGCCGGTGAGATTGAAGGATTTGTACGTATAGCCAGCAAGTTGCTCGAACGATCTTGTTTGCGTTTGCCAATCCAGCAGATCGGCCGCGCTCACTCCTCTAAAGGTCATTGTGCCCTTCTTGTGTTCGTTGAGGAGGAACAACTCACTGAAGTGCGGAACGGGAAGTGCGTGCCAAACGATGCTGTCAAACAAACTGAAAATCGCGGTGTTGGCGCCGATTCCCAGCGCCAGAGTCAGCACCGCAACAGCGGTGAACCCTGGAGATTTGCGCAGCATGCGGAGGGCGAAGCGCAGGTCCTGGATGAGCGTTTCGAGGAAAGGAAGGCCGGTGAGTTCGCGGTGCGTTTCGCGAAGCTGCGTCGCGCCACCCAAGCGAATTTTCGCTTCGCGCTGTGCCTCGGCGAGCGGCATGCCGCGCCGCGCATTCTCTTCCGTTAGCATGTCCAGATGCTCGCGAATCTCGCACGAAAACTCTTCATCCTCGCGCCGCCGCGAGAACATCCCTCGCATCCGTGCCGCCAGCATTTTCAGTGGTGTAAGCATGTCACCAGCCTTCGCAGGGGCGGACTTATGCTGCCCGCTCTTTGACTAGCTTCCAGCCTCCCGCACGCATGCCGTCAGCTTCTCTCTTCCAGCCGCAATACGCGTCCAATCACGCTCGCGATGCGTTCCCAATTTTTCGACTCGGCGGAAAGCTGTTTCTTGCCAGATCGCGTCAGCGAATAAAATTTCGCCTTGCGATTATTTTCCGACGCGCCCCATGCGCCCTTGATCCATCCCTTCTGTTGCAACCGCACCAGCGACGCGTAAATCGTTCCTTGATTGAGTTGCAGGGCCTCTTCGCTGATTTGCTCGATGCGCCGCGCGATGCCGTAGCCGTGCAGCGGCCCCATCGCGGCCAGCGTCTTGAGCACCATCAAGTCCAGCGTGCCCTGCAGAATTTCCGATTTGCTGTCCGCCATGCCGCCTCCGATGGCCTGTTCCTGTGGAACACCCACAGGAGTATCGCTTACGACCTGTGGCATGTCAACAGGGAAAGAGCGACGCTGAAACACAAAATTGTGTGTGCGGGGAATTGTTCTGCGTTCAGGTAAGCGTCGTTGCGGATTCGACCAGCTCGGGAATCTCGATGCGGATTTGCGTGCCTTGCCCTTCCTGGCTTTTTATCTCCATGCGGAACTGATCGCCATAGAGCAGCCGCAAGCG
>JBAQYT010000187.1:0-2486 GCA_049787175.1 Candidatus Acidiferrales bacterium | reverse complement strand
GGGGCGAAATTGCGCAGGCGCGCGACTTCGGAAGCGTCGAGCTTCTGAAGCAGCGCGGTGACCAGATCCACCATATGATCGAAGTCGCCACGGTTGATGATGCCGTTGTGCGAGTGCGTGTAACGCGTGGGCACAACCAGATTCACGGTGGGCACGCCGCCATTGCTCTTTTGAATCATCGCGGTATCGTCGCCATAGCCGGTGATGAGGTCGTATTGGAGCGGAATTGAATTCGCGGCAGCCGTTTCCTTGACGAAAGCCACGAATTTACGATTGGGCAATTCGCTGGCATCCCACAAAAATACCCCGGGGCCGCCGCCGAGAACTTCTTGAGCTTCCTCGGGCTGAACGCCGGGAACGTCCTTGACGATTCCGACTTCCAGAGCGATGGCGACATCGGGCTTGATGACCTCAGCGGCAGTTTGCGCGCCGCGCATGCCGATCTCTTCCTGAACGGTGGACGCGTAGAAAATCTGGTTGGAATGCGCGGCGTGCGCGAGGCGATGCGCCACTTCAATCATGACGGCGAGCCCGATGCGGTCGTCCCAGGCCTTCGCCAAATAATTTTGCGAGCCATTCAAAATTGCAAATGGCGAATCGGGAACGACGGGATCGCCAGGCTCGACGCCCATGTCGCGTACTTCGTCCGCCGATTTGGCGCCGATGTCGAGATAGAGCGAATCGCGCGGGAAGATTTTTGTGCGCTCATCCGGCGAAGCGATATGAATGTCACGAATGCCGGTGACGGCCAGCACCGGGCCTTTGGAACCGATGATCCACCAGCGCTGATCGACAAGCGCCTGATCGAACCAGCCGCCGAGCATTTGCATGCTGAGAAAACCGGTAGGAGTGACGCGGCGAATCAAACCGCCGAGTTCGTCCATGTGCGCGTCGAGCATGATGCGCGGGCCAGAGCCGCCTTGCACGGCAATCATGGAGCCGAGGCCATCGTAGGTAATTTTGTTCGCGTAGGGCTTCATTTCGTCGACCATGATTTTGGTGACGGGCTCTTCGAAGCCGGATGGCCCCGGCGCGCCAGTCAGTTTCTCGAAAAGTTGCACGACGGGATCGTTGGAGGCCGGCGCTTGCGCCTGAGAAGTCCGCGCGCGCGCGGAAAGCACCTCAGCAACTGTGAAAATTGCGAAGATAGCGAGAACCAATGAAATGCGCTTCATGAAATTCCTCCTAGCGCCGTAGATTATACGGCAAAAGTTCACGAATGCGGATGGCAAGGAAGCGGGAGGCTCCGCTGCGCGAGAAATGGACAGAAAAACTTTGTGCTTGCCAAACAGGCGGAGAACGGAGCAGATTAGGGCCGTTTCCTCTCGAGGCAAACGTGGCTCCGGAAAAACCGGCCGAGAAGTCGTCGGGGCCCGAACAGCGGCGCAGCAGCCGCTTCCCCGTTGTTGTCCCTCTGGAAGCAAATTGGCGCGAAGCGAATGGCGCGGAATTCAAAGAAGAGGCGCAAGCCACGGAAGTGAATGCCCACGGCGCGCTGCTGCGAATGAGAAATTATCCGACGATGGGCGTCGAAGCGGAATTGACAAATCTGCTGACGGCGCAAAAGGCGCGAGCGCGCATCGCCGCAGTGCGGCGGACGCGCAGCGGCGAAATCCAAGGAATCGCGGTGGAGTTGCTGCCGCCGGACGAATCGTTCTGGGGATTGAATTTTCAGCTTCGCAAGACCAGCGCGGAGCTGCTGCGGCTGGAAAAAGGGATGAAGGTCGCGGAAATCGACCCACTGATTTTGCGCGAATTCCAAGAAGCAGTGGACTTTGTGCGGAAGACGGCGTGGGCGGTGCAAGAATGGCGGGAACGGCAAATCCAGCATCGCGATCCGTCGACGGTACTTTCCCTGCTGACCATCGAGCGCATCCGGCGGGCCACGAGTCTAACGCACGATCTGCTGGAGGATTTGAAGACGCAAGAAGTGGGCGGGCGCACGGAAGGCGTTGTGGAACTGCACCAAGCCGTGGAGAAACTGCATGACCGGCTTACCGAATACTTTGCCGGCGGCAAATGAGCGGTTCGCGGTTCAAGCTTTTTTGATGAAGCGAATCAGCCACAGAAGAATAACCGCGCCGACAATGGCCATAACGAGACGTCCAATCAAACCGTAAGCGCCCAGTCCAATCAAACCAAAAATAAAACTCCCCAACAGCGAGCCGATCACGCCGACGATCAAGTCGCCGAGCAGGCCGAAGCCTTTTCCGCGCATGATTTTGCCGGCGATCCATCCGGCGAGAATGCCGATGACGATGACCCAGAGCAGGTAGATCGAAAAGAACATGGAGCGCCTCCTCGCATCGCAAACGCGGATTCAGGCAAGAGAGTCTACACCCTACCGAAAGAAATTGGTTGGTGGGCCTGGACTGACTTGAACAGTCGACCTCGCCCTTATCAGGGGCGCGCTCTAGCCACCTGAGCTACAGGCCCATTTCGGAGTGGAGATTTTAACATGACACCATGCCAGCTGCACGGCCAAT
>JBAQYT010000128.1:0-8173 GCA_049787175.1 Candidatus Acidiferrales bacterium | reverse complement strand
TCACACTCTAGCACAGCAGTTTCGGGAGCAGCCCCAGAGTTAAGCCCTGAGATTTCACTTCCGACTTGCCGCACCGCCTACAGACCCTTTACGCCCAGTAATTCCGAGCAACGCTGGCCCCCTACGTTTTACCGCGGCTGCTGGCACGTAGTTAGCCGGGGCTTCTTATACCCGTACCGTCAGACCCTTGCGGGCTTTCTTCCGGGTCGAAAGGGGTTTACGCTCCGAAAAGCTTCATCCCCCACGCGGCGTCGCTGCGTCAGGCTTTCGCCCATTGCGCAAGATTCCCCACTGCTGCCTCCCGTAGGAGTCTGGACCGTGTCTCAGTTCCAGTGTGGCCGATCGTCCTCTCAGACCGGCTACCGATCTTCGCCTTGGTGAGCCATTACCTCACCAACTAGCTAATCGGCCGCGGGCCCCTCTTCCGGCGCATTGCTGCTTTGAATCCCTCAGATCTAACCAAGGGAGTGTTATGCGGTATTAGTCCCGCTTTCGCGGGGGTATCCCCCACCGAAGGGAAGGTTGCCCACGTGTTACGCACCCGTTCGCCACGCGCCCATCCCATGTATTGCTACACGGAACTGCGCGTTCGACTTGCATGTGTTAAGCACGCCGCCAGCGTTCGCTCTGAGCCAGGATCAAACTCTCGTTTGAATCCGGTGCTCCTTGAAATTCCGAAGAATTGCAAGAAGCGAACTTTTGATCGCTCGGTTTCTCAAAAAACCGAACGGGTTCTGGCATGTTTCGTCCGATTGTCAAAGAGCAGGACTTCCTGTCCAGCAGGAAGGAGTACAGACAAACGGGAATTCTACAGAAACAGAAGGGGCATGTCAACCCAATTCGCGGGTAGGTAATGGGCAGTTTGAATTTTGACTCTTTGTGTCACGATTCAGAAAAATCAAACTGACCCACCACTGGAAGGTCAAGGACCCCACGCTCGGAAGGCAAGCATGGAGCACCCGCAAAGGCCGTGACTCGGGGAGTCGCGACGGGCGCAGCAAGCAGCGCCCCTACGAAACCCGCGTGTAATGGATAGAAAGAGGCAAAAGTACGCCACGCGGTTCGCCCCGGCCGTGAGCGATTGTGATTCCTGTTGACAATCAACACGAGTTGATCTACCTTCCCGTTGAAGATCAACAGGGACGGCACAATGATCACCGCACCGAAGGCGGAAGTTCTGCAAGGCACACTCGACCTATTGGTTCTGAAAACTCTGGATACGCTGGGGCCGCTCCACGGGTTCGGCATTGCACGCCGCATCCAACAAATATCCGAGGACGCCCTGCTGCTCAATCAAGGCACGCTCTATCCCGCACTGGTGCGGCTGGAGCAGCGCGGATGGATTCGTTCGAAATGGGGCGTCTCGGAAAACAATCGGCGCGCCCGCTACTATTCGCTCACTAAGGCCGGGCGAAAACATCTCACCGTCGAGGCGCAAAGCTGGGAGCGCATGGCATCGATCATCACGCGAGTGCTCGCGGGCGCGGAAGAGGCGTGAAGTGATGAACTGGCTGCATCAGATTGTCTTTCGTCTCCGAGCGGTTCTCGGAAAGCGGAAGAGGGACCGGGTGCTCGATGAGGAATTGCAGACGCACCTCGCTTTGCTCGTCGAGCAAAACGTCGCGCGGGGGATGTCACTGGAAGCGGCTCGCCGGGAGGCAAAGCTATCGCTGGGCGGCGCCGACCAGATCAAAGAATCGGTGCACGATCATCGCGGATTGCCGTTCCTTGAAACCTTCATACAGGACCTTCGCTTCGCCCTTCGCATGCTGCGCAAATCCCCGGGTTTCACCGCCGTCGCCGTGTTGACGCTCGCCCTTGGTATCGGCGCCAACACCGCCATCTTCAGCCTCATCAATGCTGTACTCTTGAGAACTCTTCCTGCTGCCCATCCGCATGAATTGGTTCTCTTTTCTGAAACCCCAATGGGCGGTGCCAACTCGGGCGAACAAACCGGCCACTGGATGTTCTTTTCGAATGACAATTACACATATTTCCGCGATCACAGCGAATCCTTCAAAGAGATGTGCGCGTTTCAATCCGGTTGGACCAACTTGAATCTCCGCCTCGTGGGAACCTCCGCCCGCCCCGAAGTCGCACATGGCCGCGTCGTCTCGGGCAATTTCTTTTCACTCCTCGGCTTGAACCCTTCTGCAGGTCGATTGTTCACTTCGCAAGATGACCAGCTCGGCGCCCCGCCCACCGTGGTGCTGAGCTATCTGTATTGGATCCGCAGATTCCATCAAGATTCTTCCGTCATCGGAAACCCCGCTGAGATCAGCGGCGCGACCTATACAATCATCGGCATTGCTCCGCCCGGATTCTTCGACATCAAATACGACCGCACCGACCTTTGGATTCCTCTGGCCTTCCAACCGCAAGTAATGTCCACCGAATCGTATGCAAACGATCCTCAGGAGTATTGGCTCAACATCATGGCCAGACTCAAACCGGGCGTGACGCTCCGAAAGGCCCAGGCCGTTGTAAACAATCAACTCAAGCAGATTCTTGCTACGCAGGCGCATCCAGAAACCGTCCAGCAAATCGCGAATTCTTACATCACGCTCGCGCCCGGCGCCTACGGCATTTCCTACATCCGCATCACGTATGAAGAAGCGATTCAAGTGCTGGCAGGAATTGTCGCCATCGTCCTTCTGATCGCCTGCGCAAACGTCGCCAATCTGCTCCTCTCTCGCTCCTCGGCTCGCGCGCAGGAAATTTCGATTCGCCTGTCGCTCGGCGCGACTCGCGCTCGGCTGATTCGTCAGCTTCTGACGGAAAGCATCCTTCTTGCCGCATTGGGAGGTGCATTCGGAATTCTCGGCGCGCGCTGGGGGGTCGAACTTCTCGCTTCCATGGTTACGGGCAGCAGTTCAATTGTTAAATCGTCCGTCAACGCACGTGTTCTCCTTTTTACCGCAGTCGTTTCTCTTCTTGCGGGAATCTTGTTTGGCCTCGTTCCGGCGCTCCGCTCCAGCCGCGCGGATCTCGCAACACAATCCAAGGGCTCGGCAGGCTCGCGCCTTCGCTTTGGTTTTGCAAATGGGCTTGTTGTCTTTCAGATTGCCGCCTGCCTTGTGCTTTTGATCGGCGCGGGCCTTTTTCTGCGGACACTGCAAAAGCTGGCCGATCAGGTGCTCGGCTTCGATGAAGATCACATTGTCGTCGCTCGCATTGATCCTTGGCGAGCAGGATATAGCCCCGCGCAAACACCCGCTCTCTATCAAGCGCTGATAGATCGTGCCGAGGCTATCCCAGGAGTTGTCTCCGCAACCGTTTCATATACCGAGCCTCTCAGCGGAAGCAGTTGGACGAGCAACTTCTCTATCGAAGGAGCGCCGTCTGGCTCCTGGCGCGATAGGATTGTCCACAAAGAGCTTGTTGGGCCGCATTACTTCGAGACCGAGGGCATCCCCATTATTCTCGGTCGTGATATCGGGCCGCAAGATCGCCCAAGCGGCCTTCTTGTCACGGTCATCAATGAAACGATGGCCAAGAAATTCTTTCCGGGCGCGAACCCGATCGGCAGAAGGTTTTCCCTCGGCGCTCCTTTCAACGACAAAGAAGCGATGACCATCGTCGGTGTCGCCGCTGACGCTCGCTTCTACTCTTTGCGTGATCCGGTCCCGCCCATGGAGTTCTGCGCTGCATTCACTGTTCCTGATGACTCTTCCCACAGCGCCTCTTACGCTCAAGCCGTCGAAGTCCGTGTCAGCGGCAATCCCCGAGGAATTGCCACGGAAATCCGCACAGCGCTTTCCCAAGTGGCCGCCAATCTGCCTGTGACGGATGTCTTTCTGCTGGATAAACGAGTCGGCGAAGCACTCCAGCAGAACCGCAGCGCCGCGGAGCTTTCTAGCGCGTTTGGCACCCTGGCACTTCTGCTTGCGTGTATCGGAATCTACGGCACTATGTCCTATCGCGTCTCGCGCCGTACGCATGAAATCGGCATTCGCCTCGCGCTTGGTGCGCAGCCTTCCGACGTGCTGTGGCTGATCGCAAGAGAGTGTCTCATCTTGCTCGCCGTCGGGATTTTCTTCGGCGTGCCGATTGCGCTTGCTTCCACGAAAATCATTGCCGCGCAGCTTTTCGGTGTCCGTGCCACCGATCCGTGGATCTTTGCGGGCGTAGCGATTCTGCTGACGCTCGTCGCGCTGCTCGCCTGCTACATCCCCGCGCGGCGGGCGATGAAAGTCGATCCGATGGTGGCATTGCGTTACGAATGAGTTCCGAGGAGACAGCCGCATGAACTGGGTGCATCAGATTGTCTTTCGGCTTGGAGCGGTTCTTGGAAAGCGGCAGAAGGACCGGGTGCTCGATGAGGAATTGCAGACGCACCTCGCTTTGCTCGTCGCGCAGAACATCGAGCGAGGCATGTCGGCAGGGGCGGCTCGCCGTGCAGCCAATCTTTCGCTGGGCGGTGCGGACCAAATCAAGGAATCTGTGCGCGATCATCGCGGACTGCCGCTGCTGGAAACCTTCGTACAGGACATTCGTTTCGCTTTGCGCATGCTGCGCAAGTCCCCTGGATTTACCGCCATCGCCATTCTCACTCTTGCTCTCGGAATCGGTCCCAACACCGCCATCTTCTCCGTGATTGACGCCGTGCTTCTGAGTCCGCTTCCTTATCCCAAACCACAGCAACTGATTGCGATGCGACCAAACGATTCTCTAGCAAACTTGATTGAGATTCAGCGCCAGAATCATTCGTTTTCGCAAGGCGGCGCAATCAACGTGGCGACAATGGACCTGACGGGCGCGGGCGAACCTGTGCAAATCCATGTGGGGCTCGTTAATGCGGGTTTTCTGGAGACGCTCGGCGTTCCGCCGATGCTCGGACGCATCCTCTCACCTGACGAAGATGTGAAAGGCGGCCCGCGAAACATCGTGGCGAGCTATCCATTCTGGCGAAACTTCCTGAACAGCGACCCTCATGCGCTGGGCAAGACAGTCACGCTGAGCGGGAACAGTTACATGGTGATTGGGGTGATGCCCGCAAGTTTCCAATTGCCGCGGGAGCATGCCGATGTTTTCGTTTCCCTTTGGGTGGCTGATGCGGGGGCCGCTGCTGAGCGGGACGTGCATTTCATGCACGCCTACTGGCGATTGAAGCCCGGCGTGACGCTTGCGCAGGCGCAAGCAGACACGTCCACGATCGACCACCAGCTCGCGGAGCAATATCCCAATGATGAATTGGGACGCAAAACCTTGCTCATGCCACTGCAGGAATTGCTGGTCGGCGACATTCGCCCGGCACTGCTCGTGCTTTTCGGAGCCGTGGGATTCGTGTTGCTGATTGCCTGCGCGAATTTCGCCGGCCTGCTGATGGCTCGCGGTGCCGCACGGCGGCACGAGTTGGTGATTCGCGCTGCGCTGGGCGCGCGAAGGAGCCGGCTGATTCGCCAGGCGCTGACGGAGAGCGGGCTGCTGGCGGTGATCGGCGGCGTAGTGGGGCTGCTGCTCGCGAAATGGGGCACGCGTCTTCTGTTGTCGCTGAAGCCGGCGGCGCTTGAGCGCTTCAACGGGATCCAAATGGATGCGAAGGTGCTGTTATTCGTGTTCGGCGTTTCCATGCTGACCGGCATCGTCTTCGGCCTTGCGCCGGCGTGGTCGGCAGCGCGAGCGGACGTTTCCGAGTCGCTGAAGGAAGGCGGACGCGGCGCAACGACCGGGCCTTCGGGCCAATTGTTACGCAAGCTGCTGGTCACGGCGGAATTCGCGCTCGCGCTGATGCTGCTTGTGGGCGCGGGATTGTTGATCAAAGGATTCTCGCGGCTGCGTTCAGTGAATTCGGGATTCAATCCAGCGAATGTGATGACGATGTATCTGGATTTGCCGGCCACGCGGTATGCGGAGATTCCCCGGCAAACGGAGTTCCGGCGCGAATTGCTCGCGAAACTGAATTCTTTGCCGGGCGTTGAAGCCGCGATGATCACGGATATTCCCCTCGGCGGGAACTATGTCGGCCACCGCGTGGTCTTCGACGGGCGCCCGCCGGTTCCCGCGGGTGCTGAGCCCGAAGTGCAAACCCTCTCGGTGATGGGCGATTACTTTGGCGTGATGCAAATCCCGATTCGCACAGGGCGCGCCTTCACGCCCGCGGATCGCGAGGGCGAGCCGCTGGTGGCGATCGTCAACGAGGAATTCGTGAAGGAGTTCTTCCCGCACGAGAGCCCGCTCGGCAACCGCATCGACTGGGCACGAACAGACGGGCCGCATCGGTGGATGACGATTGTTGGGGTGGTTGCCGACGTGAAGCATTCGGGACTGAACGAACCGACAGATCCCGCGGTGTACACCCCATTCGCGCAGAACGACGAGCGGTGGCGGCACTTCATGACGCTGGCAATCCGAACGCGGAGCGCATCCGCGGGACTGGTTGAAGAAGTGAAAAAGCAGGTCTGGAGCATGGACAGCCTGATTCCTGTAAGCGACGTGCAGTCCATGGACGACCTGATGGCTGTTTCGCTGGCGCAGCAGTGGTTCAACCTGCTGCTGCTCGGAATCTTCGCCGCGCTCGCGCTGATTCTCGCGTCGGTGGGAATTTACGGGCTGATGGCTTATGGCGTCAGCCAACGAACGCACGAGATCGGTGTACGCATGGCCCTCGGCGCGCAGAGGCGAGACGTGCTGTGTCTCGTCGTGGGCGACGGAGCGAAGCTGGCATTTGCGGGGATTGTCGTTGGAGTATTGGGCGCGCTCGCGGTCACGCGTTTAATGATCAGCTTGCTGTTTGAAGTCAAGCCGACAGATCCGGCGACTTTTGCGGCTGTGGCGATTCTGCTTAGCGTCGTCGCGCTCGGCGCATGCTACATCCCGGCGCGGCGGGCCATGAAAATCGATCCGATGGTGGCGCTGAGGTACGAGTGACGAAAGGCAGTAGCCCTTCGACTCCGCTCAGAGTAAACGAGCGACAAGTGATGAGTAACGAGCAGGCAAAAGCAAAGCGCACAGGCTAAAGCGAGGAGCAAGGGGTCAGGGAACGGTGGTCAGCAAACTGAAGCGCCTCAGACATAAAATGCGAACTGTGCGGCGAGCAGGATCAGCTTCTTCGAATGGGTCAGCTTGAATTTGGCTCTTTGTGTCACGATCAAGAAATTCAAACTGCGCCCCGCGGAGGCGGTGCGAGGTGAGCAAAGAGGGGGCAAGGAGAAGGCCCCGGCGTTGGCGAGGAGGTGCGGCGGGCGGCGCGCAACGAGGCTAGGGCGAGGTGATGGGGAGCGTGAGTGGCAAAGCGGCGTCGAGACGCCGCACTCCAAAGAGGCAAAGACCCCACGCTCGGAAGGCGAGCATGGGGCACCCGCAAAGGCCGCGACTCGGGAGTCGCCCGCCCAGGCGGGCAGGCGCGGGCGCAGCCCTTCCTTTCGTCAGGGTATACAAGCAGCACCCCTACGAACCCGTGCGGCGGGCGGCGCGCAACGAGACTACGGCGAGGTGATGGGGAGCGTGAGTGGCAAAGCGGCGTGGAGACGCCGCACTCCAAAGAGGCAAAGACCCCACGCTCGGAAGGCGAGCATGGGGCACCCGCAGGATCAGCTTTTTCGATAATGGGTCAGCTTGAATTTTGACTCTTTGTGTCACGATCAAGAAATTCAAACTGCGCCCCGCGGAGGCGGTGCGAGGTGAGCAAAGAGGGGGCAAGGAGAAGGCCCCGGCGTTGGCGAGGAGGTGCGGCGAGCGGCGCGCACGAGGCTAGGGCGAGGTGATGGGGAGCGTGAGTGGCAAAGCGGCGTCGAGACGCCGCACTCCAAAAAGGCAAAGACCCACGCTCGGAAGGCGAGTATGGAGCACCCGCACTCCAAAAAGGCAAAGACCCCACGCTCGGAAGGCGAGCATGGAGCACCCGCACTCCAAAAAGGCAAAGACCCACGCTCGGAAGGCGAGCATGGGGCACCCGCGGGCAGGCGCGGGCGCAACCCTTCCTGCGAAACCAGTTCAGTTCGAACTGCAAAAAAAACGGGCTCGGCGAAAAGCGGCCGAGCCCGTGGGTCACACTGCGCACAAAGTTCAAGCGCGAAAGCGCTTGAACTTATCCAACCCTCAGATTGTTGGTGACCGAGAAGACTCCCGGCACCGAATTAGCTCGCGTGTAGGCCATTTGTGAATCCGTCTTGTTGTCGACGTAGCCGATGAGCGTGACGTGGCCGTTATCCACGATGATGTGAATCGAAGG
>JBAQYT010000158.1:0-8340 GCA_049787175.1 Candidatus Acidiferrales bacterium | reverse complement strand
GATTTTAACTCTGAAACCATTGCCCCCAATTTGCATTACTTCGCGAAGTGGGCCTCGGCTCAGACCCACGACCGCCGGCAGCCCTGCAACACCTTCGCTCCCAACGATCCCTGCTTCGACGGTCTTTCCGTTTGCCATTGCGACTACGAGAGAGATCAAACCTTCATTCGGGGAATAAACAAATCTAAATGTCTGATGCGGCTCATGAAGCCTGCGATGAGATGGCAGCGCCACATACGCGAGGTGAGGACGAATCACGTGGAACTCCACGTCGGTCATCGCTAAGAGAATTTTGTTGCGTATCGGTTTTCCGGCAACGTTCGTGCGTTTGCCGGCCTGCATGACTTGCGACGGTTTGCGCCTCAAAACGGTCCTTCCGGGGTTGGTATTCACACACCCAACGCATTCTGCGAATGTGACGCCAAGAATTTTAAGACGAGCCCTGGCCTAGTTCGGACGACCTCCGCTTTTATACGGAGAGGCATTATAATCGCAAGCAAATATTGATTATGTAGTGTACCCTACATAAGTAAATTCCGAGCGTCGCGGGAGGGCGCGGCGCTTGCGTGCCTCATGTGTCGATTCGCATTCTGATTGCCGACGATCACAGTATTATCCGGAGGCTATTGAGAGCTTTGCTGCAGACCCGCGCAGAATGGAAGGTTTGCGGCGAAGCCGAGAACGGCCAGGAAGCGGTAACTAAAGCTGTGGAACTAAAGCCCGATCTAATCATTCTTGATCTCGCGATGCCCGTCATGAATGGCCTCGATGCAGCGCGTGAAATCTCCAAAACCATGCCCGGGGTCCCGATTTTGATGCACACGAATCACAGCTCGTCGGAATTTGAATGGGAAGCTGAAAAGGTCGGCGTTCGACAGGTAGTCAGCAAGGGATGCAGCGACGACCAGTTCCTTCGTGCCGTTGTTGCGGCGCTGCTGAATGAAAAACCTCAAGGTACGAAGACGCTGATCGATCAAGGATCCACAAAACGAGGGGGCATATGAGAAGCGCCACTAGGCTGTTCCCAATGAGGCGGAGCCACCTGACAGCAAAACAGTTGCTCTCTGTCCCCTGTCCTACGTGCGGCGTCGCTCCTGGGGAGCGTTGTTTGCTGCTTTCAGGTGCGCCGCGCTCACAACCGCACGTAGACCGGAAGCTTCTCGTGAGTGAGGCTATTGAGACGAAAAGAATTCCTCGTGCTACCGGACGTCGATAAATCCCCTTCCGGTCAACAATCCAATATGCCGTAAGTCCTGTCGTGAAGAGTGATCTGGAAGTATGCCGCTTTCCAATAAGCGGAGGGAGTTGGTGCTTACTCGTGCAGCACGACGTTCAAGAGAGAAGTATTGATCTGAAGACCGCCATTGTACTTGATGAACCCGAGCTTCTTGAATTTGTTCATGAAAAAATTGACCCGCGAGCGCGTTGTGCCAACCATCTCCGCCAGCGTCTCTTGCGATAGTTTGGGGAGTACTCCGTGGGGCTTGTCTTCCTTACCGTAACGGGCAAGCAATAGAAGAGTGCGGGCCAGCCGCTTCTCGCTGGAGTTGAATAGCTGGTCGACCAAGTCCTCCTCGATTCGAATGTTCCGTGCCAGCATGAAAGTGATGAACCGGTCGGAGAAGGCATTCTGCTCGTGCAGCACTTTGAGCATTTCACTCTTCTCAATGACGAGCACAGTAGTAGGGGTAACCGCAGTAGCCGTCCCCATGCGAACGGGCTGACCTGCCAGAGAGCCCTCACCAAAGAAATCACCCGGTCCCAGCATGGCGACGACCGCCTCTTTGCCGACTTCATTCACGACGGAGAGCTTCACCCCGCCTTTTTGTAAGTACATGATGCTCTTAGCGGCGTCGCCTTGAGAGTAAACGGCCTCCGCTCTTCTAAACTCTTTGATTTTTTTCGCCACACCCGCCGAATCGAGAAAAGCTTGCGCATCGAAAGCGAGTTTATGCTTGAGCTTTGTATTGGATTTGATTCTGCGGGAAGTTGTGGACGCCCCCATAGAGAGACACCACCTAACTAGGTGTAGCGCAACCCCGCCATTCTAGTCAAGTAATTCCAATTGATGGATTGTCTTGAATCGGTTGCTTCGTCGAATCGTGTTGCGAATTGAGCATCGCTACTTCTTCGAAAGCTCACCCTCGAAATAGCTTTCAACATCTTCACGGCTCAGCGGGTTTCCGGCTTTAGCCAATACGATCGAATAGACGACCTTATTCCCTCCAATCTGCGCGGTGACAAACGCCCCGTCTTCCGGCAGTTCTTGGTAGATGAATTTCACCTTCCTGCCGTCTTCAAGCGTCTTGATCCACTCTTCGTCTGGCATGTTCGTGCCTCTTCATACGAGATAAGTGTACTTCGCGAATATACGTAGTTCGGAGCGATAAATTGCGGATCAAGGATTCGCGAGCGGCTGGCAGACACGCGGGGGATTGCGCAAGGGTACTTAGGCGAATCGGCCCGTTTGGCTAGAGTCAGTTTTCGGATTTGATGGCACGCTCCAAAATGACTTGCGATCTGACGACTTGGCCTGTAACAACCGACGATAGCAGGATCGGTTTCCAGCCTTGCGTCCATTCAGTAGTGAGAACTTTATTAATTTCTCCATCGTCGCCTGAAACGAGCTTGTATTCAGTCCTTTGCGTCATATGAGTCACACGCGATCCTTCGGCCCGGTGATTATGGTGATCAGTCACTTTATCCAAATAAGCCATGCTCCTGTCGCCCGCGTACTTCCGTGACTCTCTAATGATTTCACCAGCCACGTAGAAAGGGGTCCACGGTTCGCGTTGGAATTGCAAGGATCCCGACGTGGTTCCCGTTTTGATTGCGTCTGCCATTGACGTCTCGCTGCGTTCACGATGCCGCTCAGAACCACCACGCTCACAGGCTTAATGACCCGCTTGGGCGACCCTCGTTTTCGCCGGTCCCGCGACAAGTCCGTCGCTCAGCTCTTTTTCGGCTCTCACCCAGTCCTCGACATCTTTCCCGTGGTCGCCCCTGTGTTGAAGATACAGATCAAGAGCAAGGCGAGCGATCTCTTCTTCCGATGGTTCTCTGCGTCCAAACATGGCAACCTCCTTGGTTGTTTGCGGGGGCCGGAGCACCGGCCTCCGCATATGGAGATGTGGATGGAGATGTGGGATTACTTGCCGTTTGCTGAGACGCTGATCTTTATCTGCTTCGGCTTAGACTCCTCACGCTTCGCCATATGCAGGCTCAAGACCCCATTGCGATACTCGGCCCGAATGTTCTCGGAGCTGACTGTGTTTGGTAGAGAAAAGCTCCGCATGAACGAACCATGGGCCCGTTCCACTCGGAGGTAATTGTCCTCGTTGACGTCCTTCTCGAAACTCCGCTCTCCGCGGATGGTCAACGTATTGTTCTCGACGCGTACGTCGATGTCCTTCTCTTGGAGATCCGGCAGGTCGGCCTTTACGACCAACTCATTCGCGGTTTCATAAATGTCCACAGGTGGCGCCCAGGTTGCCATGTCGGCATGACCTGAGCGGTCGCGAGCAAAGTTGTCCTCGAACAAACGATTGACCTGGTCCTGCAAAGATGTCAAACCGCGGGCCTGGTCCCAACGTGTAATTGTGTTCATGGCAACCTCCTTTGGTTGTCTTGCTCAAGTAAGTATTGGAAGTCTCGTGTGTTTTGTAAGTTTCCCCTTTGGGATGAAGTGGGGGGGCGGCCTTAGCCCCCCGCCCCTCACCGAACGAAAAGACCTGCGGGCCCTAAGCTGCTACGGCAGCGGCGATATTATGGAACGTGGAGTTGGAAACCTCGTAGCTGTCGACCTGAGGAACTCCCTCAACTACACCCGACAGGAACTTGGTGACTTCGGCGTAGTGCGCGCGGCTGTACGTCTCCGCGCTCTCTTTATTTTCCCACAGGCTGATTCCAAACGCTTCCTTGTGGCCGGTGGTGACGCAGGTGATTTCGTCTTGGAAACCCTTCTGTTTACGGAGGAGGGGAAGAACGTCCTTCTCCATCCTTAGGGTAAATTCCGGACCGCTATTGGGCTTCAATTGCATGGAAACTTTGCGTGCATACATTGGCAACCTCCTTGGTTGTGTGTGGCCAAGGGCCGATAACAGATAACCCCATTTAGTTTAGATTACCTTAAGACTCCCTCAGTACATTAACCATACTGGGTTAATTAACTTGACCTGTCAAGTACAATCTGTGAGTATTTTGAATGGTTAATTCAACGGAGTGAACCGGAGCGGAGGCGCCCCGTGGATGTTTGCCTAGCGGTGAAACAGCGATTGGAAGAGTTAGGGCTGGAGCAGAAGGACCTGGCCACGGCCGCGGGGGTTACGGAGTCCTACATTTCGCAACTGCTGACGCGGAAGAAATTGCCTCCGGCGCCGGATCGCACGGACATCTACGAGAAGATGGGCAAGTTTTTGAAGCTTCCCGCCGGCAATCTCGCAGAATTGGCCGAGCACCAGCGCAAGGAAGAATTGCGGAAAAAGCTGGGAGACCCGCCCGCGCCGTTACTGAAAGAAGTTCGCGAGCTGATTCTCCGGAAGTGCGCACACAACAAGGAGAGACAAATACGCGCTATTTTCGAGAAACAGCCGTTTGGCGAATTGGAGCGACTGGTCACGCAGACGCTGCTGGATGTGGTCAAGCGAGTGGCCAAAGAAGAATTGGAGAGCGAAAATTGGCTGCACCTGGTGGCCCGGCTGAGCGACCGCAGCTACGAAGAAATGCGGGTCATCATCCTGGAATTTCTGGATACGGACGTTTTCCACGTGTCGGTTGAAAACTGCGTTTCCTTTCTGGATCCGCTGATCGAATCCTGGGATATCGACCTGGTGACCTTTGCCATGGAGATTGTGTTAAACCGCCGATTGGCACCGGGGAATCCCAAGAGATTCGAGTTTGTGGAAAAGGAAGGCGGGGAATCCTCCGAGGAGGAAGTGGGCTTCAAAGAGTTCCGCCGGAGCGCTTCGCTCAGCGGCGATGCGAGCAAGGAAGAAATCGAGTTCCTGAAAAGGCTGCGGTTCAAAGGAAAACGTCCAACGGCGCTCTACTATTACCGGGAACTGCAGAACCTCAGAGACCCGCTCAGTTTTCGAGCGCTCATGACCCTGAATCCGCGAAAAAAACACTGGACCAGCCCCCCGCCGGAAGGGCCAGTCGCTCTGATGCACAAATATCAGGGGCTAATGGCATTCAGAAACAACTGCAGCTTGACGGCAGGAAAAGGGCAACGCGGCGCTGGGCAGAGAACAAAGGCAGTCGGGACAAAAAAGAAAAAGTAAAGTCGTAGCAAGACTCCTGAGGATCTTTTCGGCTCCGAATATCGCAATTCTCTTGTACGACACAGTAAACTCGCCTCTCTAAAATGACATCAGCCCCAAAGAACTTTTTGGCATTCTGCCGCTTTCTCCCTGCAGGCTTGGCGCGTCTGCGATGAATTTGTCTCCGCTTCTTTCCTTGCCGAGCACTCAGGCCTCGAGCCGCGGATCGGGAATGGCGCGGCCGACCGCGAAGTGATAAATCACCTGTCGTAGGAGAGTGCGAGGATCCCTGCACTGCACAGCTTCCTCTTTGTTCTCTCGCAATTGCCTCAGGCCAGAAAGATGCTCTTCCCCGGATTCGGAAATCACCGGATCGAACTCGCGCCGGTCTCGGTCCTGCGTCGGCGCACGGCTTGACGGTGAGCCCAACATGACAAGCGCTGCCTGTTCCGCCGCATGTAGCGACGCGTGCACGGGGGTTTCTCCTTCTTCCAGGAAGCCCAGATAGCGGTGCACATCGTCATCGTAGAACGCGCCTATGCCGGTGGCGTTCCAGCCCAGTGCCTCCGCCCCGATGTAGAGCCTCTGTCCGATCGCCCCGGCTTCAAAATGCACGTAGCGGTAGCCGCGGTTGCCGAACACGCGCGCCGCCTCAGCCAGGTCCGCAATCATGGAGATGGCGAAGCACGCGTTTCCCGCGAGCGCCTGTTCGAGGCTGAGATAAGCCGCCACGCGCTCCACATTGCCGCGATGGAGCTGCTCCAACCTTCGGCTCGCCCTGTTCCAGCGGTAGACGCCGGGCTCGCAGTCTCGCACGCGGTGAGAGTAGAGGTAAAGCGTGACGAAATTGGTGCCGCTCTCGCTCGGTGTCGTCCCGCCGCCGAAATTCCCGCGCCAGTCCGCCAGCCAATCCCGCGTCGCGAAATCCAGAAGCTGTTCCACTTCGTCACGCTCCATGGGCGGAGTCCAGGCATCGAAATCAAGCGCAGAGCGCCGTCGCCGCACGGTTGGTCCCAGAGGGATATCGCGCGTCGGGTCGGGCAGACGCGGCTGTTCGTTGGCGGTGCTGACGTTCGTTGGCGAGAGACGCGGCAGCGGCCCGACGGGATCGAGCAGAATCGTCGAGCGATGCATTCCGAGAAGCAGTTCATAGGGGACTTCTTCCGCGGACAACTCGTTGGCGACTCCCCCAAGTTCTTGATGCAACGGAGCAGAAACACGCCTAGAGGGGTCTTGCGGCGGAAAGAGCAAAAAGGCCATGGGCGCCTCGTCGCTTTCGGTCAGGCCGAGCGCCTGGGCCACGCGAAGATCGCCGAAGTGGGCGATCACTCCGCCAGGCATACCCAGTGCATGCGCTGCCAGAAGCAAGTTCATCATCGCGTGGCCCAAATCGTGGCAGCAGTAGCGATAGGCACGATCGCGGTACTTCCACGCCTCTCGCCAAAAGATCGAGGTCAGCCCGACGATCAACGGCGACTCCGCCGCCCAGGGAAGCATGAGGGCACGGGCGATCTGCTCCGTCCAATCACCACGGCTGCGACGCTCGAGCGCGTGCCGATCCGCGCGGTAGTGATACAAGCCGTCGTCGACTCCCGTGAACCCGAGCAATGCCAGATAGGTTTCCGTGGGGTGGAGATTCCCCGATGAGGGGTTCACGCGCAGGCTGTAGCGATAGTCTGTCCGAGGAACTTTCTTCCCGGCGCTGATCGCCATGGAATGCCAAAGCAGCCGGCTGAGCCAAGTCACGTCGAGCTGAACTTCTTCGCGGTATTCGGACTTGCTTCCCTTGGTCGTTCTTGCTCCTTCCGCCAACGCCGCCATTGTGGCAAACGTGCCGGCCTTGGCGAAACCGGGCTCCGCCGGAAGCGTGATCATCGGGGTGCCTTCATAGGTTCGGAAGGGATTGGGCTGATTGTGCCAATCGAGAATACGCGCATTGGTCCGAACGGAGTCATAGCTATGCTTGGTGACGTGGTGGTAGGCGAAGAGGCGTTCCGTTTCTCCGTTGATGCCACCACCTTCGAGATCGGCCAATGCGCGATAGAGAAAACGCGTCATCCTTACTATTTGCTCAAATCTCCTAAGAATAATTGAAGCATCCGCTGAGAAGTGCTCTACTCCAAATTTATCCAGGATTTCCGTTTGGAAATAATGGCCCTCAGCTTCCGTGCGCTTCAATCTTGGTGTGCCCCTGCCGGCGCGCCCTGTCCAGTTTCGCTTTCAGAGATTCGACCGTGTCGTCCTTTTCCACCATCACCTCGTCGAAACCACCGAAAAACAAATGCACGCAATCCGTGCCCGGCTCCGCCAGCCTGACGCGGCAAGCAGCCAGAACTTTCTCCTACATTTGGGTCAGAAAGATTCAAGCCCACACGGGAACCCAGCACGTCCACTTCAACCAGCTCCGAATCGTATCCCCGCTTCTCCAGTTCGGCCCGCACAGCCTCTGGATTGCCTTCGAGGAACCCCGGGGCCCCACGTTCTTGTAGGTACAGGGAATATCTTGTGCCGGGGATTGGCTAATTTATTCACTACGTTGCGATATCTTCAATCAGCGGGAACCCACCGGCTCTTTGAAGCGAACCTCAAACTCCTTTTGCTCGCGCTCGCAAAAAAGTACCGGCCAGACACCGCCGAACGATTCCACTTCCATGGAGCCATGCGCCAGACAGAACGGGCAAGAGACAAGCACGTTCAGCAATCCCCGGCCTTTATCCGAAATCAATGCGAGCGCCGATTGCCACCGCCTTGAATCCGGAGCGCCTTTGGGCGTTACAACATGGCCCCGAAATGTCAGCCGAATTTTCACCCGCCCGCCTGCTTCCTGAGCCTTGTGAGTCGCTCGCTTCCCCGCGTGCCGAAATGCCGTAGAGGAAGCCCATCGAGTTCAGGTTACGCTCTAGCAGCCTCCAGTGCCAGAACCAAGCAGAGAAGCGCTGATGGCTCGCGGTTTGCGGCTGGTTTTGTCGCACTATATCCAAATGAAGATGAACAACCTGACGGCAAAACAGTTGCTCTCTGTCCCCTGTCCTACGTGCGGATCCGCAGCCAGGAAGCATTGTGTGCTGCATTCAGGTGCGCC
>JBAQYT010000126.1:0-6812 GCA_049787175.1 Candidatus Acidiferrales bacterium | reverse complement strand
TGGCACAGGCTTCAGCCTGTGTGTTTTTGCGGGTGCCCCATCCTTTGCGTTTTGTGCAAAGGGTGGGGTATTTCGCGTTGATTTCCTTGTACGCCGACCCGTGGCACAGGCTTTAGCCTGTGTGTTTTTGCGGGTGCCCCATCCTTTGCGTTTTGTGCAAAGGGTGGGATTCTCACTCCCCGGAATGTGTCTACGTATTTCCTTTCGCGCGCGGGTGCCCCATCCTTTGCGTCTTGTGCAAAGGGTGGGGTGTTTCGCGTTGATTTCCTTGTCCGCCAACCCGTGGCACAGGCTTTAGCCTGTGTGTTTTTGCGGGTGCCCCATCCTTCGCGTGCCTTGTGCAAAGCGTGGGATATTTCGCGTTGATTTCCTTGTAACGCCAACCCGTGGCACAGGCTTTAGCCTGTGTGCTTTTACGGGTGCCCCATTCTTCGCGTCTTGTGCGAAGGGTGGGATTCTCACTCCCCGGAATGTGTCTACGTATTTCCCTCGCGCGCATCATCCGCGTGATGTGTTTCGTCTTTGCTAGCCACTTGTCACTCGCCACTGCTTTGCAATAGGTATACGATAGCGCCCGTTTCCCGCACAGGAGCACACCATGGTCACTACGATGGCAGCACCCGACTCGTCCATGCCGCCGCGCCGCAGCCCGCTCTGGAAGCGCATCCTGAAATGGGCAGCGCTCTCCGTACTCTCGCTCATCGTGCTTCTCCTGATCGCGGGCGCTTCCTACCGCGCCATCGAACAGCATCTCGACGCGCGCCGTTTCCCGCAGCAGGGCAAATCCTTTCAGCTCGGCCCAGAGTTCGGTAATGTCTCTCTCAATATCGACTGCTCCGGCCAAGGCTCGCCCACCGTCATTCTTGATAGCGGCCTCGGCGTTCCCGCCGTCGGATGGAAATTCGTTCAGCCCGGCGTCGCCAAATTCACGCGCGTCTGTTCTTACGATCGCGCAGGATATGGATGGAGCACCGCTGGCCCCATGCCTCGCACCAGCGCCGAAATCGTCAAGGAGCTTCACGCCCTCCTCGCCGCCGCCGGAGAAAAGCCGCCCTACATTCTTGTCGGTCATTCGTTCGGTGGATACAACGTTCGCGTTTTCAACGGTGCATATCCCAGCGAAGTCGCCGGCATGGTCCTCGTCGACGCGTCCCACGAAGATCAGGAAAAGAGAATGCCGCAAGCCCTGATTGACTATTCCAATAAGCAGCAAGCGTCATCGAGATGGCAGACGCTCTTGCAGCCTGCGCTCATCGATTTGGGCGTTGCCCGCCTCATGACCAATACTTCCCAGCCAAGCTACTTGCCCAAAGACTTCCTCGAAGAGCTCCGCTATCTCCAGCTCCAAACAAAATTCCTCGACGCGACCACTTCCGAATTCGCCGTGTTTTCCACCACCAGTGCTGACGAAGTGCGCGCCTCCGGAAACCTCGGTGACAAGCCGCTCATCGTCCTCACAGCGGGAAAGGCGCCTGACCCTGCCGCTCTGCCTCCAGGTTTTCCTACCAAGGCCTTTGACGATTTCGAACTCATCTGGAGAAATGATCTTCAAGTCCGTGAAGCCCATCTCTCCACGCGCGGACGCCAAATCATCGTCCCAGACAGCGACCACATGATTCCATTTGAACGCCCGGACACGATTGTGTCCGCCATCCACGAAGTCTTCGCCGCCGCCAACGCCTCTTCCCCCGCATCAGCCGCTGCGGTCTCCTCCTCAAACCATTAGCATTCTTCCGCTCGTAATCGCCTTAATTCCGCTATTCCTATACCCCTAAATCATTTATGGGAATGGCCTGGTCGTTTTGATCGATTTCTTGCAAATTGGCCTGTTCGCCCATTTGCGCCGCTACTCCGCTCGTCCTAGGGGGTATGTATACAAAAACCGCGTTTTTGTTGGCTTTTTGCAATAAATCGAAAATGTGCCTTCGCAACAATGTCAAAAAACACGATTTTCAATGGACTGGTTAACCAGGCCAATTTTTGCCCAAAAATACCCCTCCCAAGAGACAATTTGGCCTGTACTGGTCCTCGTTTTTCTTTCGCCCTACGGGAAGGCGGCTTACCTCCGCAGGATCACGCTCGACGCCGGCGTTTCGTAGCCTTCATCCTGAATCGTTTTTTGCGCCGCCGCTCGCAACGCCGCTTCGTCCGCGTTCCGCGGCAAGTCGCAATGACGCCGCACAACTTCCTCGCCGGCTTCGATTCGGATCAGCCACTTGGATTTCTCGTTGTCCCAGGAAATTTCTACGCGGTCCGCTCGCATGTTTCCTCCCTACAATTCAGATGCGGCGCGCCGCATGCGGTCACGCCTTCGCGTCAACCGCGAGGGTTACTTCCCGTGCGTGGCGGGAACCAACCTGCTTGACATTCGGAGGTTTTGAATCAAAATAGCGGTCAGCCATTCAATAAATATTTCCGGGCGAAATGTTGCAGTAAAAGTTGGCTGGCTGTTTTGACAGTCTTTGTGGGCCCGGACTGACCCCTCTCTCAGCCTCGTTGTCCCGCGACACGTCTGCAGGTCGTGATGAGCTTCAAGTGGAAAGTTGTCATTGCGTTCGGACTTGCTCCGGTGATTCTCGCCGGCATGGGTGTGCTCTCGTATCGCTGTCTGATGAAAACCAGCGAAGACGAACAACGGGTCGCGCATACGCACGCCGTTCTCGCGCAGATCGAAGCCCTTTCCGCGAATCTGGCCCATGCGGAAACGAGCCAGAGCGGCTACATCATAACCGGCGGCGAAAGTTATCTTGCGCCGTACCGCAAGGCTGTTGCGAGCGCTTACGAGAACTACAACAACCTACGCCGCCTGACCGTGGATAACAACGTACAGCGAGTTTCGCTGGCAAAACTCGAGGAGCCGATCACGCTGCGCTTTGCGCAGATGCAAGAGGCAATTGATGTGCGCGGCACTCAAGGCGCAAGCGCTGGATTGGCATCGGTGCAAGGGCACAACCCGAACGAGGCGACGGCGCGGATCGATGCGGTCATCGCGCGGATGATTGCGGAAGAAGAGCGGCTGCTGGCGTTGCGAACCGCGAAGGCGGCGAAAAACTCACGAAGAACAAAATGGATCATTTTGTCAGCAGATTTCGCAGCGTTTGTTTTTTTGTTCGTCGCGACCATCGTGATTTACAACGAAATGGGAAATCGCCGGAACGCGGAAAACGCAGCGAGGCGATTCCAGTCTTTGGTGGAGAGCGTAAAAGACTACGCGATCTTCATGCTGGATCCGCGAGGGTACGTTTGCACTTGGAGCCCTGGAGTGGAGCTCATCAAAGGCTACCGGGCCGAAGAGATTATTGGTCATCATTTCTCGCAGTTTTACACGCCGGAAGGCCTGGAAGCCGGGAAGCCCGAAAGTGAATTGAAAACGGCTGCGTCCGAAGGGCAGTCTGAAGACGAGGGCTGGCGAGTCCGAAAAGACGGATCACGTTTCTGGGCCAACGTGATGACCACCGCAGTACGAGGCATGGACGGGGAGTTGCTCGGCTTCTCGAAAATTACACGAGATTTCACTCGACGCAAGCGGGGAGAAAAGAAATTCCGCGGATTGCTGGAGGCTGCGCCGGACGCGGTGGTGGTGGTGAACCCGCAAGGCCAGATTGTTCTGGTCAATGCGCAAGTAAAGAAGCTGTTCGGCTACGAACGCGAAGAGTTGCTGGGAGAAAAGATCGAGCTGTTGGTGCCGGAGGGGTTTCGTGACCAGCATCCGGCCCACCGCGAAGGATTTTCCGAGCAGCCGAATGCGCGGCCGATGGGAGCGGGGCTGGAACTTTATGGCCGGCGCAAGGACGGGACGGAATTTCCAGTGGAAATCAGTTTGGGCCCACTGGAGACGGAAGAGGGCATGCTGATCTCCAGCGCCATTCGAGACATCAGCGATCGCAAGCGGGCGGAGCGGGAAAACGCGGAGCGCAGCGCGGAATTGGAAGCCGCGAACAAGGAACTCGAAGCATTTTGCTATTCGGTGTCACACGATTTGCGCGCGCCGCTGCGCGGGATCGACGGATTCAGCCAGGCATTGCTCGAAGACTACAGCGAAAAGCTGGATCAATCCGCGCGGAATCTTCTGCAACGGATTCGCGCCGCAACGCAACGGATGGGCGCGCTGATCGACGATCTGCTGAATCTGTCGCGTTACACGCGCATAGAAATGCAGAGAGAGCCGACCGACCTTTCCGAGATCGGAAGGGAAGCGGCGGCGGCGCTTCGCGAATCGCAGCCGCAGCGCGACGTGGAAATCGTGATTGCGCCGGAGCTCCAAAGCCAGAGTGATCCGCGGCTGATGCGGGTGGTGCTGGACAATCTTCTGGGGAATTCCTGGAAGTTTTCGTCCAAGAAGGCGCATGCGCGGATTGAATTCGGAAAAACAGACAGCAACGGATCCTTCGCATTTTACGTGAAGGACAACGGCGCCGGATTTGATCCTGCGTACGCGGCGCGATTGTTCGGGGTGTTTCAACGACTGCACAGCGCGGCGGAATTTCCCGGCACAGGAATCGGTCTGGCGACGGTGCAACGAATTATCCGGCGGCACGGCGGGCGCATCTGGGCGGAGGGTGCTGTCGACCAGGGCGCGACGTTTTATTTCACGTTGTGAGGCAGTGGGGAAAGGAGAAGCGATGAGTGACGCGGTGATTTTGCTGGTGGAAGACAATGCGGACGATGAAGCTCTGACGCTGCGCGCGCTGGAAAAAAACAAAATTAGCAATGAGGTAGTGGTGGCGCGCGACGGCGCTGAGGCCCTCGATTATTTGTTCGGCACGGGCAAACAAGATGGCCATGCGATAACGCCGCGGGTGATCCTGCTGGACCTGAAGCTGCCGAAGATCGACGGATTGGAGGTGCTTCGGCGTCTTCGCGCGGATCCAAGAACCAAATTGCTGCCAATCGTACTTCTCACTTCATCGAGCGAAGAAAGCGACCGCATCAAGGGCTACGATTTCGGCGCGAATAGTTATGTGCGGAAACCCGTGGACTTTGTGCAATTCACGGAGGCGGTGCGGCAACTGGGCCTGTACTGGCTGCTGCTAAATGAAAAACCGCCACAGATCGAGATGAAATAGGAATGGGAACGCCGCTGAAGTTGTTGCTTATCGAAGACTCCGAGGCCGACGCGGAGATGCTGGTGCGCGCGATTCGCAAGGGCGGCTACGAGATCAACTACAAGCGCGTGGACACCGGGGAAGCGCTGCAGGCGAGTCTGCTGGAATCCTGGGATTTGGTGATTTCCGATCACTCGATGCCGGGCTTCAGCGGCGCAGCCGCTCTGAAGATGGTCAGAGAAAAGCAGGCGGACGTGCCATTCGTTTTCGTTTCCGGGACGATCGGCGAAGACGCCGCGGTGGATGCGATGCGCGTGGGCGCGCAGGATTACATCATGAAAGGAAATCTGACGCGGCTGGTTCCGGCCATCGAGCGCGAGCTGCGCGAGGCGAAACATCGCGCGGAGCACAGGCAGACCGAGCTTCGCGTCCACCAACTCGAAAAGTTCGAAGCCATCGGGAAACTGGCCGGAGGCGTGGCGCACGATTTCAACAACGTGATCGGCGCGATCATGGGTTGGGCGGAATTGGGAAGCGATGAAGTGTCCGAAGGCAGCAGGGCCGCGAAGTATTTCCAACAGATTCGCCTGCAGTCGGAGCGAGCGGCGGCACTGACGCGGCAGCTTCTGGCCTACGCGCGGCGGCAGACGCTCGAGCCGCGGATTATGAGCTTGAACCAAATGATCGGAGAAATGACGTCGCTGCTGCGGAAGGTAATCGGCGAGCAGATTGAAATAAAGATGGTGCTGGCGCCTGATCTTCAGACGACGCGAGCGGACCCTTCGCAGCTCGAGCAGGTAATCATGAACCTGTGCTTCAATGCGCGCGACGCGATGCCCGGCGGCGGCCAGTTGCTGATGGAAACGCGCAACGTGGACCTGGACCGGACGTATACGCAGCGGCACGAGTATGCGCGTCCCGGGAAGTACGTGGTTTTGTCGGTTTCAGATACCGGCATGGGCATGGATGCGGCGACGATGAAGCGCCTCTTCGAGCCGTTTTTCACTACGAAGGAAGTGGGCAAAGGCACAGGGCTCGGCCTGGCCACGGTCTATGGAATCGTGAAGCAACATGAGGGATTGATCGAGGTATACAGCGAACCGCAAAAGGGAAGCATATTCCATGTGTATCTTCCGGCGAGCGGAGGCGTGGTGCAGAGAAGCGCAGGCGGAGCGGAAGAAGCTTTCGTTCGCGGGGGGACAGAAACGATTTTGGTGGCGGAAGATCATCTGGGGAACCGGGAAATGGCGGACGAAATGTTGCAGAAACTCGGCTACCAGGTGATTCTGGCAAAGGATGGCGAAGAGGCCGTGGAAAAATTCCGCGAGAGTTACCGGGACATTGCAATGGTCGTGCTGGACGTGGTGATGCCGCGCATGGGCGGTCCGGACGCGTACGAAAAGATCCGTTGCATCAAGCCGGGAGTGCCGGTGATTTTCAGTTCAGGTTACTCGGAGGAAAGCGCGCGGCTGGCTTCGCTCACCTCCCAAGGAGTGGCGCTGCTGCAAAAGCCGTATGGGCCAAAAACGCTCGCGCGCAAGATTCGCGAAGTGCTGGACAGAAAAGTGGAAGCGAGATGTTAGAAGGCGAGCATCGAAACTCGACAAACGAAAAGGCCCCACTCGTTGCAAAAAAGCGCAAAGGACGGGGCGCCCACAAAACCATCCAGATTTGCGTCGACGGTTCCTTTTGACAATTGAATGAAAGCGGTTAATCTCCCGTGGATTATCAAACCGAGCTCGCTAGAGGTTTGCGTTTGCGGCGAAA
>JBAQYT010000144.1:0-4242 GCA_049787175.1 Candidatus Acidiferrales bacterium | reverse complement strand
TACTACAATTAACTTGGGAGACTGGAGCGGAGCGTATTCCGTTACTGCTATTGTCAGTCCGTGTTGCACTTACGGCATTGTATTGCAGAATGTTCAGATGCCAGGTGTTAGTTGGACCGCGCCCATCACTAACGGTGAACAGGGAATCCTGTTCTCATGGGAGCTTTCCTATCCCACAAATACGAGTTACTTCATAACGACAACTTCAGGAACAGGAGTGGCAACGCAGGCGACATTGAATGTTCCGGGGCAGAATGGGCCGGTACAGCCCGTGGTTCAAGCAGAAGACGGCTCGTTTGTCGGTTCCGTTAGCACGACTGCCGGTCAGTGGATGCTGGATTTTGGCACCGGAGGAAACATTAATTGGAGCGTATCAAATGATAGCCCATATATCGCGAATTCGTCTGATGGAACGCTCGGCAACTCGGGTGCGATATACAATTCTAGTGGTGCTGCAACAGGTCAGATACCGGGGTCCTCGACCTACACATGGGACGGAAATGATTATGTAGTCGACGCGTCAGGTGCGCTCGACCAGGTGACGGCTACGTGGGTTCCCCCAGCTGCGCCGCTTTTCTGGAGTATCTATGGAGCCAGCTGGTCGGGCGGTGGGACATCGCCGGTGTGCCGCGACGATCGCGACCAGCTAATAGCGGAGTACTCCACGTACAATTCCGGATTCACGCCGCTTTGCTCGGCCTTCACACCATCCAGCGACATGAATCCTTCCAAGGATTTCACATTTAGCCAACTGGACACAACGGACATCAAGTACGGTGATTTCACAGATTGGGCAATCCTGCAAACGTCACTACTCAACGGAATAGAAAGCCTGCTAGGAAACTATGGTAATCCGATTACCATAACTAGCGGTTACAGGACCCCGCTAGTACAGAACAAACACTTCCCGGGTCACCGTCAGGACCGTCATATTCATGGCGACGCAGTCGATCTGAATGCAGGCAATGCGACGGTTTGGCAAGCGCTACACGATGCGGCAAAAACGGCGAAAGCGTGTGTTGAGCCGTGGCAGCTACAGCAGAAATACAATCCTAACCATCCCTATGATCATACTCATGCCGACTGGCGCGCCATCGACCACCAATCCTGGCCCGGCGGCTGTCCAGCAGGTTGGTAATCGGTAATAATGAGCAAATTGCAAAAAGAAACGGCATGGACGCTTATTTTATTTGTATTCACGAGTGTATTATTCATAGCCAGTTTTCCGATCCAAGCCGCGCAGCAGACGTCATTGTCTCCACGACAGACTGCCGACCTGCTCGCAGCGCTCCATTCTAAGGAATGGTTAGGTCGGGCACATGCCTATTATCAGTTGATTGACAACTCAAGCGCTATGCATCAAGAGACAACGAAGTCCGCTCTTATAGACCTGTTGAATCGCGAGAACAGCTCTGACCCATCTGAAGGAAGGGACTACAAACCGGACGATGGAGAAGAGTACGCAGAGTATATCGGCTCACTTGTTGGGACAGTCGCAGAGGTTGCTGATTGGAAAAATTCCTCGCAAGTCTGTATCATCGCACATTCCCCGTTTGATCCCGACTCAGCGTTAGCAGCTAGGTTGGCGCGTACTGGTCAAACCGTTATCCCGTGCTTGCTGGAAATGGCAAAGAATGGTTCGTGGACTGATCGATACCAGGCAGTCGCCGTCTTGATTCAAGTTCGAGCTACAGTCCGCGAGTTGAGTGCTAACACATCTGAAGAAATCCGAGATGCGACAATTCGTGCTCTTCATGATACACACGAAATGGTTCGAATTGGTACGGTGCATGCTCTGGGGAGATTCGGAGGGACCGACATGATTCCAGCGTTGCAAAAGGTGGCCCAAACCGATCCGTCCCCTGAAGTCCAGGGCCGTTCGATCAGAAAAGCAGCTGCGAGCGCTATCGCCGCAATTCAGAAACGAGCGGCTCAACCAAACACTTGAATATTTCGATTCGCCGAGTGTGGCCACACCTAAAGAGGCTAAGGGTTTTAATGGAAATTGGGTAGCACAACTTTCCAAATCGGTTACTTGGTATCTATTCTGGCATTGGCGCTGTGTGGTGCGACCCACTCGCAACGAGCGAAGACTCCGGATATCGGCAAGCTATCTAGAGGGCTTTCACCAATAAACCCCGACCTCCGCACACAGGAAACTACCATTCCCCTTGACGAACGTGTTTTTGTCGCGACGAAGATTTATGCATTGGTCCGAGAGCGCTTCTTTTATCGGTCGAGCCTTCCCAATCTGGATGTTTCATATAAGGAATATCTTCGCAAGGTATTAGCGACTGGCGACCGTCGCCAGTTCGATTTCGCGACGATGGAATTCATGGCTAGCCTTCAGAATGGACATACGACTTTTTGGGATTCCTGGCTTGGAGTGATGTACGGACAAGGGCTTGGTTTCTATGCCTCGCCGTTAGACGGCAAATGGGTAGTGCGAAATAGCTCCCTAGATGACCTAAAGCCGGGCGACATTATCGCGTCAATTGACAACGTCCAAGTCAAAGATTTTTTCATGCAGCAGCAGAAGTACATTTCCGGCTCCAGCGAAGCCGCCCAGGAGCATAATCTGTTTCTGCTACCCCATTTGTTCCCTGAACAGTTTCTGCTGGGATTGTATGGGGGCCGGACTGTTAGTGTGAAGCGCAGGTCATTAACAGGTCATCAAGAGAGCGTTGCGGGGCGGTGGCTGAAAGAGCATGAAGTCGCGTATGTCCGCATCCCGACGTTCTTTTCACCAATCTTTGAAGAGAACGCACTCGCATACGTTAGACAGTTCGAGCAAGCCAAAGCGATAGTCATTGACGTCAGAAATAATCCTGGCGGGATTCCACCTACGCGGTTGATTGAAGCCCTCATGAACCAGCCTTATCGCGGATGGAAGGAATCAACCTACATACGGATCGGATCGTTTGACTATGAACAAGCAACTGTTACAAAAGGCGAATCGAACATGTTGCCCGACTATTCTCGTGGCTATATCGATGCGCTGTCGAGTCTGGGAGGTTCTGAGATCACATGGGAACCACGATTGGTTCTTCCCAACCCTACTGCATACCAAGGAAAGGTTCTTCTTCTGGTGGACGGCGGGTGCGCATCGGCTTGCGAAGACTTTGTGGAACCGTTCAAGGACAACCACCGTGCTCTTCTCATCGGTGAAACGACTGAGGGAACTTCCGGCTTGCCGTATTTTTATGACTTCGGAAATGGTATGAGCGTGAGGATTGCAGTGAAGCGTGAGTACTTTCCTGATGGCTCAGAATTCGAGGGGGTCGGCATAAAGCCGGATGTTGAGGTTCAGACATCGATTGATGACTTGCGGCACGGACGTGACGCGGTCTTGGAGAGAGCGCTGGGGCTCTTTCACGACCCAGAGGCTCGTGTCCTGCACCAGCCACAATAGCAATAAGCTACGAATTCCGAGTCTCGACGGATTGAACCGCTCCCCCGATGCCACGGCTATCCAAAGGGATACCGACTCAAAATTCATCGCAACTATCGCACACATGGGCACCTCCAGTTTCAGGCGAACTGTAACATGGAGAAGCTGCCGCGATTGCGCGCCGCAACCTCTTGCGTGTACCCCGCGTGTACCCCGGTTGGGCAAATCAGGTGTTTTTGCTGTTTGTCACTTTTTGTCGAATGAATAACTTACGTGTCTTCATCATCCTTTTTGGTTCGATTCCCACCCGCGCCTCCAACATTTCCCCAATAAAATCTATGGCTTCTTGAGCGGTTGACAGATTTGTACCGATTTTTTGCAAAGAGTCGGCTCCAATACTGTCAGTTTTTTGACTTGCCAAATTTGATAAATCGGCGTATACCGCCAACAATACACGCACGTGAAGAGCGCCCAATCTCGGAAATACCTATCGCGACGCGATTTTGTGCGTCTAGGATTGCAAGGATGCGCGGCCGGTTATGCGGCATCGGTGCTATCGGGGTGCTGCCCCAGCACTTCCACGATTGCACAGACCAGTCAAGCCATTGACACCGCAGTGCAAGGTGCGATGAGCCAGTACACGATACCCTCGGTGAGCTACGCACTGATGAGTTGCGGGCAAATTGTAACCGCACATGCCTTCGGCACTGCCGTGAATCTCCCGTTTTTCCCGGGCGGTGGTGACCTCCGGCCAGTACAAGCCACGCCTGCAACCGTCTATCAAGCGGCATCCCTTTCGAAAACGCTGGCGGCGGTGGCTTCACTGTGGATCGTGCAGCATGGTCAGCTAA
>JBAQYT010000121.1:0-2064 GCA_049787175.1 Candidatus Acidiferrales bacterium | reverse complement strand
AGGAACAGGTGTTCGCGAATGACGACAACAGTTCCAACATCACGCCGGAGGGCTACACCGTACGGCCAGATGAAGACACAAACGTGTTGTGGGCGTTCATCAGTCCGAATTATTTTTCCACGATGGGAATTCCGCTGGTTGCGGGCCGCGAATTCACGGATGCAGACACGACGACGAGCCACAAAGTCATCATCATCAATCAAGCGCTAGCGCGGCGGTTCTTTGCGGGACGCAATCCCGTTGGAATGCATATTGGATTCGGCGGAGGATCCAACGTTCATCCGGACATGGAAATCGTGGGCGTGGTGGCGGACAGCAAATGGGACGGCCCGCGCGCCAACATTGTGCCGTTCATGTACCAGCCGTATACGCAAGACCCGCAGATTGGCACGCTGATGTTCTATGTGCGCACGGAGCGTGATCCCGGGCAGATGGCGGCGACGCTGCGCGAAACCATGGAGCGGCTGGATGCGAATCTGCCGATCAACGACATGAGGACGCTGACGCAGCAGATCAGCAATGAAATGTTCAATGACCGGTTGGTGGCGGTGCTGTCGATTTCGCTGGCGTTGCTTGCGGCGCTGCTTGCGGCGCTCGGACTTTACGGCGTGCTGGCTTACGTGGTGGCGCGGCGCACACGCGAGATTGGCATTCGCATGGCGCTCGGCGGGCAGCGCGGCGATATTTTGCGATTGGTTTTAGGGCAGGGCGCGCGGCTCACGCTCGTCGGCGGCGCGATAGGCATCGTGGTGGCGCTGGCGTTGACGCGGCTGACGACCAGCCTGCTCTTCGGCGTGAGCGCGAGCGATCCGTTGACGTTCGTTGCGGTAGCGATTTTGCTCGTGCTGGTTTCCGGAGCGGCGTGTTACATCCCGGCGCGGCGCGCGATGCGCGTGGACCCGATGGTGGCGCTGCGGTACGAATAGCGTTTGGTAGGGGCGACCCTTGGGTCGCCCGGGCGAGGCAAGCCTCGCCCCTACGAATGGCTTTTGCGGGGTGAAGGATGAGCACACTCATTCAGGACATCAAGTACGGCGTGCGGATGCTGCTGAAAAATCCGGGCGTGACGCTGCTGGCGGTGTGCGCGCTGGCGCTGGGGATTGGCGCGAACGCGGCGATTTTCAGCGTGGCGGACCCGCTGCTGCTGCGGCCGGAGCCGTTTCCGAATTTGAGCCGCCTGACGCTGATGTTCAACAAAGTGGATTCCATTACCGATGAGAATTCGATGGTGCCCTTTGACTACGAAACTGTTCGCAGGCAAAGCAAGTCGTTCGAGCAGATTGCGGCACACGAAGGAGGGAATGCGAATCTGACCGGAGAGGGCTACCCAGAGCATGTCTATTCGGAGAAGGTAACGCCGAATTTTTTCGATGTGCTGGGTGTGCATCCAGCGCTGGGACGCGCCTTTGCGCCTGAGGAAGGAACGCCCGGGCATGACGCGGAAGTGATTCTGAGTTACGGATTATGGCAGAGCAAGTTCGCGGGCGATGCGAATATTGTTGGCAAAGAAGCGCATATCAACGGGCACAGCTATACGATCACTGGCGTGATGGGAAAGGACTTTGACTATCCCGTGGCGACCCAATTATGGGAGCCGCTGGCATTCACGGACGCGGATAGAGACGAACACAAAAACAATTATCTTTTTCCGATCGGATTGCTGAAACGAGGCATTTCCGTTTCGCAAGCAGCCGCGGAGATGGATGCAATGGGGAAGCAGCTGGCGAAGGAGTTTCCGAAGTCGAACGCGCAGACGGACATTCGCACCGTACCGTTTCGCACGTATGCCACTGACGAGCAGACGCACCAGTTCATGTTGTTGCTGCTGGTGGCAGTGGCATTTGTGCTGCTGATTGCGTGCGCGAACGTGGCGAATCTGCAACTCGCGCGTGTGGCGGGACGCGAACGGGAGATCGCGGTGCGCAGGGCGATGGGCGCGAGCCGCTGGCGCGTGGTGCGGCAACTACTCACCGAAAGCGTGATTCTGGCGCTGGTCGGTGCGGGTGCGGGATTGTTGCTGGCGGAGTGGGCCGTGGGTTTGACGGTGAGCTATATCCCGCCGGA
>JBAQYT010000117.1:0-7644 GCA_049787175.1 Candidatus Acidiferrales bacterium | reverse complement strand
ACTTCCGCGCCTGCTCCGCCGCCAGTTCCACATTTCGGCCCGCAGCGATAGCAACCACTTCAAATCTGCCCGGAAGTGAATCCACGACCTTCAGGCACTGCCGCCCAATGGAGCCCGTCGATCCGAGAATGGAAATTCGTTTCACGAGGTCCGATCAATCACAGCCGGCCCTGCAGCAACCACCCTGCCGCAAGCCATACAACCGGAGCGGCAAAAATCAAACTATCAATGCGGTCCAACATCCCTCCGTGCCCTGGGAGCACTGCGCCAGAATCTTTCACGCCTGCGCCCCGCTTATATGCTGATTCTACCAGATCGCCCACTTGCCCCGCGATGTTCGCCAGCGCCGCCGTCACTAGCCATGCCGTCACGTCGCCATTTTGCCATCGCGCAAAGCAGTACCCGATGATGAGCGACCCCACCACGTTTCCCGCTGCTCCTTCCCACGTCTTCTTCGGCGAAAGCGCCGGCGCCATTTTCACCCGGCCAATCGATTTGCCCACGAAGTACGCGACGGTGTCCCCTGCCCACACAATCGCCAACGCGAACAGCACCAGCACCGGACCTGCCGGCAAGCTTCCATCCATCCGCACAAGGTAACTGAACGGCCATGCCACGAAAATCAGCCCCGCGGAGCTCGCCGCGATCGCGGGCAGCACATCGGCAATCGCAACCCGGCTCGCCACGCCCATGAGCGCCGCGCCAAACAGAAATATCAGGAACACAGTGCTATCCGACAAATAATTCCCCATGTTCATATTGCTTATCACTTCCGTGCCAGACCCGAGCCGATGCACTTCGGCCAAGCCCGCGAGCCACTGCGCATAAAAAAGAGCGGCTGCGCAAATCATCGTCCACAAACGAAACGCTCGCATCCCCATCTGCGACGTCAATTTGAAGAATTCCACCATGGCCAGCAGCGCAACCACGCCGGCAGCAATTGCGACCAGCCACGCAGGCCCCAAATACACCACGGCCACCACAATGGGTATGAGGATTGCTGCCGTTATGATGCGCTTGACCAATCAGCCCGCCATTTGCCGGAATTTAACGCCGTCTTGCGGAAAAATCGAAAAACTGCGCGCATTCGTTATCCCGCGCCATTCCCGGATTCGCGCCCGAGCCCGCCATACCGCCGTTCTCGCTGTTGAAAATTCAACAGCGCCTCCAGAAGCCTCTCGCGCGAAAAATCGGGCCATAGAGCGTCGGTAATATAAAGCTCCGCGTAAGCGATCTGCCACAGCAGAAAATTGCTTACGCGCATCTCGCCGCTGGTCCGAATCAGCAAATCCGGATCCGGTAAACCGGCGGTGTACAAATGATCGGAAATGGTCTGCTCATCCGCTTGAAACGCGGACAGGCCATTCAATCGCACTCGATCCAGAATTGCGTTGAACGCGTCCACCAACTCCGCGCGACCCCCATAATTCAAAGCCACCACCAGCTTCATTCCCGTATTCTGCGACGTCAGTCGCATGGCGTTTTCTATATCTTTCCGCACCGCCTCCGGCAGTTGTGCGGAGCGCCCTATCACCAGCAATCGAATATTGTTCCCATGAATGGAGGGAAGCTCTCTTTTCAGATACTCGCGCAAGAGCCGCATCAAAAAAGAGACTTCCGCCTGCGGCCTTCGCCAATTTTCCAGCGAAAATGCGTACAGCGTGAGCGCCGGCACTTTCAGTTGCGCGCACGTTTCGATGGCCTCGCGCGCAATTTTCACTCCCGCGCGATGCCCGGCAATACGCGGCAAATGGCGCTTTTGTGCCCAGCGCCCGTTGCCGTCCATGATGATCGCAACGTGCCGCGGCAGGCGTTTCAGGTCGATTTGTTCCAGAAGCGCCGCTTCCCGGCGGCCTGAAGGCTTTACCAGTTCAATCGCTTTCACGCAGATTCACTCGGGGACTTCCGCAAAACGCTAACACAGCGCTATCATTCAGGCAACCGCCGGACCTGCGCCCGCGCGCACTGTGGCGTCAACCGAGCCCCGCCGCGCTCGGATTCACAATCGCCACATACACCAAAATGAGCGTCAATATGATCATGGCAATGCTGATCAGCCACGCGATGATGTTGAACGTCCGGCCGTTCACGTGGTCGCCCATCAAACTCTTCCGGTTCACCAGGAGCAAAACGAAAATCAATACGACGGGCAGCCATATCCCGTTGCCGACTTGCGAAAGCACCAGGATCTTGAACAGCGGCGCGCGCGGTATCAGAATAAGCGCCCCGCCAACGGCGATGAGCGCGGTATAAAGCCCGTAGAACATCGGCGCTTCGTTCATTTTGTGGTCGATTCCCGCCTCGAATCCCAGGCCTTCACAAATCACGTGAGCGGTTGACAGTGGCAGAATGGAAGCCGCAAACAGTGATGCATTCAATAAACCAAACGCAAATAGCCACGAGGCCCACTTTCCCGCTAATGGCGCCAGCGCTCGCGCCGCATCATCCGCGCCTGAAATTTTCGTGTGCCCAGTGGCATGCAGCGTCGCTGCGGTGCAAACGATGATGAAAAACACGATGGCCATGCAGCTGATGCTGCCCACCAGGACGTCCATGCGCGCGTGCTTGTACTGCCGCGCGCCCACCTTCTTCTCCACATAACCAGCCTGCAAATAAAAAAACTGCCAGGGCGCCACACTCGTCCCAATCAATCCAATGAGTATCAGCAAATACGCGGAATTGAATTGCAGGTTCGGGATAACTGTCTGCTTTGCTGCCAGAATCCAATCCGGTTTGGCGAGAAATGCCGACGCGACGTAAGAAGCATAAAAAACGCACGCCACCAGAAATATCTTTTCGACTTGCCGGTAAGTCCCGCGGACCACCATGATCCAGACCAGGATGGCGGCAACGGGCACGGAGATATACTTGCTGACTCCAAATATTTCCATGGACGCCGCCACGCCCGCGAATTCAGCGACTGTGTTTGCCAGATCCACCACCAGCCCCGCAAGCATCACGAAAAAGGTGGAGCGAAAGCCGAACTCTTCGCGTATCAAATCGGACAGGCCTTTGCCGGTCACCACGCCCATCCGCGCGCACATTTCTTCGCTAACATAAAGCGCGATCGCAATCGGAATCAGCGACCACAGCATCGCGTAGCCGAATTGCGCCCCGACCACCGAATAAGTCGCGATCCCTCCGGCATCGTTGTCGACATTCGATGTGATCAGTCCGGGTCCAACGACGGCGAGAAACAACGCCAGCCGCCTGCGCCAATGGCGTCCCTGGCGGCGGAGATTATCTCCGCGCCCGCGCCAGGCTTCGAATCTCGCGTTGATACTGGTCCAGTTCATCTCATCTCAGCTTCGCGTGCATCCGGTTCACGATGTCATCGACGGTGATCGACCCAATCGGGTGCCTCTCTTCGTCCACCACCGTCAAGCTGCGCAAGTTGTACTTATCGAAAAGCTCGAAGATTTCTCGCTCCTCCACCTGTGGTTCCACCGATATGAATGGCTCGCTCACCAGCGCAGACATTCGTTGTTCCTGCGCCGCCAGCACGAGCTTCGCGGCCGCCACGGTCCCGGCAAATATCGCATCCCGGTCGATCAGCACAATGGTGTCCAGCTGATCCAGCGCCACTTCATGAAACCGGATATAGTCGACCACTTCCCCCTTGGTGGCTTCCACGCCCACTTCCACAATCTCCGTGTTCATCATTCCGCCGGCGGTGTGCCCCTCGAACTGCATCAGTTCGCGCATTTCGGCCGCTTCGTGCTTCGGCATCTCGCTCAGCACTTCGCGCGACGTCTCCGGAGCCAACTCCGCCAGCACGTCAGCCGCTTCGTCCGGCGGCATTTCCTCGAGGATTTCCGCCGCCCTCCCCGGCTCAAGCGTTTCCACCACCTGCGTTCTCAGCCGCTTATCGAGCTCCCCAATCACCTCAGCGGCAGTTTCCTCGTCAACCGATGCGATAATCGAGCTTCTTTCGTCGGGTGACAGCTCCTCCATGATGTCCGCCAAATCCGCCGGATGCATGTTCGAGAGCTTCTGGCTGGGCAGCCGCAGCTTTACTCGTCGCAGTGGATCGGGTTCAATCAGGTTCACGAATTCCCACGGAATCATCCGTGTCGGGAGCTTTCCCTGGATGCGGCGAATCATGGAGTGCGAGGCCACCCCTTGCAGCAGCCGTCCCACTGCCCCGGTAAGCCCCACATCGACTCGCGCGATGCGTAGTTCAACGTTTCCGTTCGTCCTGTGCTCCGCCATGTCCAGGTCGTTTACGCGAACCACCTTTCGCCCATGCGTATCGATGATCTGCTGATCCAGCAGATCCTTGCGCACTCCCAGCCACGCCTCATTCTTCGAGTAAGGCTCCAGTTGCTTCTCTTCTACCGTCAGCTTCAGTGTGCCCGGCTCGACAAACGCAATCTGGTCATGTCGGGCCAGCAGTGGCTGGTACTTCCCTCTCGTGAGCAATATGCGGCTTATGCGGGCGCCCTGCTCCCCCGGCTCCAGATAGAACTCCTTTACGCGCCCCACAAGATGCCCTTGCGAGTCGTAGGCTTGCGAACCCAATAATTCCGTCGCGTGCAGCATGGCCAACCTCCCATTCCCTGATGCTTCCCCGTCCGCCGTTGGCGCACAAAAAAAGCCCGTGGCCGGACTCATCGCCGACCACGGGCGGAAATCACTCCCGCCGTATCACCTCTGGTCGGCTAAGGCCTCCTGGCCCTCACGCTTCGTGCCCTGCAGGCCGCAAACACCGAGCGATTCGATCCCCATCCAGGCCCGCCATCCTGGCCTAGACAGGCATCGCCCCCCGGGCTCCAAGTTGGAAGAACGATCCACTTCAGTTCTCTCCATGTCAGTTCCTTGTTAAGAGCAGTCACAAACTTTGTCAAGGACAGAGTGCGGAATTAACGTTTTTTTTTCTTGTCGAATACCATATTCGCAACCTTCACGCCTTTTCGGGAGCACTCCGCCGCGTACAGTTCCAAATAGGACTCCGTAATGTAATCGTCGCGTGAATACCCCAGCGCCCTTGCCGCTCGGTCAATTGCTCGCCTCGGCCCTTCCAGTTCCAGAAAAGCCCCCATCGGCGTTTCATCCAAATCGATGCTGAGCCCGGCGTACGCTGTCCTATATTTCGTCCGATACTTCTCGTATCGGAACCACGGACGCATGCCGATTCCTCTGAGCACTCGGGCAAGCCGCTTTGCATCCCTGATTCGATACTCGATCTCCTCGAGCTCTTTGTATTTCATCCCCATGCCGCTCTGCCCTTCCACCAGCCCTTGTACGTCAGCAAGCCCCCTTCAGTGGACCCCTTCCTCCGGCTCCTTCCTGGAGATTTGCCCCGTGAATCGGCATTCTCCTCGCGCCGGATCCTGAGAATCGCCAGTCTCGCCCCGAGCTGCCGGTCTTCCGTATCGAACAGCGTATTTTCCTCATAGACCCGCCCAATCCTCTTCGCGCCTACCTTCCGCAGCCGCGCGATGAGTTTTCCCACATCGCGGACGGGCAGCTTGATCTCGATTTCACGGTTTCTAGGCATGACTCGTTCCGCAGTATAAACGACCCTCGCATTTCAGCCGAAGAAAGGCCCCGCTCTCGTGAATCCCTTCCTGCCTGTTGCCAAAGCCTGCTCGACCCGCGATAATCGTCTCCGTTTCCACCCCAAATGGCCGCTGCCGAATGACGGTTGCTCAAATGGCTGTTGAATGACCGAACCCACCACTCCGCTGATGCAGCAATACCATTCCATCAAGCGGCAGCATCCCCAAGCTCTGCTTCTGTTCCGCCTCGGCGATTTCTATGAGCTTTTCTATGAAGACGCGGTGGTCGCCTCGCGCCAACTTCAGATTACCCTCACCTCGCGCAATCGCGAGAAGGGCCAGGCCGTCCCCATGTGCGGCGTCCCTTATCACGCCGCGGAAACCTACATTGCCCGCCTGATTCGCGCCGGCCACAAAGTCGCTATCTGCGAGCAGATGGAAGACCCCTCGCGCGCCAAGAAGCTCGTGCGCCGCGAAGTAATTCGCGTCTTGACTCCCGGCACCGCCACCGATTCCCCCCTCCTCGAGACCCGCGAGAACAATTTCCTCGCCTCCATCGCGCGCAACGGAGGCGGCAAGCCGATTGGCTTGGCCTTTGTCGACTTCTCCACCGGCGAATTTCGCGCCACGGAATTTGCCGGCCCGGCCGCGGAGACGCGCCTTCGCGACGCTCTCGAAATTCTTCGCCCGCGCGAAATCCTGCTGCCCGCTCCCGCGTCCTCTCTGTTTGCCGAAACTGCCGCTCCTTCTCTCAACGGTCTCGGCGCCACCGAAACTCACCTCGACGACTGGGTCTTCGAGCCAGCCCATTCGGAACGCATCCTCACCCAGCACTTCCGCGTGGCCACGCTCGACGGCTTCGGGCTTGCCGGGCACGTGCAAGCCATCGCTGCGGCCGGCGGCCTGCTCCATTACCTGCGCGAAACCTCCGCCATCGGCGCCTCCGACACCAGCAACGGAACTGCGTCCATGCAACTTCGCCCCCCCGGGCGCGGCCTTGAGCATCTTGACCACATCGTTTTCTACGAACAGCAAGACGCGCTGGTCCTCGACCATGTCACTGTCCGCAACCTCGAACTCATCCAGCCCGCCCTCGGCGACGAGCCTTCCGCGACCCTGCTCTTCACGCTCGACCGCACCGCGACCGGCATGGGCGCGCGCCTATTGCGCTCCTGGATTCTGCGCCCGTCGATTGATCGCGACGAAATCTCGGCCCGCCTCGATGCCGTTTCCGAACTGAAGTCCGCCACCGTCGTTCGCGACGAAATCCACCGCGGCCTCGACCAAATTTTCGATCTTGAACGCCTCACCAGCCGCGTCACCCTCGGCAGCGCCACCCCACGCGATCTTCTCGCGTTGGGCGGCTCGCTCTCCGCGATTCCAATACTGCGCGGATTGCTGGCGCGTTGCACGAGCGCGCGGCTGGCGGCGCTGCACGCCCAACTCGACGAGCTTACGGACGTCCGCGACCTCATCGGCCGCGCTATCGCCGGCGATCCGCCCGCCCAACCTACCGAGCCCGGCATGATTCGCCGCGGCTACAACGCGGAACTCGACGAGCTGCGTGACCTCAGCAAATCCTCGAAGCAAACCATCGCCGCCATGGAAGACCGTGAACGCAAGCGCACCGGCATCGCCTCCCTCAAGATTCGCTTCAACACTGTCTTCGGCTATTACATCGAAATTTCCAAAGCCAATCAGCATCTCGCGCCGGCTGATTACACGCGCAAGCAAACCCTCGTCAACGCCGAGCGTTTCACTTCGCCCGAGCTAAAAGACTACGAGCGCAGAGTCCTCGAAGCCGACGAACGCATCATCGAGATCGAGCGCCGTTTGTATCGCGAAGTTCGTGAATCAATCGCCGCCGAGGCCTCGCGCCTTCGTCACACTTCTTCTGCTGTCGCGCAGCTCGACGTGCTCGTCGATTTTGCCGTCCTGGCTGCGGAGCGAAACTACTCCCGCCCCGCGTTCAACGAATTCGAACCAGGCCACGCGGCTAATTCGCCCGGGCGTGGCGAATTGTTCATCGCTGGCGGCCGCCACCCCGTCATTGAAAATTTGCTTGAGCAGCGTGGCGAGCGCTTCGTGCCCAACGATCTCTATCTCGACGGCGTGACGCAGCCCATCCTTCTCATCACTGGTC
>JBAQYT010000043.1:0-15624 GCA_049787175.1 Candidatus Acidiferrales bacterium | reverse complement strand
GAACTTTTCGTCGAGGGGATGGAACTGGCGAATGGTTTTTCGGAGCTGAACGACCCTGCTGACCAGGAGCAGCGTTTCCGCGCTCAGGTGGAGTCAGGCGGGTTGGAAATGCCGAAGGAAATTGATTGGGATTACATCCGCGCGCTGGCGCACGGAATGCCGCCGACGGCAGGCGAAGGGATTGGAATCGACCGGCTGATTATGCTACTCACCGATTCGCACTCGATTCGCGAAGTGATCCTTTTCCCCACGTTGCGTCCGCAGAAGGATTCGGAAACGGACATTGTGGCCGCCTCGCACGAAGAGCATCATCCGTGAAGTTCGAATGGATGGTCGCGCGGCGCTACCTGCGGTCGAAACATAAGCCGCCTGTGCTGCGGCTGGTGACGTTTCTTTCTGTTGCAGGCGTCGCTGCGGGTGTGGCTACGCTGGTGATTGCGCTGGCGATGAATACAGGTTTTCGCCGGGCGATTCGCGATCGGCTGCTGGTGGTCACCGCGCATATCAACCTAAAGCCCAACGGAAGCGAAGGCATCCGCGATTATTCGCAACTCATGGCCCGGCTGGCGCCGACTCCCGGCGTGCGCTCGATCACTCCCGCGGTGTACAACACGGTTCTTCTTTCCGCTCACGATAAATCGCAAGGCATCATCTTGAAAGGCGTGAATCCGCGGCTGGAAGAGGGCGCGGATGCGGCGCTACGGCACATCGTTTCCGGCAGCGATAGTTTCGCGGCAGATTCGTTCGGCATTCCCGGAATTCTGATCGGGCGGATTCTGGCGGGAGACTGGGGTCTGGCCGTGGGAGATTATGTGACGGTTACCAGCCCACAAGGCAGCCTGACGCCGTTTGGAATGCTGCCGCGATCACAGCGCTTCCGCGTGAATGGGATATTCGATTCTGGCTTTTACGACTACGACGCGAATTGGACGTTTATCACATTGCACGCGGCTCAGGCATTGGCCGGCGTAGGAGACGTGGTCAGCGAACTGGAAATCCGCGTGACTGATTTGGATCACACGGATCAAATCGCCTCCTTAATTGCGCAAGAGGCAGGACCGGGGTATCACACGACCACATGGAGCGAGGAAAATCGGGCGCTCTTTCGCGCGATGAGCCTCGAGAAACTAGTTACGGCGATTTTCATTGGGCTCATCACGTTCGTCGCGGGCCTGAACATTCTTGTGGTGCTGGCCATGACCGTGACGGACAAAGCTCACGACATTGCGGTGCTGATGACGCTGGGCGCGAGGCGCTTGCAAGTGCGGAACATTTTTGTGCTACAGGGGTTTTTAGTTGGAGCGGCGGGGACGACGATAGGCTTGATTCTGGGTTATGTTCTGGCGTGGACTTTGAATCACTGGCGGCTGGTGCCGCTCAATCCAGAAATTTATGCCGTGCCGTACGTTCCATTTTATTCGAATGCATGGGATGCGTTGTGGATCGCGGCTGCCGCTTTGGCCATCAGCGTGGCAGCGACGGTTTATCCCGCGCGCGCCGCATCAGGCACGCGGCCGGTTGAGATTCTCAGAGCCGAATAGGCGCTCTGAGCAAGCGTGTCCACTGACGAGGGCAAGGTTTGTTTCTCGACGCCCTCATAACAGCGATCCATTCGATACATTGTTGGACGCACCATGCAGCGATATGCGCGGGTCCAGTGGCGGATGGGAAACAAGTCCCGTTACTAAAGTACGGTGCCACTGGTGCACACAAGACTCGCGTAATCCGGAAGAAAAAACGCTGCGTGTTACAATAGAAAGGGAAGTTAGACACTCATTATGTGCAATAAATTAGCCGCCGGAGAGGGTGAGCAAAAGGACCTTTCGGTAAGATACAGAATCAAAAGCAATAGCTGGCGGCGGCTTCGGCACGGGAATTGACTGGAACTTTAGCGGTGAGTGAAGAATCCAACTTGTAGGCCTCCGGGCGCTTCGGCGGGCGGGACGGCACGGAGGATGCAGGGACGGAGTAAAGCGGGAAGCACGACACAATGACGACCCCAACGGCAGCGACGTTCGAGACTAAGGAACCGCGGATATCCGCGGCGAGCGATTCGCAGGCGCTTGTGCGCGGTGAAGCGTTGCGAAAAGTGTTTCGCTCCGGAGAAACTGAAGTCGTGGCGTTGGCGCGCGTGACTCTTGCGATTGCGCCGGGAGAAATGGTTGCGTTGATTGGCCCGTCCGGCTCGGGCAAAAGCACGTTGCTGCATTTGCTCGCTGCGCTGGACACACCCACGAGCGGTACAGTATACTTCGCCGGAAATTCCTTGGCGGCGCTCGCGGAAAATGAATTGGAGGATTTCCGCAGCCGCGCGGTTGGTTTTGTTTGGCAGAGGCAACAGCTTCTCGCTGACTTTACCGCCGTGGAAAATGTGGCAATGCCGCTGTTGATTCGGGGGAACACGGCGGGAGAAGCCCTTGATACGGCGCGCGTGTGGCTTGAGGAAGTGGGCCTTGCGGATCGCGCGCAGCACCGGGCAGGCGAGCTCTCCGGCGGTGAGCAGCAGCGTGTAGCAATTGCCCGGGCCCTGGTGACTCGGCCGAAGTTGCTCCTGGCTGACGAACCGACCGGCGATTTAGACGAGCGGAATACGGAGTCGATATTCGAACTCATGCAGCGCTTGCACCGGTCCCATCATCTGACTTCGATCCTTGCAACCCACAATCTTTCTTTGGCGCAGCGCGCGAATCGCGTGCTCGTCCTGGAGCACGGTTTGTTGATGCCGGATGATGCAACGTTCGCGTATCGCGCTTCCGGGCGCGTCGCGACAGGGGAGTCTTCGGCCCCAGAAGGGCGCGGGTGACCCGTGTTTGAACGGTATACAGAAAAGGCTCGGCGCGTGATTTTTTTCGCGCGTTACGAGGCTAGCCAGTACGGCAGCCCCTTCATCGAAACAGAACATTTGCTGCTCGGTCTGCTGCGCGAGGACAAGGGCCTCGCCAATCGTTTCCTGCGCACACACGGCTCGATCGAATCTATTCGCAAGGAGATCGAGACGCGCATCACCGTTCGCGAGCGGATTTCCACTTCGGTCGAGGTTCCGCTTAGCCAGGAGTGCCGCCGCATTTTGAACTACGCGGCCGAAGAAGCGGAGCGTCTGAACCACAAGCATGTAGGAACGGAGCATCTTCTTTTGGGCATTCTGCGCGAGGAAAAATCCTTTGGCGCGGAGATTTTGCAGGAGCGCGGGCTGCGGCTTTCCGGAGTGCGTGAGGAGCTTGCGCGCAGTGCAGGAGAAAAAGTGCCGGTCAATCGTCCAAAAGAAACTTCGCTGCTTGCCGAATTCAGCCGTGATCTGACTCAGGCCGCGATGGACGGCCAGCTTGATCCGCTGGTGGGCCGTGACCGCGAGCTGGAGCGGGCCATACAGATTCTGTGCCGCCGCACAAAGAACAATCCGGTTCTAATCGGCGAACCCGGCGTCGGCAAGACCGCCATCGTCGAAGGCCTGGCGCAGCGCATCGCCGATGGAGATGTGCCGCCATTTCTGGCGGACAAACGGATTCTGTCGCTCGACTTGTCGCTCATCGTTGCGGGCACAAAGTACCGCGGACAATTTGAAGAACGCCTGAAGACCATCATGAAAGAGCTGATGGAGAGCCAGAACGCCATCGTCTTTATCGACGAATTGCATACGCTGGTGGGCGCGGGCTCGGCGGAGGGTTCGCTCGACGCGGCTAATATTCTGAAGCCGGCGCTCAGCCGGGGTGAGATTCAGTGCATCGGCGCCACTACGCCGGGCGAATATCGCAAGTCGGTTGAGAAGGATCGTTCTTTGGAGCGCCGCTTCCAATCGGTGAAAGTTTCCGCGCCGAACGAAGACGAAGCGATTCGCGTTCTGCAGGGTGTGCGCGACCGGTACGAAAAATTCCACGCCGTCTCGTACACGGACGAGGCCATCCAGTATGCGGTTTACCTCTCGAATCGCTATATTCCGGACCGCTTCCTTCCCGATAAGGCCATCGATTTGATCGACGAAGCCGGCGCACGCGTGAAATTGCGACAGGCCATGCTGCCGGAGGAAGTTTCCGAAGCGCAAAAGCGCGTCAAATTCATTACTCATCGCATGGAAACGGCCATCGCCAATCATGAATTCGAAAAGGCGCGCTTTTATTCCGAGGAGGAACGCAAGGAAAAAGAGAATCTGCGCGCCCTTCGGGAGAAACTGAAGATCGACGACTCTTCCACGGGCACGGTCACGCGCGACGACATCGAAGAAGTGGTGGCACGTTGGACGGGCGTAGCGGTCACGGCGATCAAGGAAGATGAACAGCAAAAACTACTGCGCATCGAGGAAGAGCTGCACAAACGCGTCATCAGTCAGGACAAAGCCATCACGGCGCTGGCGCGGGCCATTCGCAGGAGCCGCGCCGGACTGAAAGCTCCAGGCCGGCCGGTAGGCTGCTTTCTTTTCCTGGGACCGACGGGCGTTGGCAAGACGGAAGTGGCGCGCCGGCTTGCGGAGTTTTTGTTCGGCAGCGAGAAATCGCTGGTTCGCTTCGATATGTCCGAGTACATGGAAAAGCACTCGGTGTCGAAACTGATCGGCGCGCCTCCAGGATATGTGGGCTACGAAGAAGGCGGCCAACTGACGGAGCGTGTGCGACGCACTCCCTATTCGATTATTTTGCTCGACGAAATCGAAAAAGCGCACCCGGATGTTTACAACATCTTGCTGCAGGTGTTCGAAGATGGCCAGCTCACCGATGGATTGGGCAACACCGTCGATTTCCGCAACACGATCCTGATTCTCACATCGAACCTCGGCGCCCGCGCCTTGCACAAGCAGGCGACGATGGGTTTTCAGTCCGGCGGCGATGCGCAGGCCAAGAGCCTGGACGACGTGGTGATGAATGAAGTAAAGCGAGTTTTCAATCCGGAATTCCTGAACCGCCTGGATGAAGTGATCCTGTTCAATGCGCTCGCCGACGAGGATCTGCTGCGCATAATTGATTTGCTCGTAAGCCAGATTAACGATACTCTCGTCCACCGCCAAGTGCAGATTCAGATGACACCGGAAGCGCGGCAGTGGATTTTGGACAAGACTTGCACCGATCGCAATTACGGCGCACGCCCGCTCCGCCGCGCGCTTCAGAAATATGTCGAGGATCCGCTCTCGGAGGCGCTAATTCAAGGCGGGCTTCAACGTCCGGCCATCATGGAAGTTTATCTCGCGCCTGATGGCTTGGGCTTCCGTCCGGTGGTAGAAGCAACCCCAGTGGCCCACTAAAGAATCCTACACGCGCATGCTGGACGGCGGGGACAGTCCGGCGGGGGAGCATAATATATTGGATGGCGGAGCGCGGCTTTGACTCCAAGTAAAGCCGCAGAGAGGAAATCTTGCCTGCATACTACCTCGCTGGCCGTGGTAGTTTGCGCTTTGCTGTTCTGCCTGGGCCTTCAGCCTGTTCGTGCGCAGGAGTCCGCCAGCCCGCAACAACAGGAGAAAGGCGCCGCCGCGCAGCCGGTTATTGAACGCATCGAATTTGTGGGGCTCTTACGCGTTCAGAAAGAGGCGCTGCTGGGGCGGATTTTTTCCCGGCAGGGCGATGTTTATAGCGTGGATGCGGTCCGCCGCGATTTTCGCGCGCTTTGGAACACGGATTTTTTCGAAGACATTCGCTTGGAAGTGGAAAACAGCCCGACTAATCCGAACGGCAGGATTCTGGTCTTCTATGTGACTGAGCGTCCCACAATTCGCAATATTACGTACAAGGGGAATAAATCCGTTTCGGAGTCCGACATTCTCGACGCGTTCAAGGACCGCAAAGTCGACCTGACGGTGGAGAGCCGCTTCGACCCGACGAAAGTGAAGCACGCCGAAGTGGTCATCCAGCAACTGCTGGCCGCACACGGCCATATGTTCGCAACCGTGAAGCCGACTTACGAACGCATTCCCGCCACGAATTCGGTGAGCTTAGTCTTCAATATAGACGAGGGGCCCAAGGTCAAGGTCGGCCGCATCACGATCACCGGGAATCACGTATTTTCGACGACACGAATCATACGCTCCATGCACAATTCCCGTCCCATTGCCATTCCGCTGGGCTTCGCCGATATCAACCTTTTCAGCAAAACCTATGACCGGGACAAACTGGATGAAGACATCGCCGTCGGTATCGAAGGCCTTTACCGCGACCACGGCTACTTCCGCGTTGATCCAGGGACGCCCGTGCTCAATACGGTGAAAACTGAACACAACGGAATTCCCGGTCCGTGGCCGCTGATCGGGCGCCGGCGCAGCATCCGGACGGACATTACCCTTCCCATTGAAGAAGGCGTGCAATATCGCATGGGCCGGCTGATCATCCGCAGCGCAAATTTGGACGAGAACCTTTACTTCAAACCTGAATTTCTCGAGTCCATTTTCCCGATCAAAAAGGGGCAAATTCTCGATACTTCAAAGATTCGCAAGGCCATCGACGACTATACGAAGCTCTACGGCGATTACGGATTCATCGATTTCACCGCGAATCCGGTTCCTGACGTCGATGACGCCACCAAGACGGTCAACTGGACGATTGACTTTGATCAGCAGAAGCAGTTTTACGTCCGGCGCATCGAGTTTTCCGGCAACACAACCACGCGCGACAAAGTGATCCGCCGTGAGATCCTCCTAGACGAAGGCAGCCTGTTCAACGATCGCCTGTGGGAGTTGAGCATCCTTCGCCTGAATCAGCTCGGCTATTTCAACGAAATCAAGAAGGAAAACGCGGATCTGAAACGCGACACCAAAGCTGGGACCGTCGACATTACGCTCAAAGTCCAAGAAAAGGGTAAACAATCGATCAGTTTTACGGGCGGCGTCAGCGGGCTGGCAGGAACTTTCCTGGGTCTTGCGTATCAGACCAATAATTTCCTGGGCCTCGGCGAGACGCTCACGTTTTCCGCGAATGTCGGCAGCATCCAGACCAGCGAGCTTTTTAGCTTCTCCGAGCCGTATTTATTCGACAGGCCCATTTCCACTGGGTTTTCGGTTTTCGCCAACAAATTCAATTTCAACCAGGAAAAACAACTGTCTATTCTGGTCGGCCAGTCCGTGGCCATCAATCCTGCTCTTGCACAGGACTACAGCCAGAACAGCAAGGGCTTTACCCTTTTCGCAAGCTATCCATTGCATCGATTTGCCTTCACCCGCGTGGGCATCACGTATGGTTGGACGAAAAGCAACATCTCGGCGTTCAGCCAGGCTTCCCAGTTGCTTTTCCAGTCCATTCAATACAGCAGTCTTCAGGGGCCGTCGCAGTTGAACGGCATCATCTCAAGCAAGATCACTCCGTCTATCACCTACAATACGGTTAACAATCCTGTTAACCCTACGTCCGGCAAGAGTTTCTCCTATTCGATCCCAGTGGAAGGCGGTCCACTGCTGGGGAATGTCGATACAATTTCGAATATCTTTCAGGCGACATATTTTCATCCGACCTACCACAAGCGCAACGTGATCGGCATGCGTCTGATTCTGGGATGGATGACGGGGTACGGCGGAAAGCTCATTCCACCGTATGAACGATTCTATCTCGGCGGTGAACAAGATGTGCGCGGTTTTGATTTCTTCAACATCTCGCCATGGACATTCATTCCCTCGGTTGTGAGTCAGTCGGTTACATTCCAGAACCCCACGGTTCTGGGGCCCAATGGGAACCCCTCGACGCAAACCGTTAGCGTTCCCATGCTGGAATATTTCGCGACGCGTCCGGGAGGCGATACCGAGACAATAGGTAACTTCGAGTACCGAATTCCGATCGCCGGCCCGGTCAGCGTCAACCTTTTCGCGGATCTTGGCATTGATGGCATCTTACGTCCCAGCCAGTTGCAGCTCGATCCAACGGAGAACCAGGAGTTGAGATCGGACTTTCCCAATCCGTTCTTTCCGGACACATTTGTGTCGCAAAGGCTCTCTATCGTACAGGGGACGAATTGGACGCCGCGCACTTCCACCGGCATTGAATTTGTGGTCTTCTTGCCCATTGTTCGCGCGCCGTTCCGCTTCTACTACGCGTACAACCCGACGCGGCTGAACGAAACGATTGTAGGACCATCGGGGGCTTATTATCTTAGCCCCGCAGAGATCGCTTCTTTGCCGCCGGGCACACTGCAATCGCAGGTTATTCCTACGCTGGAGCAGTTATTAAATGAGCAGGTACAAAGATTTCCAACCGGCTTGGTTGAACCGCGCAGCACGTTCCGGTTCACGGTGGGGAGAACGTTCTAGGGTTAGACGTCGACGGCTAGAGTAGACATTCGCAAAAAGAGGTACTGAGAGGGTATCGCTAGGAACGGGCGGCCGAAAATTGGCGGAGGCAAGTGGATGAGATTTGGCAAGCTAGCGGCAATTCTACTGTTTGCGACCGTGATCGCGGGTTGTGGCGGTAACTCCCAGACTATAACTGTGACGATTAGTCCAACCGGAGCCACGGTCGTGCGGACCGGTACGCAGCAGTTTACTGTGGCCGTTGCCGGAATTTCCAACACACTGGTTACTTGGTATGTCTGCAATCCCGCTCCCGCAACCATTGCGACAGGTTCATCCACGGTCGCAAACATTGTCCTACCCACGGGATGCGTTGCGGGTGGAAACACAACCCTGGGGGCCATTACGGTAACAGGCCTTTACACAGGTCCCGCGAAATTACCTCCCAATGCGATGGTCAGTATCGTGGCAGAGAGCCAGGGCAACACCAATTACTATGCGATCGTCGACGTAACCATCGATTCCGGCGTCCGCGTTGCAATGACTCCTGCGTCCGCAACCATCGGCACGCTTGAGCAATTCCAATTTGACGCTACCGTTACGGGAAGTACGAATACGTCAGTCAGTTGGGCCGTAAACGGCATCGCGAATGGCAATTCGACGGTAGGGACGATTACGCCGACCGCCTGCACGGTTTCCATGCCGATCACGCCAACATCGTCGAACCCAGTGCCGCCCGGAACGAGTTACGGTTGCTACGTTGCTTCTTCAACGCCGCAGTCTTCCGTTACTATCACGGCCACAGCCGCGGCCGACACCAGCCAATCAGCACAATCAGCCGTGAACGTTATCTCAGCAACAGATTCGTCGTTCAGCACCAACATACCGCTGGAACCTACAGCGGCGGTAGAGGGCTCCGCTCAACAGGACGTCTATCTTTTCGGCAGCAATTTCTTTACAACAAGTCAGGCGCTGGTGAATGGTGCGCCCGTCCCGACGACCTTCATCAACACCGGCACGCTTCGCGCCACGATTCCGGGCAATTTCTTCTCTGGCCCTGTTCCTTCTGGACTTCCTATCACCATCGAGCGTCAGAACGGTGATGTAATTCAACCTGTCTTTCTGGCCGTTCAGCCCACGCGGCCTGCGGTCACGGCGTTAAGTCCGGTGAGTTTTCCGACTTCCACCTCTTCGGGAACGCTTGATTTGAACGGCGGCTACTTTTCCTCGTCTACGCAGGCGAGCTCCGAAGGTACGTCGTTGCCAGCCACTGTGGTAAACAGCCGCCAACTGCAGGTGACGCTGTCGAGTCCGAATTTCTCATTTTCGACTCCGGGCTTGGTCCCCATCCTGGTTCAAAATACCGACGTGCCCAGCGGATCTCCATTTCTTTCTTCTGTGAATGTGGCGATTTCTCCTTCCGCGGTCAATATTCCTACGTCGGCGAATCCACCCATCGCCGTAGGCACGCAGCCGATCGCCGTGGGTATCGATTCGGCTTTGGGCGTTGCCGCGATCGTCGATGAGGGCACCGGTAGCGGCGGAGCGGTTTCGCTGCTGAACCTGGACACGAATTTAGTGCTGGGCACAGTGTCGGTGGGAAACACACCGACGAGCGTCGGTGTGGACGACATCCTTCACTTAGCAGCCGTTGTAAACAGCGCGGACAATACTCTATCCATTATAAATTTACAGAGTGGGTTGCTGGCTTCTACCGTGGCGCTTCCGTCGAACCCGACGGGAACGACCCCTGCTCCGTTGCCCTACGCTATCGGCGTAAATCCACTTACCCATCGCGCGGTGATTGCCTATTCGTCTTCGAATATCGCCACTATTTTCGACCTTTCGACAAATCCTCCCAGCCTGGTTTGCACAATGGGTGGTTCTGATCCAACGATGCCAAACAACTGCGCTGTTACGGCCAATTCGAATACGCGCCCGGTGAGCACTGGGCCGACGCCGTCCATTGCCGTTGAGCCGCAATTGAATTGGGCGGTCATAACGCCGGGTGGCTCGGGCTCCGTATCCATTGTCGATTTGGGAACCTCCGCCACTGCCAACCAAGTTGCGCGCGTGCCCAACGCGATCGCGACTTTCGTCAATATTTCAACGAGCATACGCGGCGTCGCAATCAATACGGAGACGGAAGAAGCATTGCTTGTCGATCCAAACGTTTCGACAATGACTGCGTTCAGTGTCCTCGATCAGACCGTCAACAGTTTTTCGTTGTCGCAAGGCTTTGTTGCCGCCGCCGTGAATCCGCTTACCGATGTCGGGGTTGCGGTGAACGGAGCAGGGGGAACAGCTTGGGTCATCGATTTGAGCACTCTCAAGCCAATCGGGAACAGCATACCCGTGGGGACATCGCCGCAAGCGGTTGCCATTGATCCGGGGAAGAACGTTGCAGTCATCGCGAATACTGGAAGCAACACCATCTCCATCCTTCCGTTGGGCCCGATTCTCACCCCTCAGATCACCGAGGTTAGCCCCGGGAATACATTTAGCGCCCCATCTTCAGGCCCGCTTACGGTAACTGTGAACGGTTTCGGATTTTCTTCGGGCGCTCAAGTGCGTTTGGATGGCACCGCTGTGCCCACCACCATCAGTTCAAACGGCCGGCAGGCCGTCGCAACCGTTCCTGGGAGCATGCTGACATCGGCGCGCCGATACACTCTGGACGTTTTGAACGCCGGTGGTGCGAGCTCCAACGTAAGGCGCTTCTTTGTGGTTGGTACCGTGCCTATCGGAGTGAACCCGATCGGTGTGGCCGTCGATTCCGATTTGAACGAAGCCTTGGTCACCAGCCAGGGTCCGACCACCGGCACTGCAGGCACATGCACGGGCCCTGGCTCGGTTTCGGTCGTTGACCTTGCAACCGCATTGGTAAGCAATACGCTGACGGTCGGGACATGCCCGGAAGGCGTGGCCGTTCTGCCGCGGCTGGGCCTAGGAGTTGTCGCAAACAATGGAAGCCAAGACGCGACAGTGGTCGACTATGTGAACAACCTCGTGGATTCTACCGTCAACGTGGAATTGAATCCTGCGGGAGTCGCGATTCAGCCGGATACCGCGTTGTCGCTTGTCGCCAACAGCAGCCTGAGTTCCAATTCTGTTTCGGTTTTTACGATCAGCTCCACTTCAGCCACCACAACGGCGAGTTCGGTTTCGGTCGATCAGGTCCCGTTTGGCCTTGCGGTCGATCCCATTGACAACGTCGGCATCGTTACGGCTAGTGGCCAAAACATGGTTGACGGACTCAGTCTTTCGCCCTCTTCCGCGTTGCTGTCTGGCCGAGTGCAGGGTTTCGAAGATCCACTGGACGCGACGTTCGATCCCATCACGGATACGTTTCTTGTCGCCGACAGCCTGAACAATCAGATCGGCATCGTCGACGCCAAAACGCTTTTGCTCACTCCGTTCCGGGTAAGCATCGATCCGACGGCTATCGCGTACAATTTCCAGAGCGGCACGGGCGTGACGGTCAATCAGGCCACCAACACGCTTTCGATATTCAATTTCGTTGCTACTAACCCGCCGAATTCGCAACTCATGATAAACACGGCGCAAGTCGAAATCATTCTACCGTTCAGCGGCTCAGCCGAATTCTCGGCGGCTGTCAATCCGCTTACTAACGTCGCCACCGTAGTGGACCAGGCGAACGGCCGGTTGTTGCTGATTCCCTTGCCGTGAGGAATGAGTAGTCGCATCGAGGTTGGCGCGATCAAGAACGGGGTGGCCAACTGCAAGGGCTTGTTTTGCATCGCTATCAGTAGGATTCGCGTGGCCGGGCAGGTTGATTCCGGTTGACCATCCTGCTGAAGGGTCGCTATAATCGCGAGTTTGTAATTCCCCTAAGATTCACATTAAGGAGCTAGCATGAAGGTTCGATATTCACTCGTGACGGTGTTTGCCGTTCTTCTGGCCATTCCGGCTGCATGGTCACAAACTGGCGCTTCCGCGGATGCGCCCGCCGAAAAGGTCGCTGTAATCAGCCTGCAAGAAGCCATCGCTGGCACGGCGGAAGGCAAGCAAGTATCGCAGCAGCTTACAGCGCAATTCGCTCCGCGCGTGACTGAATTGCAAAACATTCAAAGGCAGCTTCAGGATATCCAGCAACGCCTTCAGGCTGGCGCCAACACGCTTAGCGCTGAGGAGAGCGCGCGCCTCGAGCGCCAGGGCGCCGAGCTGCAACGCAAAGGTCAGCGCGAACAACAGGATCTGACGGACGACCGGAACGATGCATCTCAGGATGCCATCAATCACATCGGGCAGAAGATGATCCCTATCCTCAACAAGTACGCGCAAGAAAATGGCTATGGCGTGGTGATTGACACGGATACCTCGGCACAAAATGCTCCGGTCGTCGTCTACAATTCGGCGCAAATCGACATCACCAAGCAAATCATCAAGCTCTACGATGACGCCAATCCGGTTAAGGCAGCAACCCCTCCTGCTGCTCATCCGGGAACTCCGAAGTCGCCGCAGAAAAAGTAGTTCGATGCGAGTTGGGGCCTGCTTCGCGGGATTGTGCGAAGCAGGTTCATCGCGGGGATCTGGCGCGAATCTGGCCTTCACTTCAGCCAATCCCAGGGTTGGCTTGCGTTTCGTGGTACCTGCGTCTATACTGAGCTAGTTTGAAGTGGGCGAAAGTTCAAGTGGGCGCGAGCCCACTTTTTTGTTGGCGGCAAAAGTATCCGCCCCATACTTCTTGGGACCGCCCGGGGTGCGGACAAGTTTGTGGGTGTTGGTGTCGATGGACCTGGCTAAGATTCGCGAAGCGGCAGAACGCGTAGCGGGCTCGGTCGGCGTGGAGATAGTTGACGTCGAATGGAAGATCGGCAAGCAGCGCCTGCTCCGAGTCTATATCGATCGTCCTCCGTCGCCGGAGCAACGCATCGGCTCGGGAGTGAGCCATAGTGATTGTCAGGCTCTGAGCGAGCAGTTGAGCGTCATCCTCGATGTCGAGGATTTGGTTCCCTGGAGCGGGTACGTTCTGGAGGTCAGTTCGCCGGGTCTGGACCGGAAGCTTTTGAAGCTTTCGGACTACGAGAAGTTTTCCGGACGTCTGGCGCGAGTTTGGCTGAACGAGCCGGTGGAAAATGCGAAGTATTTTGAAGGACGCTTGGCCGGATGCACAGATGGCATGGTTCAGCTTTCCGTGAGGGACCGGATAATATCGTTCCTCTACGAAAATATTCGGAAGGCGAATTTGATGGTCGAGTTTTGATGGAGAATCGCCGAAATGGCAAGTTTGCTGTATCAGACGATCGAACAAATCAGCCGGGAAAAGCACATTGAGCCCGAGATTATTGTCGCGGCCATTGAGGAAGCGATGGTCGTCGCGGCGCGCAAATTTTATAAAGGCGATGAAGACCTCCGCTCGAAGTTCAATCAGGAAACCGGTCAGGTAGAGCTTTACGCGGTTCGCACCGTCGTCGAAGACATCGTCGATCCAGTCCGGGAGATTACGCTTGCGGATGCCCGCAAACAGCAGCCCGCCATCGAAGTAGGCGGCGAAATCATTCAGACTCGCCCCACGGACGTTCTCGGCCGCATCCAGGCGCAAACTGCCAAGCAGGTGATTCTGCAGAAGGTGCGCGAAGCCGAGCGCGACACCATCTACAACGAGTTTCACACACGAGTCGGCGAACTGGTCAATTGCATCGTGAAGCGAATCGATGGCCCGGATGTGATTGTGGACCTCGGCCGAACCGAAGCACGCTTGCCCAAGCGCGAACAATCTCGTCTGGAAGCTTACAATATTGGCGACCGCCTGCGCGTCGCGATTCGTGCGGTGGAGCGTGCAGCCAAGGGGCCGCAGGTCATCGTTTCACGCGCGGATTCCGTGCTCGTGCAGCGGTTGTTTGAAATGGAAGTGCCGGAAATTTACGACGGCACGGTGCAAATTCGCGCCGTGGCGCGCGAGGCGGGAGAGCGCACGAAAATCGCGGTGGAGAGCCGCGATAAGGACGTGGATCCAGTTGGCGCTTGCGTCGGCATGAAGGGAATGCGCGTACAATCCATCATTCGCGAGCTACGCGGCGAGAAGATCGACATCATTCCCTATAACGAAGACATTTTGATGTTTGCACAGAAGGGACTGAGCCCGGCCAAGGTCACTCGCGTCCAGGTGGTGGACGTCGAGGAAAGACGCCTCGAAGTGATTGTGGAAGACACGCAGCTTTCTCTGGCCATTGGCAAGAAAGGCCAGAATGTTCGTCTGGCCAGCAAGCTGATTGGTTGGAACATCGACATCAAGAGTGAGGAAGAGAAGCGTCGTGACGTCGAAGCGCAAATGGCCGAACTCACGGTCGCGTCGACCTCCCTTGCTGAGCTTTCGGGCGTGGGACCGAAGACTGTCGAAAAACTTGAATCCCATGGCATTACCTCCGTCGAAAAGCTCGCCGACATGACGCCCGAGCAATTGCTCGAAATCCCCGGCATCGGCGAAAAAATGGTCGAAAAGATACGCGTCTCGGTCGAACAATATTTCCAGTCGCTGGAATCACAGCAGGCGGGCGAATCCGCAGAAGCAGCTCCTGAGGTCAATGCCACGGCGGAAGGACAGTTGGCCACCGAAGCAGGGACTGTCGGCGAAGCCGCTCCGCCTTCCGAGGAAGTGACCGAGGCGGAGACGGAAGCAGGTCCGCTGCCCAATACGGAAGAGACTGCTGGTAGCGCCGAAAGCGAATCGTCCGTCGAAGATAGCTCGATCTCTGAATCCGATTCTCACACCGAGCCTGATACGAACTCGAATGCCGAGAGCGAAGCGCATGAGTCGGGGAGCGCAAGCAACTCAGATAGCAAGACGGAGGACAGCATTTAGCAAATGTCGGACGCTAGTCAAATTCGCATTAACGAGCTCGCGAGGGAACTCGAGATCAAGGCAAAAGTTCTCATCGAGTATCTGCCTGAGATCGGAATTTCCGAAAAGAAAACTCATTCGAGCTCGCTCGAGCACGACCAGGCGGAGAAGGTACGCAAGCATTTTCGGGCTGAAGCTGACGCGGAAGCTGCAGCCGAAGCAGAGAAGCAAGCCAAGATCGCCGCTGCAAAGGCCAGACCAGCGGCCAAGCCAGCCGCAACTACAGCACATCCTGCAGCCCCCGCAGCCGCGCCGCCGCCGACAGCAGTAAAGCCAGCTGTTCCAGCAGGTGCACCTGTCGCAAAACCGCCAGTTCGTCCTGCGGTTGCGCCTCCCGTAGGAGCTGTTCCGCCCGTGCGTCCCGCGACACCTGCTTCTGCCGCTCCCAGTGCCGGGGCAGTCGTCCATGCGTCGACCCCACCGCGCGCGGCGGCGCCTGCGTCAAGCGCCCCTGTGGTAGGAGGGCCCACTGGTCCAAGACCAGTTACTTTGCCGCCGCAAAAGGCACCGATTGTCAACCGCCCGGCTGCGGCCGGACGTCCCGCAGGGGCGCCTGCGGCTGGCC
>JBAQYT010000022.1:0-1892 GCA_049787175.1 Candidatus Acidiferrales bacterium | reverse complement strand
ATTCGCCAACGGAAAATGCTTATACGCGAGCGGCCACGAAATTCAAGGAATGGCTGGCGGAAGGAATTTTGCTTCAAGATGCAGAGCCAGCGATTTACGCCTATTTTCAAAACTACACTTTGCCGGGAACGAGCCGCAAGCTGGAGCGCCGCGGCTTCATCGCGCTGGGGCGACTGGCGGATTACGATGAAGGAGTGGTTTACCGTCACGAGCAGACGCTGACGGGGCCGAAAGCCGACCGACTCGAGTTGTTGCGGCAGACCCGCTGCCAAACCGGCCAACTGTTTTTGCTGTATGACGATCCGGCACGAACAGTCGACGCGATTTTGCAAGAAGCGGCGAAATCGCAGCCGACGGCAGAAATGCGCGACGAATATGACGTGAGTCACCGGCTGTGGATGATTGACGAGCCGGGCCGCGTTCGCAAAATCGTGGAATCGATGGCGGCGCAGAAACTGGTGATCGCCGACGGGCATCATCGCTACGAAACGGCGCTTGCGTATCGCAATGAATGCCGCGCGAAGACGGGACGAAGCGATCCGAACGCGCCGTACGAAAAGGCGATGTGGACCTGCTTCAACGTGAATCAAGACGGGCTGACGATTCTGCCGACGCATCGTTTGGTGCGCGACGTCGCTGGATTTTCGGTCGAGAAATTCCTGAAGACGGCTTCGGCGTATTTCAATTGGTACGCGTATCCGTTCGATTCGGCAGCCCAGCGGGAAGAAAGCCTGGCGGAATTTCGCCATGACCTGGAACGGCGAGGGCGCGCCGGACATGCGATCGGATTTTATGCGGGCCATGCGGGATTCTATTTGTTGGTGCTGCGAAACACCGGTGAGCTGGAGCGTTTGCTGCCAGACATGACGCCGGCGCAGCGCCAGCTTGACGTGGTACTGCTGCACCGATTGCTGCTGCACAAATGCCTGGGAATCACGGCGGAAAAAGTGACGGCGGAGACGAACGTCAGCTACGAACGCGAGATAGAGCGCGGGATGGCAGCGGTCGACGAGAAGAAGGCGCAGATCGCGTTCGTGCTGAACCCGGTGCGCGTGAAAACGGTGATGGAAATTGCGCTGGCCGGAGATGTGATGCCGCAGAAGTCGACGGATTTTTACCCCAAGCTGCTGAGCGGGCTGTGCATTTACAAGCTGTGAGTGAGGTCGGCGAAGGCTGGTTTGCCGGTTATGAAAAATGGAATTGGCCTCGGGAACAGGCGCAGAAAAAACCGCATTCCAGTCCCGATTAGAAAAAGTTAAGCCATTTGTTTTAAGTGGTTTAATGAAAAATGACTTGTGTTTTGTGTACCGATTAAAAAAATCATAGATTTGGGTAGAAAAGTTACTTGGAAGGGGGAAAAGGGGGTCTAGGCGGCGAGGAAACGCCACCGGGGCGCTCCCATTTTGGGAAAAGCTGAGGCGGAGATGAAAGCTAGTGCCATAACTAAGGAGATATATTTACCATAGGTGAATCGAAAAGGCAAGTGGAGAGCGGAGATTCTCGCCCATAGAAATGCCGTATACAAGACTGGTATTCAATATGGTATCCTGATGCCATGAAAACAGCACGGAAAATCACGATTGAGGTACCCGACGATCTTCTGAGCAGGGCCCAGAAAGCTAGCGGCACAGGGATAACGCAAACTGTCCGGACGGGTCTGCAACTTGTTGCTGCGTCGCATACCTATGCGCGTCTGCGCAAACTCCGAGGCAAAGTTCAATTCAGCCGAACGGTTGAGGAACTCAAGTTCGATCGATGATCGCGACCGATACGAGCACGTGGGTTGCGTTCTTTAACGGAGATGCGGGCGAGGACGTAGAGCTGCTCGATAAGGCACTTAAGGACCGGCAAGTCGTGATGGCTCCCGTCGTGCTGACGGAACTGTTGAGCGA
>JBAQYT010000004.1:0-42799 GCA_049787175.1 Candidatus Acidiferrales bacterium | reverse complement strand
TGCGTGGTCTTATTCTTCAATGTAAATCGCAATACAAGTTTGCCGTTTTCCAAAGCCCACGTGCGCGTAACCTGCAACGGAAAATCAGCAGGGAGCGTCGGAGTCAAATCGGCAGAAGCTAAAATGTTACGGGAAGCAGGCAGAGCGCTGACTGGAGTGCGGGAAAACGCCGTCGAGTAACTTTTCCACTCACCCGAAGTTCCCGCGCGCAAGCGAAAGTCGATGTCGCCGAGATGGTAGTAGCCATTCTTGGAGCGCTCGACGAGCAAGTCCCCGGGCGTGAAGTCGAAGCCGCCCGCGCCCTTGGGCTTCAGCGCCGCTACGGTTTGCGACGAACGCACCAAGCTAACGTCAAAGTCAGGCGTACTGAAATCGACCGTTCCCTGCGCGAGCATCGGACCCGGCGTGGCAACTTCCCGAGCTCTGCGCCCTTGCGCCGCCGCTTGGCGGTGCAGCGCTACGCCCAACCCCACCGCAAGCGAGCACAGCAAAATCCAGTTCGCGAATCGATAGCTGCGTCTCGTCAACTCACTTCCCTCACTGCCGGCCAGCCGTTTTTCCACCAAACCGGGAAAACGTTTACCGGTGCGTCCAGGATTGTGATACAACTCCCCCGCCAGAAGCAAAAAAATCAAATCGGCGCTTCAGTCGAGCCACTGAGGAATCCGCCGGGGAAATTGCCATGGACCGTCGAAATTTCCTGAAGAACTTGGCCATCACCACCGCCGCGGCGCGTTACTTCCCTAAGACCGCCCCACCCACAGGCGTGCCGAAAGACACTTCCAATACCATCGCCCGCGTCACACCTAAGCTTCCAACCGCGCCGGACATCGAGGGCCACACCCAAGTCTGCGAATTCAAAATCGATTCGATTACCTGGAAAGTTTTCGAGGATCTTCGTACCCGTGATGGCGCAATCACCTTCCTTGCGTCGAACGGCAACAGCAGAGTCCTGCCGAAGAACGCTGAAGCCACCTTCGCGGAAGCCAATCCGCCATATCTCGGCCTCAGTCTGAAGGATATCGGAATGTCCGGTCCCGACTTGTTGGCCGAAAAACTTCTGCAAAATGGCGACCCGGATCCTGAACTGGTGAAATCCGCCGCGCCGCCGATGGGCTCAGCTTCCGGCGGGCGTCCCATTTTTTTCCGCTTGCCGTGGAATACGTTCGTCGGAACAAAAGAATGTTTCGACACCATGCCGGTGTATCCAAGCGGAAGCACGCGGACCTACCATCCCGGGCAATATTTCCCCGAGCTCAATGCTCAAGCGGCCGAGAAGCGCTTCGAGGGTCTGATCGGCGGCTGGATGCCGGCAGTTCGCAAGATAATGCCCTTATCCGACAACTCTTATGACGAACTCGTCGTGTTCGGCGACGTCGAGGCTCATGACAAGTTTATTGTGCAGACCTGGCATCGCACTGCCCACATTGAGGATGGCAAGATAACGAAAGTCGTCTACGGACACAGCTACCCGGCCTTTCCTCCCGCCCGCGTCGATCCCGAAGCCGAGGAATTCTACCGCGCCCTCTTACAGTTCGCCGGTTACTGGCAACGGCAGTTGCACGACGTCGCCCCCGCATCCCTCCCGCAAAACGCTTGGGTCGATATGTCCCGCTACGCCTTCTCAAAAGAATTGATGGTCCGCCCCGGTGGCGTTTATCCAAAATACGGTGCCGTAGATCGCGACTACTATGGCTCGGAATACGACGGCTTCCAGGACATTTTCACCATGTCCGTCGCCGCGAACCTCGAATGGGGCCGCTTTGAAATGGCCCGCGCGGTGATCGACAACTACCTCACCGATTTCACGGACGCGAAAGGCATGATCAATATGCGCGGCCCGGAAACCGCGCAGTTCGGCATGGAACTCATGCTGTTCGCAAAGTATTTCAATTACACCCGCGACAGCGCCCTGCTTCTGAAACACCAGAAAAAGATCGCCGCGACCGCCACGCTCCTTTGCGAAATGCACGACGAAAGCCTTCGATTGCCCGCCGACGATCCCGGCTACGGCTTGATTCACGGTTGGAGCGAGTCCGACTCCTGCTTGGCGCCCAAACCGGAAACTTGGTGGCTTCCCTATTTCGCGAATAGCGCGTTCGCGGCCCGTGGCCTCAAAGATATCAGCCAAACGTGGCGCAGCATCAAGCCTGCTCCAGAAACGGAAAAAGCTCCAGCCGATTGGCTGCGCCGCAGCAAGATTCTGCAAGAAGCCGTCGCCGCCAGCATTACGAAAAACGTCCGCCGCGACATGATTCCCCCGTATATCGGAACCTATCCTGGGACGACGCTCACATTTTGGGAGTCCATGGAAAAGCAGCGGCCGAGCCCGCAGCAGTGGCCGCATCGGCCTTACGCCGAGTTATTGCACGCGGACGTCTTGCCACCCGAACTGGCAAATCTCGTGATTGATTGCATGCGCGCCTACGGCGCCACCACCCTCGGCGTGGTCGCCAATGTCGAGCGGCCCCATCCCACCGGGCGCGACATCCTCGGCTTCATTTCCTACGGCTACGCGCTGAGTCTGCTGCGCCTAGACAGAATCGAGGAATATTTGCTGTTCCTTTACTCGCACCGCTTCCATGACCACACGCGTGGCAGTTGGACAGCCGGCGAGGTCGCCGGCATTGATGGCGACACCGCGACTTTTTGCATCCCGGCGCAGCAAACGATTCCGCTGTTGGTTCGCTGGATGCTTGCGCTCGAGGATTCAGACGACGACCGCCTCTATCTCGCCAAGGGTGTACCGCGGGACTGGCTCGGTTCGGGCAAGGAAATCAGAATTGATCAGGCGCCCACCCGCTGGGGCCGAGTGAATTTCAGAATGGTGGCGGATACAGCAGCAAAGAGCGTCACCGCGAATGTCCTACTCGCTCGGCCCGGCGCTCCAAAAGAGTTGCACGTAAAGTTCCGCCTGCCGAAGGAAAACACGCTGCAGAGTGTCACCGTCAACGGCCAGTCAGCCAAACTCGGCGGCGCGCACAATGACGTTGCCATTTTCCCCACAGGTGCCGAGAAGCATTTCGAGGTGATCGGCACGTTCATTTGACCCATCGGGACCCGGCAGCCAAAGGAGAAAACCACAATGACTTGGATTCGAACCATTCCATTATCGGAAGCCAGCGAGGCGTTGCGCCGGGCGATGCAGGAGCAGCGCCAGCTCTACCCGGCAGAATACGCCTCGCCTGTTTCTCCGACGAAGGACGGCCCGTCTTCAATCGTGGCATCGCACACGCTCATTCCCGAAGCGCTGTTCCACGCCTTCTCCACCTTCGGGGCGTTGATGTCACCCGATTTGCCGCTCTCCCGGCGCCAGCACGAGATGATCGCAACGGTCGTGTCGGTTACAAACCGGTGCTCGTATTGAATCGACTCACACGCAGAGTTTCTGCGTAGGGTTACGCTGGATTCGAACTTGGTGGAAGCATTGCGCCGTGATTACCGCACCGCGCCCCTCTCCGAACAAGACCGGATCATGCTGGATTACGCTGTGCGACTCACCCAAGACGCAACGGCAATCAGTCGCGATGATCACGAAAGGTTGAAGGCCGCCGGATTCGACGATACTGCCATTCTGCAGATCACGTTGATCGCGTCATGGTTCAATTATATAAATCGGGTGGCGGATGCGCTGGGCGTTGGGAGAGAGTAACACCTCAATCGCGACGTTGCTGGCATGCATTCGCATGTCCTTGATTGGTTCCGTCTAAAGCGGCGGCCCTCCCAAGTCGCCGCAACTCGATTCAATCTCCTGCGCTACCGCGAGCACGATTTCTTCCTCGAACGGCCGGCCGACAACTTGCACCCCGATCGGCAGCCCATCGGACGAACGTCCCACCGGCACGACCACCGCCGGATTGCCGAGCACGTTGAACCACTGGCAGTAACTCATCGCATCGAGATATTCGACTGCGCGCCCCTCGATTTTCCATTCTCTCTCGCCATGCACGAAAGCCGGCACCGCGCAAACTGGGCAAAGCAAAATCGGGTAGCGTTCCATCTGCCTAAGAAATCGCGGGCGAACAGCGTCGCGCTCGAGCAGCGTGTTCATGAACTCCTCAATTGTCAGTCGCGGCTCTGTGCGCACGACGCCAACAAAGTCCCTTAAGATCGGACTCAGCTCCGCTTCCCTTCCCTCGTATAGCGGTCCCAGCGCGAGCTGCCCGGCGCGCCCGAAAAGATTCCACCAAATTTGTCGCACCGATTCCAGTTCGTCTGGCAGAAACGCTTCGACAACATGCCCCGCCGCCCGCAAGGCGCTCGCCGCAGATCGCACCGCTGCGTGCGTCTCCTCTGTCACCGGAATTCGCCCATCCTCTTCAAAAAACCCGATGCGCAATTGGCGAACCTCTTTCTCCAGCGGAGCACGCACCGGAACCGGCGCGGACATTGCGTCACCGTCGTCCGGCCCAGCCATCACTTCGAAGAGCAGCTTCACATCGCCAACGGTTCGCGCCATTGGCCCGACGACCCCGAGCGATGCGAACGGCCCCGCCGACTCAGGAAAATGTCCCGTCGCAGGAACACGCCCCGGGGTTGGCTTCAAACCGCAGATGCCGCTGTAATGCGCGGGTACTCGAATCGACCCGCCACCGTCGCTGCCTACGCCGCCAGCTGAGCATCGCGCGGCAATCGCGGCAGCTTCTCCGCCGCTCGAGCCGCCGGGTGTTCGCTTCAGGTCCCACGGATTGTTCGTGCGGCCCGTCATCAGGTTGTCCGTTTCGTAAGCCATAAGGAATTCCGGTGCATTCGTGTTTCCCAGCAGGATTGCTCCGGCCTTGCGAAGCCGCGAGACAAGCGGCGCGTCTTTTCCCGCCATATAATCGGCGCGCAAACGAGAACCGCAGCTGCACGGCCAGCCTGTCACGTCGATGGAACTCTTGACGGTCAGCGGCACTCCGTGCAGCGGCCCAACTGCTTCGCCGGTCTCCACGGCAGCATCGGCCTCGCCGGCTTGCTGCCGCGCACCCTCGAAGTCAACGTGTACGAACGCATTGAGCCGCGGGTTCAGCTGCGCAATTCGTTTCAGGTGCGCTTCGACCAAGACGGTTGGCCGTATTTCGCCCGCTCGCACCGCCGCCGCCATTTCCGTAGCGGAAAGCGAACACAAATTCTTTTCACGTTGCTCGGCGCGCTGCATGGGTGTGTCTCCCGGATGCGGATTATGAGCAGCACAGTCTAGCACTCATTTCCGCCACGCAGTCCGTTGCGAATCATCAATCAACGCTCATATTTTTTCGCCGCAGCTTGCTATAACAGATCAAAAACATCCAGGCGTCGCAATAATTTATGCTGAATCCTATTGCAAGCGGATTTCCCCTTCGATACGCTCATCCTCGCTCCGTATCCTCAATGTTTCGCTGAATTCAATTGAAAGGGCGTTGACGCTCGGGTCGCAAAGGCCATGACGAGAAAATGTTTCCTCGGCCTGTTTGTCGTACTTCTTTTCACAGCAGCCTACGAATACGCCTGGCCGACTCCGACCATTCATTACTATGCCTTCGTTGTTTTGCATCTCGTCGCCGGAATTGCCTTTCTTGCACTTCTTTTTTTCCTTTTCGGCGCGATTTGGCGTAACTCTGGGCTCATGGACCGCGCTGCTTGGAGCTTGCTGGCCCTGGGCGGTTGCATCGGCGTCGCGCTGATCTTTACCGGAACGTTGCGCAACGATTTTCCGCTGCTCGGCGCGCATATTGTCGCCAGCATCCTCGGCGTCATTTTGCTTCTCGGTTCTTGGCTGCGCCGCAAACATTTCATCAGCAGCGCGATTTCTGGCGTCGCATGGTGGACCGTGATCGTCACCTCATTCGCGGCTATTTCTTACGGCGCATGGTGGATGCGCACCACGCGTTGGCAAGCTGCCTACAACATCGAAAACCCAGCAATCGCGCCTGCCACCATGAACGACGAGGGCGGCGGTTTCGCGGGACCGTTTTCCCCCGCTTCTGTCGAAGTGGCCGAGAATGCGCAAATCCCCAGACAGTTTTTCCTGGAATCCGAGACTTGCAAACAATGCCACGCAGACATTTATCACCAGTGGGCCAGCTCCGCGCATCATTTCTCGTCCTTCAACAATCAGTGGTATCGCAAGAGCATCGAGTACATGCAGGACACCGTTGGCATCCGTCCATCGAAGTGGTGCGCAGGCTGCCACGATCCTGCGTTGCTTTTGACCGGAATGTTCGACCGCCCCGTCCGCGAAGTCGAAAACACTCCGGAAGGCCAAGCCGGCTTAGGCTGCGTGATGTGTCACTCGATCGTTGCCGTTCAGTCCACCATGGGTCAGAACAATTATGTTCTCGCGTATCCGCCGCTGAATGACCTGGCCACCAGCAAGAATCCCGTCGTGCATCAGTTGGTTGATTTTTTACTGAAACTGAATCCCGAGCCGCATCGCCGCGTCTTCATGAAACCATTTGTAAAAAAACAGACAGCGGAATTCTGCTCCTCCTGCCACAAAGTGCATCTCGATTTTCCTGTCAACCATTACCGCTGGACGCGCGGTTTCAACGAATATGACAACTGGCAAGCCAGTGGAATCTCCGGCGAGGGCGCAAGATCGTTTTACTATCCCCCGCATCCGCAAACCTGCACCGATTGCCACATGCCTATCGTGCACTCGAATGACTTCGGCAATTATGCGGGCGTCATCCATTCACATCGTTTCCCTGCCGCCAATACCGCTCTGCCATATGAAAATGAAGACGCCAAGCAGCTGGACACCGTCGAGAAGTTCTTGAAAGACAATCAAGTCAGCGTCGACATTTTTGGGCTTTCGCCGGAGCCATCGAACTGGCCACGCCCAAGTCCGGTGCCCGCGGAACAATCCACGAGCGCCATGCCGCAAATCCAAACCACCTTCGGCGTTGGCGAGGAAGCGCAGTTTCAAGCGCCCGTGAGTCAGCAAGGGATCGCCACCCCGGCGTCTCGCCTCACCGCGCCGTTCGGCCACTTCCCGGTCCAGGTTCGTCGCGGAGACACCGAACGCATCGACGTAGTCGTTCGCACGCGCGGCGTCGGCCATTTCTTCCCCGGAGGCACTGTCGATGCCTTCGATCTGTGGCTCGAGCTTCAGGCGACAGACGAAAACGGCCGCTCGATTTTCTGGAGCGGCGAGGCGGGCGCGAATGGTAATGGCAACGGTCCCGTCGACTCCGGTGCGCAATTCTATCGGGCACTGCTCATCGATGCCCACGGCAACCCCATCAACAAGCGCAACGCCTGGGCCGAGCGCGCGGTCATCTATGTCCGCCTCATTCCGCCTGGTGCCGCCGACACCATTCACTATCGCCTGTACATTCCAAAAGATGTTGGCAACCGCATCACTCTTACCGCAAAATTGAACTACCGCAAATTCAGCTGGTGGTTCACGCAGTTCTCTTTTGCCGGAACTCCTGATCCTAGCCAACATACCCCCGCTATTTCTCCCGCTTACGACGACACGAAATGGGTCTTCACCGGAAGCACAAAGAAAGATTCCGGCAAACGGCCCGGCATCCCCAACGCGCCCATCGTCGCGATGGCGCAAAGCAAGGTCGAATTGCAAGTGTTGCCCGCGGACGCTCCTTTCCCCAAGCCGCGCATCGATGTCGACGCGGCTGATTGGCAGCGCTGGAATGACTACGGCATCGGACTGCTTCTCCAGGGCGACTTGCAAGGCGCCGAATCTGCCTTCGAAAAAGTCTCCCAGGCCGCGCCAAATCGCGGCGACGGCTGGGTCAACATGGCCCGCGTGCGTTTGCAGGAAGGAAATCTCTCCGGAGCAGACCAGGTCCTGACGCAGGCGCTCAAAGTTGCCCCCACGTTGGCCAGCGCCCATTTTTTCTACGCCGTCCTGTTGCGTGACCGCGGACAGTACGATCCGGCCGTCGCGCAGCTGAAAATCGCGCTCGAACAATATCCGAATGATCGCGTCGCGCGAAACGATCTTGGCCGTACCCTATTTCTTGAGCGGCGTTACTCCGAAGCAATTCGCGAGTTCCAGACTGTGCTGCAGATCGACCCGGAGGATGTGGAAGCGAATTACAACCTCATGCTTTGCTATACCGGACTTGGTCAACCGAGTCGCGCTCATGACTACGAGCTCCGTTATCTGCGCTTCAAAACCAACGAAGCGGAAGACTCTCTGACCGGCCCCTATCTTCGCAGCCATCCAAATGAAAACAACGAGCGCCAGCCCATCCACGAAATCGAGTCCGCGCCGTTGCAGACGCCGTCTCATTATGGCGATCTGCCGAAATCGAAAGCCTCTCGCCCGTGAATAAGCCTCTCATTCACAAACACCGGCGCGAACTCTGGCGCACACTTTTCCTCGCGCTGCCCGTTCTGGCTGGTAGTTGCTTGCTTGCCGGTCTGTACGCGCAGAAGCTCCCTGCATCGCCAATTGTTTTTCAGGACGTCACTCGCGCCGCTGGCATCCATTTCATCCACAACAATGGCGCGTTTGGAAAAATGTGGCTCCCGGAAGCCATGGGCTCGGGCGTTGCCTTCATCGACTACAACAATGACGGCTGGCCCGACATCCTTCTCCTCAATGGAAAAGACTGGCCGGGCCATGGCACGCGCCACTCATACATGGCCCTTTATCGCAACAACCGCGACGGCACCTTCACTGACGTAACGCGCCAGGCCGGACTCGACGTTGAAATGTACGGCATGGGCGTGGCCGTCGGTGACTACACCAACGACGGCTGCGACGACATTTTTGTCACCGCTCTCGGCCAAAGCCATCTCTTCCGCAACAATTGCAACGGCACCTTTACCGATGTCACCAAGCAGGCTGGCCTCTGGGGACACGATGAATTCAGCACCAGCGCGGCCTGGATTGATTACGACCGCGACGGCCGTCTTGATCTTCTCGTCGCGAATTACGTTCAATGGACGCCCGAAACTGATATTTATTGCACCATCGACGGCCGCGCGAAATCCTATTGCACGCCTCAATCCTACAAAGGCGCCTCCTTGCGCCTTTGGCATAACAATGGCAACGGAACCTTCACCGATGTGACCAAGCAAGCCGGCCTTTACGATTCAACCTCAAAGAGTCTCGGCATCTCCGTTTTCGACGCAAATAATGACGGCTGGCCCGACATTTTTGTCAGCAACGACACCGAACCGAACAAGCTCTACATCAACAATCACAATGGAACCTTGACCGAGAAGGCCGTGTTGTCCGGCGTGGGCTTCAGTGAAAACGGTGTTGCTCGCGCGGGCATGGGCGTCGCCGCCTCCGATTACGACCATTCTGGCTATTCCAGCATTCTCGTCTCCAACTTTTCCAATCAGATGCTCGCCCTCTACCACAATGAAGGCAATGGCCTCTTCGTCGATGAAGCGCCTCACTCCGAGATTGGCCGCTCCAGTCTGCTGACCCTTGGCTTCGGCTGCTTTTTCTTCGACTACGACAACGATGGCTGGCCTGATATTTTCGTCGCCAATGGCCACATTCAGCGCGATATCCAGGAAGTCCAGCGCCAGGTTCACTACGCCGAGCCGCCGCTGCTCTTCCGAAATCTTGGCGGTGGGAAATTTGCCGACGTAACCACGGAAATGGGAGCATCCTTTAACGTACCGCGCGTCGCGCGCGGCGCCGCTTACGCCGATCTCTACAATGACGGCAAGCTCGACATTCTCATTTCCACGAACGCAGGGGCGCCGGCCCTGTTTCGCAATGAAGGCGGCTCTAATCGCAGCCTTCGCATCAAGCTGATTGGCACAAAGTCCAATCGCGATGGAATTGACTCCGAGGTTCGCGTAACTTCCAGCGGCGTCGCTCAGCACAAAATGCTGACCAGTGGCTCGAGCTACTTATCTTCCAGCGAACTTGTCCTTACTTTCGGCCTGGGCCAAAATGCGGATGCGCAAGAAGTCGAGGTTCATTGGCCCAGCGGTCGGGTGGACCATCTCAAGAATGTCTCCGGTGGCCAGACCATCACGGTTAAGGAAGGAAGTGGCATCGTTGCAGCCAAACCTTACGGAAAAAACTAACTCGCGGCGCATGGCCCCGAGCATTCCTTGGCGTGTCATGCTCGCTAGCCTTGTCTTCGTAGCGCTCTCGATTTTTTCACTGGTGCACCGATCCGTCTGGGCTCAATCTGCCGCCGTAACGCGCCAGGCGCAAGCGGCCCAGCACAATAACCTCGGCGTCGCTTACATGAATCGCCAGCAGCAGAAAACAGCCCTTGCGGAATTCCGAAAAGCCTACGCGCTCGATCCCCATCTCTACGCCGCGCGCCTGAATCAAGCCATCGCGCTTCTGAATCTTCAGCAATTCCCCGAAGCGCAATCCATCCTGACCGAAGCGGCGACGCGCGAACCGAAAAACCCCTTCGTCTGGTATAACCTCGGCCTTCTTCAGAAATCCCTCGGCCATCCAGATATTTCCGCCCGCGACTTCCAGCGCGTGATTGCCCTCGACCACAGCGATGCGGATTCCCAGTATTTTCTCGGCCAGGACTACATCGCCTTTCACGACTACGCCAAGGCCATCGCCGCCTTCAACGCCGCCTTGAAACTGAATCCGTTCCACGCTTCGGCCGCTTTCGCTATCGCCCAGGCGTATCAACGCTCCGGCGATACTTCTCGCGCGCGCGAGTTTCTCGCACGCTTTCAGGACGAAACGCAGAAGAAGCTTGCCACGCCGATGAGCATGATCTACGGCGATCAGGGAAAGTATTCGCTCGCCGAGGAAGTCCCGCCGGGCATTGAATCCGTTCCGCCAGCGACCGCCGTCCACTTCGTGAACGCCACCGCTGCGTCCGGGCTGCCCACGCACTCTGCGCCTCTCGATGCGTCTCTACACCAAGACCCCGCCACCGCTTCCTTTGGTTCTGGCGCGTGTGTCTTCGATTTCGACGCCGACGGCCGTCCCGGCATTTTTCTCGCCAACGCCGATGGCAGCGGCCATCCCGCACTCTACCGCAATATCGGCGACGGCCGCTTCCAGAACGTAACGCCGCAGTCCGGCATCGTCGTTCCCGGAGTCGGCATGGGCTGCACCGCAGGCGACTACGATAATGATGGCCGTCCCGATCTCGCCGTGAGTTATGACGGCGGAGTCGCGCTTTTTCATAATGAAGGCAACGGAAAGTTTCGCGACGTCACCGCGTCAGCGGGAATTCATGTGCCCGGCCGGCCCATGGGCCTGACTTTCGTCGATTACGATCACGATGGCGATCTCGATCTTTACGCCGCCCGCTCATCCGCGGACGCTCAATCTTCCTCAAAATCCGCCAACGAGCTGTGGCGCAACAACGGCAACGGAACTTTCACCGAAGTTACTTCGCAGACCGGCCTTGGTGCCGCTGCAAGCTGGGGTGCCACGGCCAGCGACATCAATAACGATCGCGCTGTCGATCTCGTCGTCACGCCGCTCGCCTATCCTCCCGTCGTCTATCTGAATCCTCGCGAAGGATTGTTCCGCGCCGTGCGGCCCTGGACTTCCGCAATTTCTCCCGCCATCGGCGCTTTGGCTTTCGATTTCAACAAAGACGGCTGGATGGACCTCGCTTTCACTCACGCGTCCGCTCCCGCGCTGTCCTTGTGGCGCAACATCGACGGCAAGAATTTTGTTTCCGTCAATTTGCCCCGATTGAACTGGTCTCGCGCCTGGGGCCTTGCCGCCCTTGATTACGACAACGATGGTTGGATTGACCTCGCTGCGGTTGGCGAAGATTCATCCGGCGCTGGCCACATCGCGCTATTCCGCAACGAGGGACCTGCTGGTTTTCGCGATGTCTCGCAAGAAACCGGCCTCGACAAAATTCATCTCCTGCACCCGCGCTCTATCGTCGCTGCTGATTTCTTCGGCGACGGCGCGGGTAGCCTCCTCATCACTCAAAATGGCGGCCCGCCCGTGCTTCTGCGTAACGTCGATGGCAATCGCAATCATTGGCTGCGACTCGCGTTCCAAGGCCTCGGCGACAACAAGAGCGCCCTCGGAACAAAAGTCACTGTTTTTGCCGGCGCGCTCCAGCAAAAAATGGAACTTGCCGCTGCGTCCGGCTACCTCGGCCAGAGCGACACCGCGCTTACCGTCGGTCTTGATGGCGCCACTCACGCGGACATCGTCCGCATGCTGTGGCCCACCGGCGTCCTTCAGGACGAAATCAATCTCCCCGCGAATTCCACCCAGTCCATCACCGAACTCGATCGCAAGGGCAGCTCTTGCCCGCTTCTTTTTTCCTGGAATGGCCGCACTTTCCAATTTATCTCCGACATGCTCGGACCGGGCATCTTGGGCCACTGGCTTGCTCCCGGCGAGCGCAACATTTCGAATCCCAAGGAGTACATGAAAGTCGATAGCTCAGCCGTTCAGCCAGAGAACGGCCTCCTGCGCTTTCGCCTTCTCGAGCCCATGGAGGAATTGGACTATTTGAATCAGGTCCGCTTGCTCGCGATTGACCATCCGGCCGATGTTGCTGTTTATCCCAGCTCCCATTTCGCCATGTATCCGCCGTTCCCCGCGTTTCAAGTGATCGCCGCTCGTGGCGCGCATCCGCCTCTCGGCGCGTGGGACTCGCAAGGACACAATGTTCTTCCGCTGCTCCTGAAGACCGATCATCATTTCGTGAAGGGTTTCACCGGCTTGCCGTACGAAGGTTTCGCGAACCTGCACTGGGTCGAGCTCGATCTCGACGCGTGGAATCCGCATAACTCGCTGCGTTTGGTTCTCGATGGCTTCACCGATTATTTCTCTGCCAGCTCGCTCTACGCCGCCTGGCAAGCCGGACTGAAGCCGATCTCGCCCTATGTCGAAGCTCTCGACTCCACAGGACACTGGCGCCGCGTCGTCAATGACATTGGCTTTCCCGCCGGCCTCGAACGCACCATGACCGCGGACCTCACCGGCAAACTTCCGCCAGGCACGCGCCGCATCCGCATCGCCACAAACCTGAAGATTTACTGGGATCGTATTCTCATCGACAATTCGCCTCTCACCACTCCGTACCGCGTTTCCGAAGTCCCGCTCGCTGCCGCAAAACTCCAATTTCGCGGCTATCCGAAATACGTCGAAGGCAGCACGCCCGCCGATCTCAGCTACATCTACGACGAAGTCAGTTCCACCGGCCCATACGCCCAACAAGCGGGAAACTACACGCGCTATGGCGACGTCCTTCCACTCCTCTCGCGCGCCGACGAAGAATACGTGGTCTTCGGCTCGGGCGACGAAGTCGCACTTAGCTTTGATCCCTCATCTCTTCGCAAACTCCCGCCCGGATGGGTGCGCGATTATTTCTTCTATGCGGACGGTTTCGACAAGGACATGGATTTCTACGCCGACTTCGGAGGAACGGTTGCGCCTCTACCGACTCACACTCTTCATTCCTATCCTTATCCGCAGGGGATCAGCTATCCCGATGACCTTCGCCACCTCGAATACCTCTTGCTCTATAACACTCGCGCCGTCTCCGGCGCTCCGCCATCCAGCTATCTCTTCCACTACCGCAAAGACGACGGAAACGGCCAGCCAAACGTTCAGCCGTAGGGTCTCGTTGCCTGACAAGACGAGCATGAATGGAGCTAGCCGATCTCACCGCCGCGCGTCGGCTAGAAATTGCCTTAATTTTGCCGCATCTAAACTGTATCTACGCTCTTATTTCTTATCAAGAAGCGGGGCTCCCATCAGGGGCGGGCAATCGTCGAGTGCGCTTCCGTTTCCATTCATAATCCTTGCGAAGCTTGCTCATGTGTTTCTTCAGTTGCGTCAACACCTCGGCGAACGCTGCTCGAACACTGCCCGCGGCGTCATCGGCCTCGCCCGTTGCATGCAAAGTGCCTGTAGGAAGCGAAAGATTCAAAGAAAGCGCAAAACTATTCTTGCGCGGGATACGCTCAAAAGCGCCATGCAATTGGACTAGGTCTGGAGCAAACCTTTTCAGGAACTTTTCCAGTCTTTTCGCATTTATGTTCACCTCTTTTTCCATTTGCTCCCGCAACTCAACTTGCTTGTAACTGAATGAGGTCTTCACGGTAGCCTCCTGGATTGGAAAACGCGGAAGGAGAAACCATCGCACATAGCATGGCGGGCAATAAAAGCATAGCAGTCCGCTGGCGCCATCGCAACCTGCTCGATTGGCGGTCAATTTAGGTCGGAGCCCTGAAGTGATCTCAGGAAGACTTCGTGTGATTCGCGCTTACGAAACGAACCGCGCTGGTATTGCCGCCGCAAATCACCACGCCCACGCGTTCGTTTGTGGTCACTTTATATTGCCCAGAGAAGAGCGCGGCAAATGCTGCCGCCCCTCCCGGCTCCGCCACGATTCGGAGAATCTTCCACAGCGCGATCTGCGCTTCTTGGATGGCTTCGTCCGTGACGAGAAGCACACGACTCACGTAGCTTTGCGCCAGTGGCAACATCAGCTCGCCCACGCGTTTAGGCGCAAGCGAATCCGCAGCGATTCCGCCCGCGGGACTATCGACCGGCTTACCGGCCTGCAGCGCACGAGTCAGCGTTGGCGCTGCTTCCGGCTCAACACCAGCTACTCTGACGCGATTCTCATACCACGCAGCGATGCCGCCGATCAGGCCACCGCCGCCGACTGCAACCAGCAATGCATCGAGCCGCGGGCATTGTTCCTCAAACTCTAAGCCCAGCGTGCCTTGACCAAGCAGTGTCTCGGGTTGATCGTAGGCATGCACCGCCAGTGCCCCGCTCTCCGATGCCCATTTTTCGCTCGCCGCCAGCGCATCGGCGTATCGCTCGCCGCCGATGACCAAGTCCGCTCCATAGCTCCGGATGCGATCGATCTTTTCTTGCGAAGCGATACTCGGCACGAAAATCCGGGCAGGCTTTCCAAGCGCCTTTGCGGCAAATGCCACTGCAGCTCCATGATTGCCACCTGACGCCGCCACCACGCCCGCGTCGGGAATCTTACGCGACAGCAAATTCGCAAACGCGCCGCGCGCTTTGAAGGAGCCGGAATGCTGCAAAGACTCTAGCTTAAGAAACAGGCGGACAGACGGCAAGCCAAAGTCTTTGCCGTCGACCTCAACAACCGGCGTTCGGCGAATGTATGGCCGAATGAGTTTATCAATCTGCGTTATGCGTTTCGGATGGATGTCACTGTGTGGCATATCTCGTAATTTGCGGAGCAGAAAGCAATCTTGGCCCAACACCCAATGCAGTCAGCTTACATACAACAATAGATCGTCCGAGAAAAAATCGTTGCAATCCACTTACTTCTTGAAGAGATCCTCAAATGCTTTGCGGGCATCATCGGGGCGGCCGGTAGAGGCAGGCGCGGGAGCCGAAACGCTCGGATAGTTGACTGGTGATGTGTCTTTCTCCACAGTCATGCGAAACTCAAAGAACGTACAGTTGTTTTTCGCGTCCTTCCTCGGGATACGCTCGGGAATCGGTTGTGTACATTCAAACTGCGCGCCCGTGTCGAAATGGACGCACTGTTTGCAGGAGTGCAGTTCAAGCTGGCATTTCGGGCATTGCCCGTTCTTGTCAAATCCCGGAGCCAAAATTGTCCCGCAATTCGAACAGCGCGCGCGCACCACTGTTCCCACCATCCGCGGAGTGCGCGGACCCATTTGCTCCTGGCGCGGCCTGGGCTCGGCTGGCCGCTCGCGCTTCTTGTCTTCGCGTTCGCGGTCGCTGTAGCCCTTGTGCTTATACTTCCGCTCCATAGATTTCCTCCGGGGAGTGATTCATGATACTCCGAATCGCCACAGCAGCTTGAATAATTCAGTTGGCCGCTGAAAAACTTACCGAGCGTTGGCCCACACGTAAATGTGTCACCACAATGATCAGGACCTATATGCTTCGATGGAATAGGCCGGCGGGAGGAACGCAGCCAGCAGTTTCCAGCCTCGCCTTTCATTGCGACTAAGAAACCGGCGCAGTTTATATCCCCAAGTAGACGCCGGCAGGTGCGCCGAATCGGCTCATTCTGCTTCGCGCAACACTCTCACATGCGCGTTGCGTGTGGGAAGACCAGAGGTTTCTCGTGACCAACACCGGTTCGCGTTCTCACACTTATATACAGCCAACGACCCGCCAGGGCAAGCCCGAAAATAACTTCGGTTCTTTATGCGCGCAAGGGTCGGGAAGGTCCAGCAGTTCTACTTCTTTGCCCACGAGCGGCAAAAACCTTCCGCCGGTAGATCGGGAACCAGAAATTTCCGTCGCGCTCCCGCGAACTCGAGAACTGCTTCCGCCGCCAGATACCCGCTGCGCACGGCGCCTTCCATGGTTGAGGGCCATCCCGTGCGTGTCCAATCACCCGCAAGAAAAAATCCGTAGATTTCCGTCCGCTGCGGCGGCCGCCATGCGTCCGAACCCGGACGCGGCGAGAACGTCGCATGGACTTCTTTCACCACGTTTGCTTTACGCAATTGCGCGCTGCGCGTCGCCGGCAAAACTTCATGCAATTCTCTGGTACAAAGATCGATGATTTCTTGTCGCGTCTTTGGAATCAGTTCGTACGATGCGCTTACCACTAGCTGAAGATATTGGACTGTGTCTTTCTCACTCCCACTGCCTGAATCGTACAGCAGGCTCTTATTGAAAACCCATTGTACCGTGTGATCCATCAGCGTAAGGAATGGTTTGCCGAGCACTTGCTTGTCATACCATAAATGCACGCCCGTTATGGGTGAAGTCTCCAAGTGTTTCAAATTCGAGAATGTGGAATCGCTCGCGCGCAACTCTTCCGGCAACAGTTCCAGTAACGCGTCGTGCGGTACGGCGGCAACGCACGCATCCGCTTGCACTTCGCTTCCATCATCGAGCACGGCTGCTCGAAATTTCCCTTCTGCGAATCGGATCTTTCGTACGACGGTACGCGAGTGAATCTCCCCGGCTCGGTTTTCAATTCCCTGCCGGCACTCCGCGTACAACTCCCCTAACGGCACCGACGGAATCCCAAGAACGTATCCCTTGCGATTTTGAAGAAAAGCCTTCCAAAAAACGTCGATTCCGTAACGCGCATCCGTGAGGTGCAACTCCTCGTCGAGTGCACTGACCAGAACCACGCGCCAGAATCGCCGGATCGCCGCTTCCGTCTGCCCGTTACGTTGCAGCCATTCCAGCATCGTCATTCCGGTGCCAATCTCAGGATGGCCTCCCCAACGTGCAATGTGCAGCAGTGCCTTTGCAATTGCCCGCTTATCTCGCCAGGTAAGCGCGCCAAACCGCAGAAATGACAGGCTGGTGTGAAACGGCGGAGGCAATGCGGATGCATGGATTGAGCTGACGCGTCCCTTTCCATCCGCAAAAAACAATTGATCGTAATGACGGATTTTCGAGGCGCTCCCGGTTCGCTCGTAAAAATCTGCGAGGTTCGTGCAACAGCCCAGCGTCACATGCTGGCAATTGTCGATGTGGCTTCCATCGGGCAGGGCGTAAGACGTCGCACGGCCGCCGAGATACGGCCGCTTCTCAAACAACTGCACACGAATTCCCGCGTCAGCGAGCGCCGTGGCTGCCGACAGCCCCGCCAGTCCGCCGCCAATCACGATCACGCTCTCGCAAGCCATCGTTTTCCTTGAACCACCCGATCCGCGCTCGCAGGAGAATCCACACCTTCTCAACCGTCGAAAGGCGCACAGGGCCGCCAGTCAAAATCGCGAAGCTACGCCTCTCGATTTTGTCCAGGATTCCAGAATAAATGCGAGCCATGGCCCACAATGCCGCGCGGCTATCCGCGCTTACCATGGATAGCAGCTTCCACCCTTCACGGTAAAACTGCCAGGCTCGTTCAGCTTCAAAGCGAAGGAGCGCGACGGTGCCTTGGCTCGCGGTGCTCTCTTTGAATTCTCGCGAATCGCAGCCAAACCTCTTAAAATCCTCGCGAGGCAGGTACGTCCGTCCCATCGCGTAGTCACCGCGCACGTCGCGAAGAATATTCGTGAGCTGAAAGGCGATGCCGAGCTTCTCTGCGAGATCCGGAGCTTCCGGGTCCGCGAAGCCGAAAACATACAGGCAGCATAGTCCAACAGCGCCCGCCACGTGGTAGCAATACTTCTTCAAGTCCTCGAATGTTTCGTATGATGAAACCGTCAGGTCCATCTCCGCACCGGAAATCAAATCATGCAGATAACGCGGCGGAATCCCGAAATGTGAAACGGCATGCCGGAGTGCTATCCAGACAGGATCGGTTGTATCCGTGCCCGCTAATGCGTGGTCCATTTCTTCACGAAGCTGACCGAGCCCCTTCCGCTTCTCTTCCAGCGCGCCCAGCTCATCCGCAATATCGTCGACGCCGCGCATGAAAGCATAGAGCGCGCAGAGCGCATCGCGCTTTGCGTCAGGCAACAGCACGAAACCGTAGTAAAAATTCCGAGCCGCTGAACGTGCGATTTTGCGGCAATGAAGGTAGGCGACGGCGATATCAGGCATGTCGACCGGCGAGTGAAGTGCTCTCTGGCTTCTGGCCGTCATCATCGTGGGAACGAAACGAAGCCGCGATGCGCGAAATCACCGCGCGCCCCAGCATACGCGCTTGCAAGCGCCGATCGAGCGCCGGCCGGCGATTCAACGTATCGTAGCCCATCGCTTCAATAGCGTCGAGCACAGCGCAACCGCCGCGCGTGAAGAGCTCCACGTCGACGCGAAATTCTCGCGACACGCGGGCCGCCAGTGGTGCACCGGCGGCAAAGAGTTTGCGCGTGCAGCTGATCAAATTCTTCATCACGTTAACGTACCGGTCGTCGAATCTTCTCTGCGTGATGTCCTCTTCATTCACACCGTGGCCTGCGGCCATGTCCAGCGGAATATAGATGCGCCCTTTTTCGAGGTCCCGTCCGACGTCCTGCCAGAAATTCGCAAGCTGCAACGCGGTACATGTCGCGTCGGAGAGCTCCTGCCGCTCCGAATCGCGATAACCCATCAGGTAAAGAACCAGCCGTCCAACCGGATTCGCCGAGTACCGACAGTAGCCAATGACTTCCTCCCACGTCGCATAGCGATGAATGCTCTGATCCTGTCGAAACGCAATCAACAAATCGCGAAACGGCTCTTTCGGAATATCCAGCTTCCGTGCCGTCTCGCCGACGGCAATCAGCACAGGATGCACTGCTGCGCCATGATAGGCGCGCTCCAATTCCGCGTCCCAGTCATCCAGCAGCTCCACCGCGCGCTTTGGATCGCCGATCTCGTCGCCTAGGTCGTCGGCCCATCGGCAATACGCATAAACATTATAGAAATGCTGATGCAGGCGCGATGGTAGCAGCCACGATACAACCCGGAAGTTTTCGTAATGATGGGTGGCCAGCCAGTGGGTGTAATGCTCGGCTTCGGAAAGCGAGCAGCCGTCAGGAGGCAGGTGGCGGGCGATTTCCAGTTCGTCTCGTCCGAGCATCGAGCCGATCAAGCCCAGGGATTCACAGCCGTTTTCAGATCGCTGTTGCCGCGCTTCATGTCTTCGAAGGCTCGCGGTAATTCACTGAGAGGAATCTCTCCGGTCACAAAGTCGCTGGCGCGCACATCCCCGCGCGCAATGGTTTCCAGCGCTTCGCGAATGAAGCGTGGCGTGTGATGGAACGTCGCTTTGATGGTGATTTCAGAATAATGCAGTAGGGCTGGATCGAATTGCACGTGCGTTCCGTGCGGGCATCCGCCGAACAGATTGACTCTTCCGCCTTTTCTCACCATTTGCATGGCCCACTGCCAAGTCGCTGCCGAACCGACCGCTTCGATCACCGCGTCAGCTCCGCGCCCACCTTCCGTCAGTTCCCGAACCATTGCTACTGGCGTATCCATCGTGGAGACGTCGAATGCCGCATACGCTCCCAGCCGCTCGGCCGCCTCAATCTGGCTCTTACGCTTGCCCAGCGCGATCACCCGGACATCTTTTGCCGACAGCGCGCGAATGAACTTCAGCCCGATCGGCCCGCAGCCCACAATCACCGCTGTGTCGCCCGCGCGAATGTCCGTTTCATGGATGCCGCGCAGCACGCACGCCAGCGGCTCGACCATCGCCGCATCGCGATAGCTGACGTGCTCCGGAATTTCCAGCAAGTTTTGCCGCACAATGCGCGCCGGTATTCTTACGTACTCCGCGTACGCGCCGTTATTGAAGAGCAGGTCGTCGCAGAGATTTGGCTGGCCCTTGCGGCAATACAGGCACACGCCGCAGGGCGCCGAATTTGATGGCACCACGCGCATACCCGTGCGAATCGTTCCGCTGACACACGACCCGGTTTCTTCGACCACCCCTGCCAATTCATGTCCAAATATCGCCGGCGGCTGGATCATTCGCGGATGCGAGCCCTGCTTCCACACCTTCAAATCCGTTCCGCACGTCAGGGCCACCTGAACGCGGATCAAAACTTCATCCTCGAGCACCTGAGGTATTCCGACGCGTTCAATCTTCAGATCTTCACGGCCGTAGAGAACAGCCGCAGTCATGACGCCGTTGGAATTCCTCTTCATGCTCCCGTTCGCGCCTGTCTTCGTTTCCGTCTTCATGTCCGTGTTCATGAATGTGCAATCACAACCTTTAGTGTATCTGCATTTGGCTTGGCCGCAAGCTCCAGCGCCTCGGCAATCCGTTCTGTCGGAAAACGATGCGAGACCAGTTCAGCCAGCGGCAAACGCCGCTCGAACACTATCTGAGCATACTCCTCTTGCTCGGTTATGGATGCGCTATAACTACCGAGAATTTCCTTCTCTTCAATGCCCACCGCCGCGGCCGGAAACTCGATCTTCAGGACCGGGTCATTGTGCGCGAAGAGCAATACGCGCCCGCCCGCCCGAGCCATGCCCAGCGCTTCCGTTACCAATTTAGGATGGGGGGCAGCCAGCAAGACCACGTCAGCTCCTCGACCGCTCGTCCGCTGACGAACTTCGGCGTCTATATCATCCGATGCGGGATCAAATGAAGCGGTTGCGCCCAGTTGTAGGCTAGCCGCTCGGCGCGCGCTGAGTGGGTCAGCGGCAAGCACTTCCGCGCCCTTGAGCTTGCACAGGCCCGTCAGCAGCATCCCGATCGGACCTTGTCCAATCACCACGGCAAGCTCGCCCTCCGTGACTCGCGCTTTCCACACTGCCTTCGCCGCCGTGTTCACCGGCTCGACAAAAGTCGCCTCTTCAAAGGTAATGCCCGGCGGAATCGCCAGCATTCCGCGCTCGACAATCCACGGCATTGCTCGCACGTACTGCGCGAAACCTCCGCCATTCGGCGCGAAGCCAGCCGTAAGCCCCACCTTCTTGTACTGCGCGCATTGCGAGAAGAGCTTTCGTTCGCAGTAAAAGCACTTTTCGCACGGCACATGATGAAAGCTGACCACCGGGTCGCCGGGCCGGAATTTGCGAACACCGCGGCCAACCTCCACAACCGTGCCGGCCAGTTCATGTCCGAAAATCTGCGGAGGATCGACAAAGCCGTGCGCGATCTTTTTGATGTCCGTGCCGCAAATGCCGCAGGCAGTGACTCGAAACAGGACTTCCCCTTCGCCAATCTGCGGAATCGGAACTTCCTCGCACACCACTTTTCCCTTGCCGCGATAAACGCCCGCCAGCATCTTCTCGTTGCCCGTAGGTTCCGCCGATTGGGAGGCGATAGCTGCCGTCGAGTTCATGCTCTTCCCACCTCGGCCATTTCCGCGACCTTACCAGAGGCCGCCGCTAATCCTGATACGTAACGCTCCAAAAACGCCGCAAGCCTCATTGACGCAGTCCGGCTGTGCCGTCCCAGGCGCATCAACGCTGGCAATTTCTGCGGCGCACGCGCAAGCGCGCGAACAATTTTCCCTGTTCTCACGTTCCCACTGTCGTCCAAAACGCGGCTGAAATCCATCGGCAAGTCTTCATCCACATCATCGCTAATCGCGCGGACAGCAATTGCCGGAATGCCCTTGGCAACCGCTTCCGTCACCACGGCGAAACTCTCCATCTCAACCGCTCCCGCCATATTCCCCAGGCGCCTCTTTCCCTCGGCGGACAAGATCATCGTTGAGGAAGTAAGCAACCGGTCGATAATAACCGCCTCGCAGATCTTGGCTCGATGGAGCAGCCCGGCATCTGCGGCCACCGTCCGGCCGCTCTCCAGCTCCATAATGTCCCGCGCCGCGAGAACTTGTCCGACGCGATAGTCGTCACGCAAACTGCCCGCGAGTCCCGCTGCAATACAAATATCTGGCCGCCATTCCAATGCGGCGCCCACAACGTCTTTCGCGCGCACGCCACCCACGCCCGTGAGCGCCACGCGAACCGGAGTGTCGCCCAATTTGGCTTCATGCTCTGCAAACTCGGTTTCCGGAATCTTCGCAAACGGATGCAGGCGGCGCCACGGAGCAAATTCCATGTCCAACGCGAATGTAATCAGGATTCTCAACGTTGCGCCTCAAGCAGCCGAAGCCTGGGCGATCTGTGCTCGTTCGGGAACCTTTGCGTAGCCATTCTCGGTATACCAGCGAACGGCGCGCTCGAGGGCCGCTTCCACCGGCGGGGACTCGTATCCCAGCTCTTTGCGCGCCTTGGCGTCGTTGACGAACATCTTGTGCCGCGCAATGCGAACGCCCTCCACAGGGATGCGCGGTTCGCGCCCTACTACGCGGGAGAATGCCGAGTCCGCATATGCCGCCATCAGCGCCACCGCGTGCGGAATCTGCCGCGTAGGCGCGGGCAATCCCGTGATCTTCGCCAGCTCATCGAGCAAATCTTTCAGCGTTAAATTCTCCCCGCCCAGCAAGTACCGCTCTCCCACTTTGCCGCGCTCCCCTGCAAGCACGTGCCCGCGCGCCACGTCTTCCACTGCAACGAAGTTCAGCCCTGTATCCACGTACGCTGGCATGCGCCCGAGGAGAAAATCCAGAATGATCCGGCCCGTCGGCGTTGGTTTCCAATCGCCGGGACCCACAGGAGTAGTCGGATTCACGATAACCACCGGTAAACCCTCATGTGCAGCCCGTAAAGCCTCCTGCTCCGCGATCAGTTTCGATTTCTTATAATTCCCCACCATTTCATCGACGGAGGCTCGATTCGTTTCATCCGGCAAACTCGCTCTGCGCGGCACCGCAATCGTCGCCACCGTGCTGGTATAAACGAATCGCTCGACGCGCGCGCGCAATGCCGCGGCGAGCAAATTCTTCGTGCCGGTTACGTTGGTCTCGTAGATTTCCTGCGGACGCTTCGCCCATAAGCGATAGTCCGCCGCGACGTGATAGACGCACTGGACTCCTCGCAGCGCAAGAGCAAGCGAAGCCTCGTCGCGAAGGTCGCCTTCGACCCATTCCACCGCGACGCCATCCAGTGCTTGCCGCCGGCTACTCGGTCGCGCCAGGGCGCGCACGGCTTCGCCTGCGGCGACCAGTTGTCGGGCAACATGCGACCCGACAAACCCAGTCGCGCCGGTTACCAGCGTTGTCATAAAATGCGGAAAGCCTCTTCCTTTGGGGGAGCTTGCTCTATCGGCAAGTTCGTTGGCCTGGCATCAAGACCCACTTGGTGTCCGTTCCCTTTGCCATTTCCGTTTCGCTTGGCGGCAACGTCGCCATTCTTACTTTTCCCGCCCTTGCGGCCGCCCATCCTGCCGGAAATCTGCCACTGCAGCATTTTCCAGGTATCTCCAAACTTGCTGTTCCCGCCCAACACAGCCGAAGCCTCATATCCCGATTGCACCATGCAATTCTCGCAACGTGGGTCGCGGCCATAGCCGTACTTTTCCCACGGCGTATTGTTAATCAAGTCCCCGAACGTTTTGTGGTGCTCGTCGGTCATCAAATAGCACGGGCCTTTCCACCCGCGCGGGTTGTATGTGGGATTGCCCCACGCCGTGCACATCAACTCGCGCTCGCCGCGCAAAAATTCCATGTAAATCGGGGACGTGATCACGTTGAACTGCTCCAGCAGCTTGCTGGCGCGCCGGAACTTCTCGTTCACGTCCTGCCGCGACATGAAAATGTCTTTGGTCTGCACCGAAGCATAGGAGTACGCCGGCGAAAGCATATTTCCGTCGACACCGAGCGTGCGAAGGTAATCGAAAAGCTCCGCAATTTCTTCGATGTCCGTCTCTTTGTACACCGTCGTGTTCGAGCACACTAGAAATCCCGCGGCCTTTGCCGCTTTGATCCCGGCAATCGCCTCGCGAAAAACGCCGTCGCGCTCTACGCACAAATCATGCGTCTTCTCCAAGCCGTCCAGGTGGACATTGAAGAAAAATCGCGAGGTCGGCGTGAATTCGTGCAGGCGCTTGCGAATGAACATTCCATTTGTGCACAAATAAATATTCTTCTTGCGCGCTAGGATTTCCTCGACCAGCCGCCCGATTTCTGGATAGATCAGCGGTTCGCCGCCGCAGATCGAAGCGATCGGCGCGCCGCAATCTTCGAGCGCCGCGATGCATTCCTCGACGGTCAGCAATTCGTTGATCGTGGGCTTGTATTCGCGAATGCGTCCGCATCCCGTGCAAGTCAAATTGCACGCATGCAAGGGCTCCAGCATCAGTACCAGCGGAAACTTCTTTTCGCCCCGAATTGCCTTCCCCGCCAGATATTTCGTCAGATTGGCGGTTAAGCTCAGCGGAAACCTCATCGTTTACCCCCGTCCGTTTCGATACTTGAATTGATTCGGATCGAATTGAAAAGATTGCGGTCTTGCTTTCATTCCGTTCCGCATGTTGCGGTACCGCGCCAGCGCGTACAGCGGAAACGCATTTCTGTATAGATGATACTTCAAATAGAAGACGCGCGGAAATCCAGTTCCGGTAAATTCGTCCTCGTCCCACGACCCGTCCTCATTCTGATGCTCCGTCAGCCATGCTACGGCCCGCAACACCGCCGGATCTTCCGAGCCCACGGTTGCGAGCAGCCCAATCAATCCCCACGCGGTTTGCGACGCGGTGCTCTCCCCGATCCCTTTGAGCGACGGGTCGTCATACGATTTGCACGATTCACCGAATCCGCCATCGGGGTTTTGCACGCTCTTCAGCCAGTCAACCGCGCGCTGGCATTCCGTGCTGTCGTTGCAGTGGATCGCTTCCATCGCGCGCAGCACGCCGCTTGTTCCGTACACGTAATTCACGCCCCATCGTCCGTACCATGCGCCTTCCGGCGTCTGCTCTCGCCGCAGATAGGTGAGTGCCTTCTGAATAGCTGGGTGCGAAGACGACCATCCAAAATTGCCTAGGCATTCGATGGAACGTGCTGCCACGTCCGCGGAAGAAGGATCGATCATCGCGTTGTGGTCCGCAAAAGGAATGTTCGTCAATACCGCATTGTCGTTATCGCGATCAAAGGCCCCCCAGCCGCCGTCGCGATTTTGCATGCTCAACAGCCACGCCAATCCGCGTCGTGCGGCCTGTTCAGAACGATCAGTATCGTTGTCGACAGCGCGCTGCAGTGCCATCAGCACAAACGCCGTGTCATCCACATCCGGAAAGAAGTCGTTGCGAAACTCGAACGCCCATCCTCCCGGCGCAGCGTCCTTGTTCTTCACTTGCCAGTCCCCCGGCCCGAGAATCTGATGATCGATCAGCCATCCTGCAGCACTCCGCAGAGCCGGATGCGATTCATCAACGCCGGCCTCCTCGAGCGAAACCATTGCAATCGCCGTGTCCCATACGGGCGAGATGCAAGGTTGCATCCGCAACGTGTCGTCTTCTTCGATCTCGTACGCGTTAATCCAACCCAGTTCCCGGCGAACCAGCGGGTCGCTCGGCGGGGCCCCTACGGCAAGCATCGCATAAACGGAATTGGCCATCGCCGGGATAATCGTCGCAAGACCCTCGCTCCGTTCAATATGTTCGAAGAGCCACTGTTTCGCTTCCGCTATCGCCCGCCTCCGAAACGGCTTCCACGGCAGCCGCTCGTGCAACTTCAGCGCTTTATCGATCGCCAAAAACATATTCCGCCACGATATGATCTTGCGGTTCCAGGCAAACGCAACCTTGGCGTTGGCGCGGTTCGCAAATAGCTCATCCACACCTGCGAATTTCGGCATCCGCCAGTCTGGTCTCAGCGCGTAAATGATTGATAGGGGCACGATGATGGCGCGCGTCCATGACGACATATCGTACAAATTTACGAACATCCAACGGGGAAGCAGGATCAGCTCCGGTGGAATCGCCGGCGCCATCTCCCAGCCGATTGCCCCGATCATGGCCAGGTAAAACCGTACGTAAGAGTTTGTCCGTTCCAATCCGCCAAGCTCGCGAATCTTCTTTTGTGCGCGCTCCATATGCGGCGCTTCCGGCAAATCCCCTGCTAGCTTCAAAGCGAAATAGGCTTTGACCGATGTGCTTAATTCCGCCGGGCCGCCGGGATAAATGTTCCAGCCGCCATCGGCTTGTTGTTTTTTCCGGATATAGTTCGCGAACTTCCGCACGCGAGGGTTCTGGTCGTCTTGAAGGATGTGATGCAATAAGATGCAGTCAGCCTCAAGCGTCGTGTCCGCTTCCAGTTCACCCCACCAATAGCCATCGGCGGCTTGCAACGAAAGCAAATGCTGCACCGCCCGCTCCACTGCAGCCTCTAAACGAGTATCGACCTTGCTGGCCGGAATACGCGCCCGTTTCGTGGCCGTGGCCGTCGATGTTTCGGTTTCCTGCATTCTCGCGCTCTCTGGCGTCACTGTGAACTCTCTAGCCTCCCGCCCTTCGCACACGCCCCTGCCTTAAACAAAACAGACAAGTCGCACCTGCACGGCAACATGGGACCCAAGTGCTGATCAAGCCGCGGAGGTACGCCCTAAAATACATATTATCAGAGCCTTACGTTTTTCGGTCAACACAAAAAATACTCTCGAATTCTACCCGTAACCCCTGGCAATACCTGCGCTTAGCTATTTCTGCGGGCTGCATGATCGGCCTTTGCAAGTTCCAAGTTCTGCGCCTCATGTATGATGCGCAAAAACGAGCCTAGGCTTGCTTGGTCTTTTGTTCAATCTCCCTCAGACGTTCCGCTAGTTCCGGCAAACGCTCAAACCATGCGTATTGCTTCTTGAATCTCGCGAGCGGTCGCGCCGGAGTTCCCCAAACGATTTCCCCTGCTCGAATCTTCTTCCCCGTAGGTATTCCCGCTTGCGCGCCGACGATGCTTCCGCTCTCGATGGTGCAATGGTCCGCTATCCCCACTTGCCCTCCGATAACTACGCGATCTCCAATTTCGCAGCTGCCGGAAATTCCCGTCTGCGCGGCAATGATCGTGTGTTCGCCGATGTGGACGTTATGTGCGACGTGCACCAGATTATCGATCTTCACTCCACGATCAATTCGTGTCTTGCCAAGCGATCCGCGTGCGATAGTCGCGTTACTTCCAATTTCCACGTCATCTCCCACTTCGATTCTTCCAACCTGCGGAAACTTCACGTACTCTCCATCGCCAAACACGTACCCAAATCCGTCTCCGCCAATCACCGCGCCCGAGTGAACCATAACGCGATTGCCTAACTGCGCTCCTGAGTAAAGATTCACGCGCGGAAACAGACGGCAAGACTCGCCAATTCTCGCTCCGCGCCCAATAAAACAGAAAGGACCAATCTCTGTATTCGCTCCAATCTCCGCATCCGCTTCGATCACCGCATAGGGGCCGACCCGCACGCCGCTTCCTAATTTCGCGGAAGCATCAACCAGCGCGGTCGAATGACGCCCCGCCGCGGCGGGAAGCGGTTCGAGCAATCGCGCGGCTGCCCTCGCGAAAGCAAGTTTCGGGTGCGCCACTGCCAGGGTTGTCTTGTTTTTCAGCTCCATTCCTTCCGCTATAATCACGCACCGCGCCCCGGACTCCTCCGCGCGCCCTTTGTGCTTTATCGCCTCCACGTAAATTAAGTCTTCGCTGCCCGCGTCTTCCGGAGCCGCGATGCCTGAAATCAACGCTCCGCCGTCCCCGTCAATTCTCGCATTCAAGTGCTTCGCGAGATCCTCAGCCGTCATTTTCTTCATTTTGCGTCTCCCATCCTGCAAACGCCCTGTTTCACCCAATCAACCCGAATACAACGAAGCCTCGCCGGGAGGGCGGTTTTTCCATCGTTTGTGCACCCAGAGCCACTGACTCGGATGCGCGCGGATGTAGTCCTCAATCACTTTGTTGCATCGCTCCGTGTTTTCGCGAATGTCTCCCTCTTCATCCTCCGTGCGCCGCATCGTGACAGCCGGTTCAAACCGCAGCCTGTATTTGCGCATTGCATCGTCCCAAAACAAAAACCCAGGAACAACCGTGGCGCCAGTATGGCGTGCCAACCGCACCAACCCTGTGGTTGTCGCCGCGGGAATGCCAAAAAAATTCACGAAGACGCTTTCATCGACAGATGTGTTTTGGTCCGCCAAAACGCCTACAGTCCCTCCGCCGCGCAGCACTCGCAGCGTCGCCCGCGCTGAATTGTTTTTTTCAATCGGCCGATTGCCCGAAAGGCACCGGTAGGAATCAATCAGCCGATTCACTCGCTCGTTGTCGATGGGCCGCGCCAGGAACGAAAGCGGATAACCGTAAAGCGCCTGCGCGAACGGCGCTAGCTCCCAAGCGCTCATGTGCCCAGTCAAAAACAACACGCCTTTTCCCAACCGTCTCGCAACGTCAAAATTCTCAAAACCATCCAGCACAACGAGCTTTTCGATATTTTCTCGGGACAACTTCGGAAAGTGCGCAAACTCCGCCGCCATCCATCCCAGATTTCGCGTCATCCCGCGAATCACTTCTCGCCGCTTCTCATCCGTCCAATCGGGAAAAGCGAGGCGCAGATTCGTCGTCGCCGTGCGCCGCAACCGTGGGAGACTCCACAGCAGCATTCTGGCGACAATCGCCGCACCTGCGCGCGCCGCCGGCCGGGGCAGAAGCCCCAAGAACTTCAGAATCGTCCATGCCGCGAAATACTCGCACCATTCCCGCATCGCGCGTCATTCTGGCACACTCGTTTTCTACGAGCCAGTGCGCATGTAGATGCCCGCTCATCTCTGATACACTTCGGCGACGTGACTCAAAAACACCGCGCACCCTCATATCGCCTTCCCGCCGCTCTTTTGATCGGAATAGTCCTGGTCATCTGTCTTTTCAGCGGCCTCTCGGCGATTGGTTTGGTCGGCCCCGACGAACCTCGTTATGCCTGGATAGCCCAACACATGGCAATGACCGGCGATTGGCTCACGCCGAAACTGTACGGTCAGCCCTGGTTCGAAAAACCTGTTCTCTATTACTGGGCTGCAGCGGTCGGTTTCAAATTCTTGCATTCGTCGGAGTACGCGGCGCGCTTGCCATCTGCGTTCGCTGCGCTGGTTGCGGCCATTGCCATGGCCGCGCTCGGCTATTGGCGCTATGGCAGAAGAACGGCCCGTGCCACTCTCTTGATTTTTCCGACGTCTGTGGGCGTCATTGCCTTCGCGCGCGCGGCCGGTCCGGACATGCTTTTCTCCGCCGCCCTGTCTCTTGCGCTGCTCTCCGCCGTAAGCATTCTCGAAAAACGCGGCGCATTCGGAATTGATCCCTTGGGAAGAATCCGAAACGACAAGCTCGATTTGATCCTTCTTGGCGTCTGGCTCGGACTCGCCACCCTCGCAAAGGGCCCTGCGGCGCTTGTACTCGCCGGCGGCAGTGTGCTGCTGTGGGCCATCGCAACCAACAAGCTAAAGATTGCGGTTCACATGCTGCATCCGCTCGCCGTCTTATTTTTCGTCGTTGTCGCGCTCCCTTGGTATGTACTCTGTGCGCGCGCTAACTCGGGCTTCCTCCACGTCTTCATCGTCCAGCATAATTTCCAGCGCTACCTCACTCCCGTCTTTCAACATCGTCAACCGTTTTGGTTCTTCGGCCCGATTATTTTGCTCGGACTCCTGCCGTGGTCCGCTCTCCTGGTCGGCGCCGCTTTCGACGCTCGCCGCATTTTCCGCGATGGCTCCTGGCGCGCTTCTCCAGGATTTTTCATCGCCTGCTGGGCAATTTTCCCGGCAATATTCTTCAGTTTTTCGCAATCGAAACTCCCCGAGTACATCCTGCCCGTTTTTCCCCCGCTAGCTGTCTTGTTGGCGCATTCCTTCGTCTGCGCGATAGATCATGCTCCTCGTAAGGCGCAATGGATGGGAGTCGCAACCGGAACAATGTGGGTTGTCCTCGGCGTGGCTGGCGCTGTCGGTTTTCATCGTTTGCCGGCCTATGCGCCGTTCAACCACCAAGAAGTCATTCACCTAGCCGTTGCTTCCCTGCTAATCGGCATAATCGCTGGAGTGGCAATTGAACTGATGAGCCTTTGGCGTAAGTTGTGGCTCGTAATTGCGTTTACCGCGCTCGTATCCGTTTGCGTAGTGGTCGCCGCAAACCTTCGCGTCTTGCCTCAACTTGACCCGCTCCTCTCCGCCAGGCCCCTCGCTCGCGAAATTCGCGCCACGATTGCTCCGCCCGCTGACATTTATTCCGCCGGAGACATCAACCGAACTTGCGACTACGGTTTGCGCTTCTATCTCGACCGCACCTCGCTGCCGCAATTTGATCCGCATCTCTTTTCCAGAGAAAACTACGTCCTCGTAAGTCCCGGCGGCGACATGGAATTAAACGACCTCGGCATAATCCACAGAAAGATGCTCGCGCGCTTCCTACCGTACTGCTGGGTCGAATCAGTTAAACCGAAAACAACCCATTAGCGGAATTACTGCGCCGGTTGCCCTGTGGGCGGGAGGTTTTGCAGGAAGAAACTGACAATGTGGTCTTCGTACGTGCGTCGTCCCTCGTCGCTCATCTCAGAATACGTCATGGAATCGACAAGATGGTCCTTCGGCGGCGGAGCAATTTGGTACATGCGCAGCGTGGCCGTATCTAACTCCGGCCTGTCGGTCGATTCAATGAATAACTTGGGAACGCCTTGCAGCCGTGCAAGCGACGCCCGCGCGGGGGGCACAGGGCGGTATTTGTAATTGAGCATTCGAAATCCGAAAAAGCAAAACATCTTGACCAGAGGCAATCCGCCGAGACCCGTATGTCCCACCTCCACCATCAAAAAATCCGATGGCTGGTCGTAAACGGAATCCAGCGCGACCGACTGGATGCGCGGCTCTTGTCCAGCGGCGGAAAGCGCTGCATAAGCGCCAAGGTCTGTTCCCCAAACGCCAAAGCGCGAGCGGTCAATGTCATCGCGTTCCTCGAGGCCGTGAATCGCCGCGAGAAGCTGCTCGGTTTCACCGTAACCAAGCGCCGTCCTGCCGGGAACCGATCCGTGCCCGGTAAAGTCGAACAAGAAGACGTTGAATTGGTGTTCCTGTAACGCTGTGACCAGCGTCAGGATGTCTGCGCGCTGCGACCCATATCCATGGCACAGAACAATCGTTGGCGCGTGGAGCAATCCCGGGAAAAACCATCCCTCGCGGCTGCCATTTCCAGGAATGTCAAATTTATACGTTGTCGGATGCCCCATCAGCAGCGTCACATCAACGTTCGCCGGACTTCGCGGAGGCGATAGGATTTGATACAGCAAGTAGCCGGAAATCGTCGCTACCGCGAGGAAAAGAAACAGCGCAAGCGCAAGGAACATTCCCGCGATGCGCGCGACCCGCGCTAACCCGCGCCTAAAGTTCGTCACAAAACTCATGCGTTCCCGGGCTCTCGATTCATTTCGCCGCGCAGTTTAACACAGTTCATTCGGACATCTTCGAACGCGCCTCTTTTGGTTAGTAACTATTTCTCAGCATGAATTGCAACCACGGCGCAGCCCTCGTGGCCACCCGAGCCGAATCCTTGTCGAGCTTGGCGCGCGCATTGTCCAGCCGCCCAGCCGAAGCTATAATCACCCCATCGAGGCCAAGTCGACGACCCATGCAGATTTTGGATCTGCGGCAAGTTCATTCGCGCGCTTTGCAGCCCTTGTTCCAAGAGGAGGCGGATCATTGGCGCGAACAGCTCTATTGGGACTATCGTCCCTCGCAGCACCTCATCCGCAAGTTCATCGATTCGCACTCCCTCGCGGGCTACGCTGCCCTCGAAGGCAAGCAACCGATCGGCTATGGCTTCTATGTATTCGAGGATCAAAAAGGCCTGATCGGCGGACTGTTCGCCTCTCCGCACTCCGACCAAATTGACGTCAGCAAGAAGATTCTCCTGGAAATGTTCGAGTCTCTCCGCGCCACCCCTTTTATCGAACGCATCGAAGCTCAATTGATGCCCTTCGGCATCGCCTTGGATGGAGTGCTTCAGGAACAGAAGTTTCGTCTTCGCCGCCGGCAGTTCATGCTCCTCGAGCTTCCCGCCGGCCCGCCTTTTCGCTCCCAAGCGCAGAACGGCCTGCGCCTGGAGGCCTGGACCGACAAATGCCTGGAGCCTTGCGCTCGCCTGATCCAACGCGCATATACGGATCATGTCGATAGCGAGATCAACGATCAGTACCGCACGGAGATGGGCGCCACGAAATTCCTGCGCAACATCGTGCTTCTTCCCGGTTGTGGCCAGTTCTGCCCGGAAGCCTCTTTCGTTGCACGTCCGGGCCCCTCGGAAATGCCCATCGCCATGGTTCTCACCTCTACGGTTGCGCCCGGCGTCGGGCACACCACGCAAATCTGTGTCCTTCCGGGTTATCAAAAAAATGGATTGGGCCGTCGCTTGATGGAAGCTTCTCTGGCGGCACTTCAGAACCACGGCTATCGCGCGCTCACACTCACTGTCACTGCCACCAACGCCAACGCCGTCCGTCTGTACGAGAATCTCGGCTTCCGCACCGTCAAGACTTTCGCCGCTGGCGTCTGGGAGCCGTAAACCACTCCTATTTCTTCGTCCGCTCTTTCAGCAATCCTTTCAATTCCGCCATGAACTCTTTCACATCCTTAAAATCCGAGTACACCGAGGCAAATCTCACGTACGCCACCTTGTCCAGTTTTTTCAGCCGCGACATCAGTAACTCGCCAATCTCCGACGTGGTCTTTTCGCGATCCTTCGCCTCATTGACGAATTTTTCCGCTTCATCGACCAGCGCTTCCAGTTTCGCCGTCGGCACAGGCCGCTTCTCGCACGCGCGCAATAGCCCTTGCAGAATCTTATGCCGCTCGAATTTTTCTCGCCTTCCGTCCTTCTTGATCACCATGTACGGAATTTCATCGATGCGCTCGTACGTGGTGAATCGCTTGCCGCATTTCAAACACTCCCGGCGGCGGCGAATCAAATCCCCAGCCTTGCCCTCGCGTGAATCCACCACCTTGTCGTCCAGATGCGCACAATAAGGGCACTTCACCGGCGCGTCTCCCGCGTCTGCTTTGCCATGTCAATCTCCGCGAGCGACGCATGCCTGCCGCGTTCTTCGTCCGCATTTTCCTCCCGTACCAAACGCCGCAGAGTACCCATGGACCACCCCTCGCGAATCAGCAGCGGTAATCCGACGATCGTTACAGCCGCGAATGTTACGATCCAAATCATGATCGCGATCGCCGCCGCCGGCTCCTTTTCTACTCCAAAAATGACACTCAGAACAAGGAACGTGCTCAATTGCATTCCGCCGCCCACCGTTGGCAGTTGCACCACCGAACCCACCATTGTGAATGCCAGCACCAACATCGCGCCGCGAAACTCCAAATGGCCTCCGCTGCGGCCGAAGCTCCGAATCACCCAGAAATAAACCAGCGCCACCACCGCCCAATGAATCACAGTATAAGAGATCGCCGCGAACAGGTCACCCGCGGAGCGAATCGCTTGTAACCCTTCGCTGAAGCCGCCGGCGAGCGTCGCGATCCTGCCGCGCCAGCCCCCTCGCGTGTGCCAATGGCGCAGCCGCGATTGCAGAGCTCGCGCGCCGTGCAACCGAAAATAAACCAGCAGCGCAATCAAAATCACTAACCCGCCAAATAGCGCCCAGCCCGCCAGCCGCGCGTCGCGCAACAATGCGCTCGATTGCTGCCCCGCTCCGGCACTTGGTCCCGACAAAGACCCGCGCGGAATCAGCAGCAGCGCGCATGCCGCCAGCACCACTGTTGCGCCAGCGTCGAAAATTCGCTCCAGCACGTAGACGCCAAGGCTGTCGCCAACCGGCAAGCGGTCCTTGCGCGCAATCAGTAGAGGCCGCACCGGCTCGCCCGCGCGCCCCAACAGAAAAACCGCTGTGAACCCCATGATCGTTGCGCTGTAAACGTTCCAGAAATGCGCCTTTCCCATGTAACGCGAGAATCGTTTCCATCGCACCGCGCGAATTGCATACGAAACAAAAATTGTTGCCAGTGCCAGCGCCAGCAAACCGAAGTTCGCGTCCTTCAGCGACGCGCCCAGCTTCTGCCAGCTGAAGCCCGCCAACATGGCCGAGCCGCGCGCGCGGTACAGCAAGGCCCCGATAACGACGAGCCCGGCAATCAGCCATAACGATTTTTTCAATGTCCGTTGCATAGCCGGGCAGCGAAACAGCGCCGCTGCCAGTTCCCGTTTTCTCTCAGATTTTCCACGGCTCGGGATATTTCAGACGTACGAGATAGAGGCCCTCCGGCGGCGCAGTCGGCCCTGCGCGCGACCGATCCCGCGCCGCGAACAATGCCGGACTGTCCTCTGCTCGCAGCTTTCCCCGCCCTACCTCCAACAACGTGCCCACAATCTTCCGAACCATGTAGCGCAGAAAAGATCTCCCCGTGACTACATAAATAATTTGCTGCTCCTCCGGGCGCCGATCGAGTTCGGATCGGCAAATCATCCGCACCGGGGAACGATCCTTGTCCGCTTCCTCCGATCCGCTGGAAGCCGTGAACGAAGTGAAATCGTGCTCGCCCTCGAAGCATTTCGCCGCCGCGGCCATCGCCTCTTCATTCAGCGGGTACGGATAATGCAAAACTCGTTGATATTCGAACGGCGATACGACCCTCCCTCGAAATATTCTGTAGTGATACGTTTTTTCTATTGCCTGCCATCGCGCGTGAAAATCCGGCCCCATCTCCTCCGCCGTCACCACCCGAATCGCCGGCGTGAGCAGTGCGTTGAGCGCCCTCTGAATTTCTTCAGCCGTCAACGCCGAGTGCGTCTTGAAACTCGCCACTTGACCCAGCGCGTGCACGCCCGCATCCGTTCGGCTCGCCCCATGAATCGTCACCGGCTCCTGCGTGACCTTGCGAACTGCGTCTGTCACTGAACCTTGGATCGTGGCTACGCCAGGTTGGATCTGCCAGCCATGGAACTTTGCGCCGTCGTACGCAACAGTCAGCTTTATATTTCTCATGCACGGGAAATTATCGCATGACGCTGTTCTCGCAAGAGGGATAAACGAAGAAGAAAATCAGAAACTGTCCGAGGCCTGACGCATGGAGCGAAGCCCCTTGGGAGCAAAGTACGCTGGACCCATGCACACCGGTTCATAGTCGGCTTCGATGCCGCTTCGCGTGTACGCGGTGGAGTCATTTTCAGCTTGAGGAAGAAACCGGATGGCGCGGAACCGCTTTTCCGCGCAGAGATCGAACCAATGACGAATTCCGCGGCCAATCGAAATCAAATCCCCCGGCTCAAGCTCCACCGTGACCACCAGGCCGCCCACGGTATGGACGTTACACACTCCGCGCCCGGCCAGGATGAAATGGGCCTCATAGTCGTTATGCCAGTGCTCTTTCTTGAATTCACATAGCATATCTTCAAGCCCTGGAGTCTCCGGTGTCAGGTCCACCACGTCGTAAGCCGAAAAATTGTTACTCGCTTTGTAGTTCTCCAGTTCCGGCTCGTAAGCTTTTAAGATTTCGTCCGCGAAAGAAGTGGCGGGAATGGGATTCACGCGTGTCCAGCGTTGGTACTCAACGCCAATGCCTGCCAGAAACATTTCGATCTCAGCGGGCATGATGAAAGTCCGCCCAAGCTGAGGGACCCTCACAATCGCCATGTCTAAATCCTCGATCGGCCTTCCGCATGTCTCTGCTGTTTTTCTGGGGAGAGTCATTCCGCGTGTCTTCGCGCGGACGCCCACATGTGCCTATTTTTTTGTGTTGATACTCCGGCCTTCAATTGGCTCAGCGTGAGGCATGTTTTTGCGAAGCACCTACCCTCTAAGTAGAGCTGCGCGGAAAATCCTGTCGCGGATTCTGGCTCCAAAAACGAGAAATTGCAAGATTTTTCTTGCGGTCCGCTTTACGCGCTCAGGCGCGCAAAATGGCTTCCTGGCTTCGTGATCGGCTCGCCTCTGCGACATAATGGGCAGTCAAATGCCTCGTGGCTCGGTATGCTTATCTCAATTAAGGCCTTCGCGGGCACGTCCCACTCTACCTTTTGATTGCTTCGGTCAATCAGCGCTCCTGCGGCAACTGCTCTTCCGCCGGCCTGTTCGACCACGCCCATCGTTTCCCGCGTAGACCCTCCCGTAGTCCACACGTCCTCCACCACCAGAACCCTCTCGCCACCGCGCAGCGCAAAACCGCGCCGCAGCGCCATCTGCCCAGACGAATCCCTTTCCACAAAGACAGCTCGAATACCCAATGCCCGGCCGACTTCGTGCCCCACCAGTATGCCGCCCATCGCGGGCGAAACGACGCATTCGATCTGCAAATCACTGAACTTTTCGGCCAACGCCTTCCCCAGACGCTCCGCCAATTCTGGATACTGAAGCACCAGCGCGCATTGTACGTACGTCGAGCTATGCCGCCCGCTGGACAGCTCGAAATGTCCTTGTCTTACCGCTCCCACCTTATCGAGCAGTTGGCGGATTTCGCTTGCGTCCACGCAATCCCTCCCTCGCCCAAAAACGACGGCGTTAGCCTAGGCCACGCTGCCCCTATTGTCAACTTGCCTTGCCTAATGCTACCTTGCTTACCTTCTATGTTCGCTTGTGGTTGCGCCGTGTCCGTTTGTGGACGATCGATGCCGCACGACCTCTCATTACTCGCTTAATTCCAATTGCATACGATTGGCGGCCACCTTGCATCGAATCAGTTGAAACAAATCGCTATGCTGGCACGTTTCATTCATTTAGGGCAAAAAACATAAATTCTTCAAACAGGGTGAGAGGAAGAAAACTATATGACTGCAAGGTTTTTTCGAGTCGTCGTTGCTCTTTATCTGGGGGCGTCCTTAGCCGTCGGAATGCCTGCATTCGCGCAAGCGCCGGCCCAGCAGGGGACCAAAGCTCCAACGCAGCCGTCTGGAAGCTCGCAGCAGCCCTCCACAATTCCCTATCGGAACCTCCTGCAAGGCCAGGACTACACAAAAGGCAAGAGGGCCTTCCCCAATATTTTCGCCCCGTATACCTCGCGGTTTGTGCCGCCGCCGAACCTGGTGAATTCGCCGACAATTTACAGCCTAATTCAGAACAGTAAGCTACAGCTCAGCTTGCAGGACGCTATCGCTCTTGATCTCCAGAACGATCTCAACATCGCCGTCTCCGAATACATCCCTTGGATCGACCAGACCCAATTGCTCAACGCACAAGGCGGAGGAACGCCGCTCGGGCAGTTCGTGATTGGAGGTGGTGGTGGGGGCACCTTCGATCCCGTGGTCTTCGCCAGCACGGGCATTACGGATCAATTGATCGCCGTAAACAATCCTTTGGAGAGCGGCATTTCCACCTCAACGGTTTCTTTCTTTACTCTTGAGAACCACGCCTCGACCTTCAACATTGGATACTCCCAGGAGCTTCATACCGGAACCACCTTCAGCGTTTCTCTGGATAACACTCGAAGTTCATCGACCTCGCCAGAAAACTTCTTCAATCCCGCGATTCAATCGAGTCTCTCGGTAAGCGTGCAACAACCTCTGCTCAAAGGATTTGGCCTGCTCCCCAACGTGCGGTTTATTCTCGAAGCGCGGAATACGGACGAAATCGGCAAGCTGCAGTTCGCGGAGCAAGTGATCGCCGAGATCACACAGATCGCCACGCAGTATTGGACTCTTGTTGCCGACCGCCAAGCCGTCGACGTTGCAAAGCAGACACTCTCTGTCTCCCAGAAACTCTACAATGACGACCAGCGCCAGCTTGAGATCGGAACTCTGGCTCACCTCGATGTCGTCACCGCCGAATCCGAAATTGCCTCCGATAACCAGGCGCTCATCGCTGCGCAGACAAATCAGCTCCAGCAGGAGACTGTCGTCCTCAATTTGATTACCAAAGACCCCATGGATCCGCGCCTGCAAGGCTTGGAGATCGTTCCCACCACAACTCTCGATGAAACTCAGCAGGTTCCCTCGGTTACCATCCCCGACGCTGTCAATGAAGCGTGGGCCAATCGGCCCGAACTAAAGGTCGATCAGTTCACTCTGGGCAACGATCGAATTGAAGTCAAAGCCACAAGGAACTCCCTTTTGCCGCAGCTCACTCTCTCCGGCACTTATTCGAGCACTGGCCTGGGTGGAGTATCAACCGGTGCCTTCCTTCCAAATGGGACGCTCAGCCCATTTACTTCCGAGCCCATTGTGGATGCGAATGGCAATCCGGTGTTGACCACCGCCGGGCTGCCTACTTTCCTAGGCTCTCCCAATGGGGCATTCGCAGCCAATATCCCTGGAGGAATTGGAACCACTTATTCCGATATCTTTCACAATAAATTCCCCTCCTATTCGGCGACCTTAAACCTCAATTTGCCCCTGCGCAATCGCTCGGCCCAAGCGGCTGCCGCCGATGCTCAATTGACCGACCGCGAGCAGCAGACTATTTATCAGCGCGACAAGAACACCATTGTGGTGGGAGTCCGCCAGGCTCTCACCGCTCTCCAGCAAGACGCTGCGCTGGTAACAGCGGACGTGAAGGCCACTCAGCTCGCTCAAGAAACCTACGATGACGAAGTGAAAAAGTTCGACTTGGGCGCATCCACCACCTACAACGTCGTTCTTCAATCCCGCGACCTGAACGCGGCAAAATTGAACGAGCTGACTGCCAAGACCAGCCTGGCCATTGCCCTCGTCAATTTCAATCAGGCCCTGGGCCGCACATTGACGTCGAACAACATCACCATCGCTAGTAATCGCCAGCCCATCGATAATTTCACGGCCAGCGCCCCTCTGATTCCGGGCACGATCGGCAACCGTTTGGCCGGAAGGGACGTTTTCGGTTTAGACGGAAACAAATAATCCAAGTAAGCCATGCTGGGCCCGAAGGCAATCTCAATTCCTTCGGGCTTTTTTTATCAACGCCTGATTCGGTGGTGGGTCAGTTTGAATTTTCTTCGTCGTGACACGAGGAGCCAAAATTCAAACTGACCCATTAACCCTAAGTGACTCCCCTTTCCCTGCCATTACAATTGACCTACAATGACACTCAGAGCTTGAGTACAAGCGGTCCTCGGGAGGCGCTGCTTCTATGACCAAGGAAAATCGCAGTTCGTCGATTACAGCCAGCGCGGAGCCCGAATCCACTCGCAAGCCTTCTCCCGCCGAGCTCGAGTGGGAACAAAAAGTTCTTCAGCCAACTCTCGAAAAATCCCCTGAGCGCGCCAAACAATTCACCACCATTTCCGACTATCCCATCGAGCGCCTCTACACTCCCGCCGATCTCCCGAATTGGTCTCCTGATAAAGACCTCGGTTACCCTGGCCAGCCTCCCTACACCCGCGGAATTCATTCCACTATGTATCGCGGCCGCCTTTGGACCATGCGCCAGTTCGCAGGCTTTGGCGCCGCCGAAGACACCAATCGGCGCTTCCGTTATCTGCTCTCGCAAGGCCAAACCGGCCTCTCCGTCGCCTTTGACCTTCCCACCTTGATGGGCTACGACGCTGATCACGTCCTCTCCGAAGGCGAAGTCGGCAAATGCGGCGTCGCCATCAGCTCTCTCGCCGACATGGAGGTTCTCTTCGACCAGATTCCTCTCTCAAGCGTCAGCACCTCCATGACCATCAACTCTCCGGCCGCGGTCATCTGGGCCATGTATCTCGCCGTTGCCGAGAAACAGGGTGCGGACTGGAAAAGCATCTCCGGCACAATTCAAAACGACATCCTCAAGGAATACATCGCGCAGAAGGAATACATCTACCCTCCCGGCCCTTCCATGCGCCTGGTTATCGACACTTTTGAATTTGGCGCCAAGCAAACTCCCAAATTCAACGTCATTTCCATCAGCGGCTACCACATTCGCGAAGCCGGTTCCACCGCCATTCAAGAGCTTGCCTTCACTCTTCGCGACGGTATCGAATACGTCGACTGGGCCATTCGCCGCGGCCTCGACGTGGACGATTTCGCGCCGCATCTCTCCTTTTTCTTCAACGCCCATAGCGATTTCTTCGAGGAAATCGCCAAATACCGCGCCGCGCGCCGCATCTGGTACAAAGTCATGCGCGAGCGTTTTCACGCGAAAAATCCGCGCTCCTGGGCGCTGCGTTTCCACACCCAAACGGCCGGCTGTTCGCTCACCGCGCAGCAGCCTTACAACAACGTCGTGCGCACCGCGCTGCAAGCTCTCGCCGCGGTCATGGGCGGCACGCAATCCCTTCACACCAATTCACTCGACGAAGCCTGGGCCCTCCCCACGCAATTCGCCGCCACCATCGCTCTTCGCACCCAGCAAATCATCGCCCATGAAAGCGGCGTCACCAACACCGCCGATCCTCTCGGCGGCTCGTATTTCGTCGAAAAACTCACCGACGACGTCGAGCGCGGCGCCTGGGACTACATCGAAAAAATCGACGCTCTCGGCGGCATGGTCGACGCCATCGAACGCTCCTATCCCCAGCGCGAAATCGCCGAAGCCGCATACCGCTATCAGGTGGAAGTGGACCGCAAGGAAAAAATCATCGTCGGCGTCAACGATTTCGTCGCCGAGGAAAAACCGATCGACACTCTGCAGATCGACGAGACCGTCGCCCATCGCCAGACCGAACGTCTGAACAAACTCCGCGGCGATCGCTCCTCCGCCGAAGTCGACCGCCGCTTGAACGCGCTCCGCAAAGCCGCCGAAGGCTCCGAAAATCTCATGCCTTTCATCTACGAAGCCGTCAAAGCCTACGCCACCCTCGGCGAAATCTGCGACTCGTTGAGGAGTGTGTTTGGGTCCTACGAGGAAGTCGCAATTACCTAGCCTGATATGGCGGGTGCCCCATCCTTCGCCGTTGTTGCGAAGGGTGGGATCTGGAATTTTGCCTTTGCGGGTGCCCCATCCTTCGCCGTTGTTGCGAAGGGTGGGATGGGCCTTGACCCGCCCGAACCTCGTGCGCGCCTTCCCCGCCTACAAAGAAGTCGCCATCACCTAGTGTTTTGGTCGAGCGGATTTGATATAATGTGCGTCCCTTAACATCCAATGAAACCTCACCGGCTCGTACTCTGCGCTTTGCTCGTAATGACAGCTCTGCTGTTGGCTCCCGATCTCACATCAGCCTCTGATTGGTCAACGGCCACGCTTCCGGCCCGCGCCCTGAGCATTGCAGCGAATCACAATGTAATGTGGGTGTGCGGGGCGGACGAGCTTGTTGCAGACTCCACGGATGGCGGAAAAACCTGGAATGTTCTACACCTCACCAACGGCGGCGCGGTCCTCCTCACTATCGGGCTTGTCGGCGAGCGGTTCGCCTACGCAGCAGGTACAGGCGGCAGTGTTCTTTTCACTACTGACGCTGGGGCGACCTGGACGCGCATGGCCGTCCCATCCCAGGTTGTTTATAACGCTTCGTTTTCGGACGGACGGCATGGGCTGATCCAGACTCCCCATACCATTTACTGGACATCGAATGGCGGTGCCACCTGGAATCCTGTCAAGATTGATCTCGCGAATACTGAACTGGACGGTCCTCCTGCTTATGCATTCGCGCGAGAAGTCGTTGCACTAGACGCAAACCATATGGCGATCGTGTTGAGTCAAGGCAACGCCGATTATTACGATTACAGACTACTCATTACCGATGACGGAGGTACAACCTGGAAGCCGATTGAAATTGCTCATACAGGCCTGGACAGTCTCTCAGTCTACAAGGGCGAATACTGGGCAGCCGGCAACGAAGTTATCGACCGAGAGGATCACGGCGGCCACGCCGTTCCTCTTGTGATGCACTCCGCCGACGGCGAAAACTGGACGCACCTAGTTCAATGGGCTCGGAAAGAATTCGACGCATGCAACTCTGAAACGTGTCTATTTGACAATGGTGCGGGCGCCGACTTCCGAAGCGCCGCGCCGCCGGTCTACTGGACATTTCGCTCTGAAAGAACCGTCACCGCGAAATGGGCTGTCGCCGACAACAGCATCTGCAGCGTTGGGACAAATCTAAAGTGCTCGACAATCACCGAAGCTCCGGCGATACCGGCCGACGTGGCCGATCCCTATCCTATTCCACCGCTGCTTGCCCCTCCGCCGCTCAATGCTCCGCCCGCTAGGGGCCCTCAGTGCATCGCCTGCGATATCGAACGAATCATGGTCACTCAGGATTATCAAGGCGTGGCTGAGGCCGATCTCAAGGTGCACGTCGGCCAGAACGGACTGGTCGACGATGTAGAAGTCGTGCACGCCACAAAACCGGAGATTGGCGACCGCATAGCGTCGGAGGTGCGAGACTGGATCTTCCTTCCTTACGAGCAAGACGGCGTGGTTCACCCGTTTGTCACAAACATCAAATTGCGCGTCCAAGCCGTCCAGAGCAAATAGCAGAACGCCTGGAAGAGCCAGTCGCAGGCATAGGCAAACGCCGCCGCGGCTGCTACCGCCGAGCCTTGACCTGTATTCGACAAGGCGCGATCCACCGCGCCCTGCCGAAACACCTGGCCCAAAATAAATTCCCTTTCGTGCGCTTCATCCGCGCGATGTAGTCATCCTTGGCCTTCCCTCTTAACTCTCAACTCTCTTTTCCCTTGCCACTGCTATTCGTTTTCATTTAGCTTTCCCCTGCCGTCCGTGGCCGCCCCATGACCAAAAACCGTCTCGAAACCTTCAGCGACGGCGTCCTCGCCGTCATCATCACCATCATGGTCCTCGAGATGAAGCCGCCGCAGGGCGCCACGCTCGCCGCGCTTCGCCCCGTCGCTCCCATTTTCCTCAGCTACGTTCTCAGCTTCGTCTTCATCGCCATCTACTGGAACAATCACCATC
>JBAQYT010000280.1:0-3456 GCA_049787175.1 Candidatus Acidiferrales bacterium | reverse complement strand
TTTGTTGGCCGGGGTGGAGATTCGTCAAAGATCATCCCTTCGGTCGTCCGTGTCCCACCCTTTGTCCCACCGTGGCCGCAGATCGCGCGTGAACTCGGTGTGAGCGTCGGGACGTGTTACGCGGCATCGAAGTAAGCCCACCCCCTCTATGGGACGTGAGCGCGAATTCAGAAGCCGATGACGCGGTTTGCCGTGAGCGATCTATGCCGTTTCTGGAAGCATTCTGCGCGATGATTCGGAGACTCGATTGAGAGTCAGAACCGTCCGGCGAGTGTGCCCAATTTTGTGCCCACCAGCAAACCCGACGAGTTGCGATGGAATGCGATGCAACAGGAGCTAAGTACTGTCGTCGCAGCAAGCTATCGCAATTCGCCGCAATTACTCACAGTTGCCGTAACTTGTTGATTCTACGTCTGGGAACGGTTAACAGCCGAATGCTCTACCGTTGAGCTACCGGGGAAGAGGAGGAAGCGCTATTCAGTGTTCAAACAGCGGTTTGAGTTTAGTCGACCTGCCGCCGCTGCGTCAACGCGCTGCCGATAATTCGGGAAACAGTATCACTGTAGACGTTGCGTCTTAGAGTCGAAGCCAACCAAAGAATCGAAGATTGCCAGAACATGACGCCGGTACTCGGCGATTCGTTCGAAGTTGATCCGCTGCTCCGGTTGGCGCATGCTCTCACGATCCCATTTAGCCAGCACCGCCGCAGGAACTTCGATGTCGCGGCGCAGTTCCTCGGCCGAGTGCCCGCGGAGAAACAGGCCATAGAAAAACGCTGCCTCCCGCCGGGGGAATTCCAGCTCGCGGAGCGGGTCGTCGATGGTGCCCGCGAGCGTTGCCGGATTTAACTGTGTCGCCATATCGCAAAAGGGCAGTTTACCGATTTCGCGAACGGCGTCAAGAGTACATACACCATATCCACCGCGTAAATGGAAGTGAGATCAGTAACGCGCCCGGCTGGCACGGAGGAACATCTGCAAAGCGGTGACGTTCGCCTGATCGCTACCTACCCGCAAGGCGTCAACCGGCAGACCCAGTACTTCAGCTTGCTCCAGACTCAGTCCAGCGTCGTCTAGCTCGGCTAGACTGTACCCTTCGGCAGGAACCAAGCGGTTGCGGGCGGAGCGGTCCACAGGCCTCGGCGGATGGACTGCCGTACCGCGCTTGCGCACGCGGTTAAAGAACTCGTCCCAGTCGCGACGGATCCACATCGGACCCTCCTTCTCCCGCATATTCCAACTGCTTAGATGCGCAAATTATTCAAATCGTCGCACCGTGAGCCAAATCGCTTTCACGTGCCGTGGATTGTAACCCCCGTTGTCAAGAAAAGTCCTGCTTCCCGTCGCGTTGTATCGATAAGGTTACGAATAGATCAGACACATTGGATTTGATATACAAGCATACGCGGCCAACAGGCAACCTACCTGCCCTTACCTTGGTATAATCTATGAAATGCGCATTGCGGAGTTTCGCGGATGAGCCAGCCTACAATTGTCATTCATTACCATGAGCTTTGGCTGAAAGGAGGGAATCGGCCCTTTTTCATATCCAAACTTGTATCAAATCTGCGATCCGCGCTCGAAGGAATTCCTATCGAAAAGGTTGAGCGGCCCAATGATCGCTTGATCATTCGATTGGGAGAAGGAGCATCACTTGAAGAAGCCTTGCGACGCATCGAGCGAACTTCAGGAATCGCCTACTATGCCGTGGCTCGCCCCGTCGTGCGAGATCTCGCGGCTATTTGCCACGCAGCTTGGCGGGAAGTGGAGCCCCTTTCCTTCTCAACATTCGCTGTACGCGCCAAGCGCAGCGACAAATCCTTTCCGCACAGCAGCTCCGAAATCGAAAAAGTCGTTGGCAAGCATCTGCTCGATTCTTTCAAAGTCGCTGGCCGCAGCGCCCGCGTGAAGCTGAATGATTCCGAGGTGACCTGTCGCATCGAAATTACCTCCGGCTCTGCGCTTGTCTACGCCCACAAAATACCGGGAGCGGGAGGGCTGCCCGCGAACACCGCCGGCAAAATGACATGCTTGCTCTCCGGCGGATTCGATTCTGCCGTCGCCGCGTACCACATGATGAGGCGCGGGGCGCATCTCTCGTTCGTCCATTTCTACGGCACCGGAGCACGGCCCGGAGAATCTTCCGTGCACGTCGTCCGCGAACTGGTTCGGCAATTGGTGCCCTGGCAATTCACCGCGAAGCTCTGGCGCGTTCCCTTCGAGGAAATCCAACGGGAAATTGTTCGTTACGCGCCGGAGCCGTTCCGCGTCCTTCTTTATCGCCGAATGATGCTGCGCATCGCGGAGGTCTTCGCGCGCCGCACGGGAGCGCTCGCCCTGGTTACCGGCGACAGCCTTGGCCAAGTCGCCTCCCAGACTTTGCATAATATGGTTTCGGTGGAAGCTGCCGGAACGATGCCCGTGTTTCGTCCGCTTGCTGGAACCGACAAGCTGGAAATCATCGACACTGCGCGAAAGATCGGCACGCATGATATCTCCGCGGAGCCCTTTCACGATTGCTGCCCTGTTTTCCTGCCGCGCAGCCCGGCTTTGCACGCAACGGCTGCCGAGCTCGAAGCAGCGGAATCGGGCCTGAATATTCCGCATCTTGTTCGTCAGGGGATTGATGGTTCCACTCTTGAAACGTATCGCTACGTCGCCGGCCGAGTCGAAATGACCGAAGCGCCCAGGAAGCCCAAGCAGAACGCGGCCATCGCCTAGAACCTCTCCACATCGCCGCGGTTTTTACTAGCTGCGGTAGCTGGCGTTGATGCGCACATAGTCGCCGGTGAAGTCGCAAGTCCAGATGCGCGCTGAACCTTTGCCCGCGTGCAGGTCGACGAGGATAGGAATGTGCTTGGCGAGAAGTTTGCGGTGTGCGGTTTTTTCGTCAAAAGGACGCGCGCGCCCGGCGCGGCACATCGGTATCGCCGCCATCCGAATCTCAGCGCGGTCCGGATCGAATCGCACTCCCGCGCGGCCCGCGGCAGCCAAGATTCTGCCCCAGTTAGGGTCGCCCCCGGCCAGCGCTGTTTTCACCAGCGGTGAATTCGCAATCGTGCGCGCGACTGCATCCGCGGCTCGATCGGAAGCCCCGCCTCGCACTTCGATTTCGACAACGCGCTGTGCGCCTTCCCCATCGGCAACAATTTGCAGAGCGAGCGCCTGGCAAACCGATTTGAGCGCAGCGAGAAACTTACGATAGTCCGCGCTGCCTTTGTGGATACTTCTCGCTCCGGAAGCGCCGTTCGCCAAAAGTGCGACTGTGTCGTTCGTCGACATGTCTCCATCGACCGTGATGGCGTTAAACGTCTTGGCAACAGCTCCGCGCAGCGCCCGGTGAAGCACATTCGGCGAAGTGGTTGCGTCGGTGACGATAAATGCCAGCATCGTCGCCATGTTCGGCTGAATCATTCCCGCGCCTTTGGCGCAGCCAAGCAAACGCACGCGCCTTCCA
>JBAQYT010000277.1:0-3660 GCA_049787175.1 Candidatus Acidiferrales bacterium | reverse complement strand
CATGTGCTTTGGGTCGTAATACTGGTCGAAGGAGAAGCTGAAATGGGAGTCGAGCCAGCCGATTTGGTTGTGGCCGCGTTCGTCGCGGGGTCGAATGGTAATCATTTGGTTATGCCTCGTAACCATTTGATGACGGGGAAGGGCATTGGATTCCGCGCGGGGAGCGGGAGGAGAAAAACGCGATTTCAGTCCCGATTAGAAAATGGCATGTGATTTGTTTTCCGCGAGTTAGCATTTTGCGGCTGGTGTTTTGTGTACCGATTAGAATTTTTTGAAAACTGGATCGAGCTATCAGGCTTTGTTTTTTTGGAGTTAGGCGCGGCGAAAAGTGAAATCTGTATCGATTAGAACAGAGCGTGGGCGTTTGTTTTCTGTGAGTTACGGGCCTGTGCCACCGGAAACTCGTGACGCCAATTCCAAGGCGAGTCCTTCGCTGCGGCCGCCTGGGCACGCTCGGGATGACAAGCGAAACACACACAAGCAGGCGGCGTAAAGCCGCCGCTACACAAGCAAAAACCGCAGAGCCACAAAAAGCGCGGCTCTGCGCTATACAGGCAAAAGCACACAGGCTGAAGCCTGTGCCACCGGAAAACAGAAGCCGCAGATCTGGAAACATAGGGCTGCGCTACAGAGACAAACGAGAAAAAGTGGTGCGCGATAAGAAACACGTCGACAAATTCCGTCGAGTGAGAAACGCCCACCCTTCGCACAAGGCACGCGAAGGATGGGGCACCCGGCGATGGCGTGACTATTCATATCGAAGAGCAACCATCGGATCGACTTTCATGGCGCGGCGCGCAGGGATGTAGCAGGCAAGAAACGCGACGGCGAGCAGGACAATGGCGACGATGACGAGCGTTAGCGGGTCGCTGCTGCCGACTCCGTAGAGCAACTGTGAGAAGCTCGACAGCACACGAATGAGGATCAGCGCGGCGGCTGCTCCGATGGCGACGCCAACGACAGCGAGGCGCAGTCCCTGGCCAATGACCAAGCGGAAAACGTCGCGCTTCTGCGCGCCGAGGGCCATGCGAATGCCCATTTCGTGGGTGCGCTGCCCGACGGCGTAAGCGGTGACGCCATAGAGGCCGATGCCGGCGAGCACGAGAGCGAGCGCGGCGAATGAGCCCAGAAGCATCATGGCGAAGCGGCGCGGCGCAAGGGAGGATTGGATGATTTCGTGCATGGTTTCGAAGCCGGTGAGAACTTCGTCCTTGCTGAGGCGGTCGCTGGCGTGGCGAATCGAATCCATTAAACCAAGAATGTTTCCCGAAGAGCGGACAACCACAGCCGTGTTCGAGGGAACCAGCGAGATAATGCTGTCGGACATTTGCAGGAAGGAGAAATAGGCTTCGGCGCGGAGGGAATCTTTAGCGTCGGTGTCGAGCCCCGATTGTCTAACGTGGCCGACGATGCCGATGATTTCAAATGGAAATGTGTGAGTCTGGTCTCCTTGATCGATCACCTTGCCGACGGCATTGCCATTCGGAAAATACTTTCGCGCGAGAACTTCATCAACAACTGCGACCGGTTTGGAATGCTCGTTGTCGTTTGCGGTGAAAAAGCGTCCCGCGAGCAGAGGGATGCCCATGGCTTTCAGATAATCCGGAGTGACGATGTAATCGTACATGCCATTCATCTGATTCTCATTGGCGGGGCGCGGCTGGCCGGCGACCCAGAAACTATCGTCGTCCTCCCAGTACATTGGAAGAGCGCCCCAGCTCAGTGATTCCGCCTCCACGCCCGGCACAGCGGCGATGGTTGCGTTGAAATTGCGAAGCGCCGCGCGAATGGCCGCGGGAGGAGCGGCGTTCATTTGTGGCGGGAGCGCAAGGTTAAAAGTCACAAGATTGCTGGGGTTGAATCCCGGATTCGTGTTCCATAATTGCGCCAGGCTGCGAATGAGCAATCCCGCGCCAGTGAGCAATACGAGCGCAAGCGCCATCTGGACCATGACAAGCGCGCCTTGGGCGCGGTGACGCGAACCGATGGCGCCCTGGCCGCCTTCTTTCAAGGTTTCAAATGTGCTGCGGCGAGCGGTGCGAATCGCAGGAAGCAGACCGAACAGAATTCCCGCGCAAAGCGAGAGCGCAATGCTGAACCAGAGGACGCGCGCGTCGATTCCCACTTCGCTGGCCCGCGGCAAAGTGGCTGGCAGCGCAGCAAGCGCCGCGCGAGTGCCTGCCGCCGCGAGAGCGAGTCCAAGGCCGCCGCCAAGCAGCGCGAGCAAGACGCTTTCGGTAAGCATCTGGCGAACCAGGCGGCCTGTCCCTGCGCCGAGTGCGGAACGCACAGCGATCTCGCGGCTGCGGGCCGCGCCGCGGGCGAGCAGAAGATTGGCAACATTGACGCAAGCAATCAGCAAAACGAATCCCACTGCGCCAAGCAGCAACAACAAAAAGGAACGAACTCCGCCAACCATGTTTTCCTTCAGCGGAATGAGAGTGGCTCCGGTTCCCTTGTCGGCGTCGGGATAAACTTGCGCGAGATAATTGGTGACGCGGGCCATGTCGGCGCGGGCTTGTACCATCGTGACGCCGGCCTTGAGGCGCGCGATGCCGTGGATGCCGAGTCCGGCAAGGCGATTGTTGAGGTTGGGATTGCGGAATTCGCTGAGCGGCGCGTAAATGTCGACACCGTTGAAATAGCCCATGTGGAGATTGAGATTGCCGGGAAATACGGCGACGATGGTGTAACCCTTGCCGTCGAGCGAGATGCCTTTGCCGATCACGTTGGGCGACGAGTCGAATTTCCGATGCCAAAGGTCAGTGCTGATGGCCACGACATTCGAGACGCCGATTTTGTCTTCTTCCGGCGTAAACCAGCGGCCAAGAACGGGCTTGATGCCGAGCATAGGAAAGAAATCCGAAGTAACCAGAGCCGCGTTCATCTCCTCTGCGGCGCCGACACCGGTCAGCAGGTAGCCGGAGGAGCGCGAAACTGCGAAGTAGGAAAAACATTGGTTCATGCGGTGCCAGTCGAGGAAATTGGGATAGGAAATCGAGCCGGTGGGGAAATTCGGCTTGCTTGCGGCCACGGTGACCAGGCGATCCGGATCGGGATATGGCAGCGGGTTCAGCAGGACGCCGTTGACCACGGAAAAGAGCGCAGTATTGGCGCCGATGCCGATGGCCAACGTGAGAATGGCGATGGTGGTGAAGCCAGGGGATTTGAGCAGCATGCGAAAAGCGAAGCGAATGTCGGCGAAAAAGCTTTCGAGGGAGGGCCATTGCCAAACTTCGCGGCCGCGCTCTGCGAGAAGAGTGGCGTTGCCGAATTCGCGGCGGGCGGTGCGCGTGGCCTCTTCGCGAGACATGCCGGAGGCGACAAGCGCGTCGATTTTTTCGTCGAGATGCTCGGCGATCTCGGCGGAGAGATCAGAGTAAAGACGGCGGCGGGAAAACAGTCGAGTGAGCCAGTTCATCAGGGCCTCCTTAAATGCCTCAGGTCAGGCGTCGCTCGGAACGCGACGCCGGGACCTGAGCTACACAGGGCAATGCCGCAGAACCACGAAAAACGCGACTCTGCGCTACACCCGCAAAAGCACACAGGCTGAAGCCTGTGCCACGGTCGCCGCTACGGAAAATCAAGTCCGGCGGCCTGAAGGCCGGTGCTACAAAGGCAACGAAAATCAAAGGCTGGCGGCGGGAAAACAGTCGAGTG
>JBAQYT010000266.1:0-2681 GCA_049787175.1 Candidatus Acidiferrales bacterium | reverse complement strand
TCAAAGCCGCCGCGGGAAAGCGCTCCATCGAAGTCGCACGCTATGTTCTTCCTGTCGCCGCTTTCACCACCATGGTTCATACGCTGTCCGGCATTGTCCTCCACCGTTTGTGGCGCATGCAGGGCGCCTGTGATACGCCCGCTGAAGCGCGGGGCATTCTTCAGCAAATGGTGGATCGAGTTCGTGAAGTGGACTCTCAATTTTTTGATCGCTTCGAAACCGAGCCGTTGGAGGATCTACCCGAGTGGGCCGAGGCAAAGCAGGGCCGCGATGGCGAATCCTTCGCAGCGGAATTCGATGCGCAGCTCGCGGGACGCACTTCGAAGCTGGCCGACTACTCTGCGAACGCGCTCAAAGTTGTCGCGGGCGCGTATCGCGCGGTCCTCGGCCTCACGCAAGAAAATTGCTCGGACGCCGACGCCATCGACCGCCTGCTCAATCCGTCGCATAACCCCTATCGCCGCGAATGGATCAATATCGGCGTGCACGCGCCGATCATGCGCGCTCTGCAGCACGCGAATTTCACGTTCATGAAAAAAATCAGCCACACTGCCGATAGCCAAGACCAGAGGCATCGCATGATTCCTGGCTCGCGTCCGCTGCTAACTTTGGCCGACACACGTAAACCCGATTACATCACGCCGATGCTCATTCGCGAAAATGCGCGCGCGCGAGAAATTTACGAAACCGCAATGGCTGAAGCGTGGGCCGCAAAAAACGAATTGCTCGATCGCGGAGTTTCCACGGAGATCGCGCTGTATCTTTTGCCAAATGCGAAGGCGATTCGTCTCGTCGAATCCGGCTCTCTGCTTCACCTGCTGCACAAATGGACGATGCGCACTTGCTTTAATGCGCAAGAAGAAATCTACCAGGCTTCGATGGAAGAGATTGAACAGTTGCGCGCCGTTTTCCCGCAATTCGCGCAATACATCGGCCCCCCGTGCTACTTGCGCGCCGGCATCACCACGCCGATTTGCACCGAGGGTTCGCATTTTTGCGGCGTGAAAGTCTGGCAGGATTTTCCCAACATTCAGCGCCGCATATGACGCGCCGAGGGAGTCTGGCGTATTACCTTGCGGCGTGGGTATGCGGCTGTTTTTTCATGAGCGCCACGATCTGGTTCAGCAGCTTGTGGGTGACGAATGCGCGTTCTGTTTCCGATCTCCTCTTTGTCTATTTCCTCTACTTAATGAACGGAGTCTTGCCCATGCTTCTCTTCGGATTCGTGCTGCGCCGTGCGGCGAAAGGAATGGGCTTGACTCGAACGTGGCAGTGGCTCGTCGCAGGTGCAATTCTCACGCCAGGGTTAACGGCGCTCCTTGGGATGATGTCATCGTGGCACATTTTTCAAGGAACCGGCTGGCGCGATTGGATCTCCACCTATCTACTAAGCACGTCATCAGTCTATGCGCCTCCAAATCCAAACTGGATATTTTTGATTACCGCGCCAGCAGGGGCGGCAACGGCGTGGGTGCTGTTTCGCATCGACCGTGCTTTCGCGGCACCTACCAGCGATACCCCTGAGTAAGTGAACAGGTTCATGAGCGCCAGCGCAGAGTGACGGGGCCCTCCATGGGGTGGGCGGCTGCGGCGCCGGTGCGCTTCGCTTCGAGATGCACAGCCTTCAGTTGGAAATACCATTTCGCGGGGCGATCGGCGTCATCGATCAACATCAAGTGCGGATTCGACTTCAATCCTTCCGACTGCTTGGTCATCGTTTCGGTATCTTGCGCGATGAAACGCGGGCCCAACACGTGAATGATGAAACCCACGAGCGGGAAAAATCGCAGCACGTTCCATGCGGCGCAAAAATCGAGACGGCACAAATCGCGGCGAACCGGCGTGACCACCGCGCGGCTGGAAAACCAGAGCTTGCCGGAACGCACCTGCTCGAATCGATAGCTGGGTAACGTGAAGTCGATTGTGGTGGTGACGGGCGCGCCGGTGATGAGCTTTAGAATTTTGTACGGCAGACTGTTCGAAGACGGCGTGTGCGGGCTCATGCGGAAGCCATCGGGAATCGGCTCGAATTGCTTGTGCTTTTCGTGAATGCTGCGGCGGCTGCGCCACCACCACGATTGATGCACGAACGGACCATGTGCGGGATCCATCAGACCAATCACGCCGTGATCGACGTGCACGGGCATTTCGGCGGAGAGATGCGCGATGCTGTAACGCCCGCCGAACTTCGGAAGCTCCGGCGCGGCAATCGGAGCCTGCTCGATGCGCGGTGAGTTGGGAGAAGACATATAAACCCAAACGTAGCCGTCGCGCTCTTCGCAGGGGAAAGCGCCGGCATAAATTCTGTCCGCGCGCAATTTTGAATCGGAAGTGATGGACGGAATTTCGCGGCACTGCCCGGTGTGCGCGTCGAATTTCCATCCGTGATAACTGCATTCGACGGTTTGGCCATCGAACTGGCCGTAGGAAAGCGGCATGCCGCGATGCGGGCAAACGTCGCGCAGAGCAAACGGCTTTCCGTGCGCGTCGCGGCCAATCGCGAGCTGCACTTCGAGCAGCATCGCGCGGCAGAGCTTGCGGCCCGAGAGCTGAGTGGAGCGCAGCGCGGGATACCAGTAATCCCAAAGCATTCCGAGGTCGGGTTCATGGGCGCCAAGCTGGTTAGGTTCGCTCATTTGTGGGCACATCGTAGTATACGTGTCCAGTTGGGACAACACTGC
>JBAQYT010000261.1:0-11205 GCA_049787175.1 Candidatus Acidiferrales bacterium | reverse complement strand
ATGGAAAAGCACTTCACCGCCACGGCCGCGGTTCGCGACATCGTCATCGGAATGTCCGACGGCCTCACCGTGCCCTTTGCGCTGGCGGCGGGAATCACCGGCGCGCTCGCCGCGGCGCGCATCGTGGTCACCGCCGGCCTCGCCGAAATCGTCGCCGGCTCCATCGCCATGGGGCTCGGCGGCTACCTCGCCGCCAAAACCGACACCGAGCATTACGCCTCCGAGATGCGCCGCGAAATCGAAGAGACCGTCGAAATCCCCGACCAGGAACAGGAAGAAGTCGCGAAAGTTTTTCGCGGCTACGGCCTCGCCGAAGAGCACGTGCGCCCCGTGGTCAACGCCATCTGCTCCAATCAGAAGCGCTGGGTCGATTTCATGATGCGCTTCGAGCTGGGCCTGGAAGAGCCCGACCCCACGCGCGCCGCGCGCAGCGCCGCCACCATCGCCGCTTCGTACATCGTCGGAGGCTTGATTCCTCTCGCGCCGTACATGCTCCTCGGCAACATTTTCACCGCGTTGTGGGTCTCCGTTGGAGTCACGCTGTTCGCGCTGCTGGCCTTCGGCTTCGTCAAAGCAAGATTCACCGATGTTTCTCCGGTGCGCGGCGCGCTGCAGACCGCCTTCGTCGGCGGCCTCGCCGCCGCCGCCGCGTTCTTCCTCGCGCGTTTAGTCAACATGCGCTGATTGCGCGCGACGTAGAACGCGTTTTGGGAAAGTGCGCTAAGTCTGGCGATTAGAAATGGCGTGGCTAATTGGCGTTAGACTGCTACGGGCTGCCCACAGACCAGAGATTGCATATCCAACAGTCAGGGTTTTCTTTCAGTGTCTGCCGCGGCAGCGGGGAGCGCTTTTTGTCCCTGACTATGTTCTCGCGGCGGCACGCTCGAACTAGCAGGAGCTGCATTTTTCGACGCCAGACTCAGCCATATTGCATTGGCTTGCTCCACCTCGGAAATCAAGTCACCATAGGCGGACGTTTCCCCGCCGCAGGCCAATGCTTCGTTTGGCGGTGAGCATGGGACCTTCCCGGGAACGTCCTCGTGCCCGTCGTAGGCATTGTCATGGATGGACACCAAGCCCTGGTTCTCTCCTTGGAAGTCCTGCCAGCTCCACCAATCGAAACCGACAAATTGAGTGTCACCGTTGTATCCAGGCGTATTCAGCAGATATTGCACCGTGTTGTACCACATCTTGCCGCGAATAGCCTGATTAGCCATGTTATTGGGGCTGTTAAGCGCGTTGCAGTAAAAGGAGGAATCTGACTGTGCGGCGATCACAGTGAAATCCATCAGGGGAATATCGCCGAGATACTTTGTCAAATACTGGTAAGCCGATTGGAAGAGTGCCGGGCTGGGAGCAGGCGCCCAGGAAGTTAGGTCCACGAAAGCTCCATCGAGGTAAGGGGCGGCCCCTTCCATGAATTTGCTATAAGCGGGCGAACCCCATGACCCCATGGTGTCGAGCCCGAAGTAGGGCACATGGGACACGGCCTTGAGGTCATCGTGCATGGTCTTAAAATATTTGGCTGCCATCTGAGCCACCCAGTTATCCAAGTCCGCGCCAAGGGCTGGGTTCGCATCGGGCACGGGATCACTGCCCGCGCCGCGGCAGGAAAAATACGTGGGATAGTTGGGGTCCGCGCCTTCCAGGCACAACGCATTGGTGCCCACCCAGGCCGAGGAATTGTGTCCCGTTCCGCCGTTTGAGCCATCCTCATCCATCAGGCCGGTGCCACCGGCCATCCAACCCTTATAGATATAGTCCAGGGTGATGGCGGTGCCTTTCGCGGGTGGGTTCGCGAACGAAATGCTGACCGCGCCAGTCGAGTAATCGATGGTGCTTAAGGCTTGCGCGATGTAATTCGCGGTTGGGCTGCCGATAGTTCCCCGATTTTTGCTTCTTGTGATGCATGCTCGATGAAACCAGGGGCAATCCCCGGCCCTCGCCACGCCATTTTCAAAAATGAGTACACTGTACGGCGAAACGGCGGCATGCGTTAGCTGATAAGTGAAAACTTTCTTTACTCCATCTCCGGCGCCGATTTCCTCTCCGGAAACTTTCGTGCCAGTCGAATCAAACGTTGTGTAGTTTGAGCCCCATGCGGCGTTCAGATTGGCGATACTCCCTTTGTACTTTTGCCAGAGGTAATCGCGCAGGCTGCATGGATTGGAAATGGAGCAGGTTGTGGTTGGATTCGTTGCCAAACTTTTCGAGTAGTTCTTGGTCGACGAATAGAGAAGCGTTCTGCTTCCTTGCGGCGTTGCTTGAATGTAGGTTTGCACCGGCGAGGTAATCAGTGTCACCCATGCCATGTTGGCACTGGTGTGCCCGGAGAAGAAGTCCGGTCCGGCACCCGAACCGATGAAGTAATCCGAGTCGTCGGTGAATATGTCCAGCAGGTAAGGGCTGTTGGTCAATATCTGCCGAACGGAGATCTGGGTGCTTTGCAGTTCTTTTACCCACTCGGTGTTCAAACCGGGATCGAACACATCAAATAGCGCCCCACCTCGCCATGCGGTGTAATTGTTGTTCGTTCCGCTGATTTCGTCCTTGATGGGGCTAGTCAGATAACCGAACTCGTTGATTGATGCATACTCAGCCGGCTTTGGCTCGGAGATGTAAGGTAATTGAATCGGTTGTTTTCCGCGTGGCCAGACGCAGTTGGAGCAGGTTTGCCAGGGCATCGCACTCCCCCCCGAATCCTGTCCCACGGAGTTGAACCCCCAGGTCGTCATGCGCTTCAGTGTCTGCCAGCCCCAGTTGTAGTTGGTGTCGCCGTACTTCGCGGCGTAGATCGGGTATGTGTTGGCGCCCGTGCAGTCTTTGGTGGGATTCCCGTTGGTCACAATATTGCCTACGCTCATCGATATGAACGCGTTTCCAGATGGATCACAGAACCACCAGCGATTGTCGATCTTAGTTAGGGTGAAATGGCCGGTCTTATTTGCACACCGCAATTGAGGCGACCCGCCATACTTATCGAGCAGCGGTCGTGGGGGAAGGGGCGGCGAAGTCGCCGTCGTAGTCCGCCTTCTCAGACTCATGCCTCCGAGGACGGCTACCGTCAAAGCGGTGATCAACACAATTGAAACTTTCCTCACGCCTGGCGACCCTCCACTTTTGGCCAGCCCATCTGACGGCTCCCGCGCGACGGCCCTCAGCTGAAACAATGCGGCCGAGTCGAAGTCTCAAGCTTACGGAATTGATCTCCACGAGACTTTAGAAACCCTGAACGAATTTTCCGATAAGTTTCGATGATCGATAAGGCGCAGGGGTTCGTTTTTTCTTTTTCCTCTCGCTTTTGACATATTATACCAACGCGCCTGAGTTTATCTCAAGCAAACCAGTTGAAAGGGATGGCTGGAAGCTGATGGCATAGTCTTCGCAGTCGAGCGACGCCGCTGTTGAGAGAACTTCAGGCATGTCGCTGTAAGTTGAGTAGGGCTGGTGTGGTTGAGATGCACCTAAACTCGACCTTGATCGTTGCCATAATCCGAACCAATGCTCCGAAGTATCTTTAGCAACTGGGTTGGTCTCTTGGCGATCGGCGTGATGTCGTTCTTGATCACGCCGTTCATGATTCATCGTCTTGGTGATTTTCAATTTGGTTTGTACACCCTCGCCTTTTCTGCAGTGGGATATTTTGACGTTCTGGCACAAGGCATTCGCAGCACACTGCAGCGCTTCGTTGGACTCTTGAGTGGCCAGCAGGACCGAGAAGCTCTGAATTCGGTATTCAGCAATGCATTGGCTCTCACGCTCATTGTCGGCGCGTGCGTCATTGTGCTCTTCCTAGGGCTTTCAAGGGTATTGCCCTCTTTTTTTAAGCTGAATCCGGCGGAGCAGCATCTGCTCACCTGGCTAGTAATTCTTCTCGGTCTCAACTTAGGATCGGGAGTCCCGGCTGCGCTACTTGGTTCGTACCTTTGTGGCTTGAACCGCTTCGACTTGTTTAACATGCTTTCAGTAATTCGGCAGGCCGTACGGGCGGTCCTGATTGTAGTCGTACTGCTGCGCGGCCAAGGCGTGCTTGCCGTTGCCGTGTGTGTGTTAGTGTCCACAGTCATCTGCTTGCCGCTTAACTGGTGGATGATTCGGAGGATCGACCCGGAAATCCGATTTATGAGAAGGCAGATTAGGCTACGAACCGCGCAAGAGCTACTGACTTTTAGCTTCTGGACACTGCTGAACAACACTGGCGGCCTCTTGCGGGACTCGACGGATTCGATTGTCATAGGGCGGGTTCTGAACACGGCATTGATCACACCCTTTGCGGTTGCTTCGCGCCTGGTCGCTTACTTTCGCCCCCTCATAACAGGCATGGTCAGTCCGCTGTTGCCTCGCATCAGCCAGCTCGAGGGTCAAGGCCGCCGCGAGGAGATCCGGCAACTCTTCCTCAGCATGACGCGAATATCGGCACTGGCCTCATTGGCAATTGGTTCGATGCTCGTGTTGCATGGCAGAAGCCTGCTACTCCTGTGGGTTGGAGCACGATATGTATCGAGTTATTCGATCCTCGTGCTGCTGACGGCGGGCGCTCTCGTATCCACGGCACAGCTCGGTACACTTCAGACTCTGATCGCTCTGGGCCGTCATCGCGCCTATGGTCTTTGGACAATAGGAGAAGGTGTGGCAAACCTTATTCTGAGCATCATCTGGGCGCATAAGTATGGTCTTGTGGGAGTGGCGTGGGGCACGGCAGTTCCTTTGTTCGCCGTTAAGTTGACGCTGCAGCCTTGGTATACGACGCGCGTCTTGAAGATGTCCCTCGGAAGGTATTTTCGCAAAGCGCTGGCGAGGCCGCTGATAGCATGCGCACTTTTTGTAGGTCTCTGCGCCCTGACCGGCGGTCTGCAAGCAAATGGAAGCTTGTGGCATCTTCTTATTACAGTTAGCTGGCAAGGAGCGGTCCTTCTGGTGTTGAGCTACATCATAGGATTGGAGCGGTCGGACCGGAAGATGCTTTCACGGCGCTTTCCTGCCATTGCCCGGCTCGTTCCTCTCTCTTAACATATCGTGTTACAATTGCTCGTAATTTGGCGTGCAGCTTCCTATGCTCCTTGTTTTGTGACAGCTATTGCCTTAAGCCAATCATCGAAGCGTAGTTTCAGAGTGACTGAAAAAAGCAGATTTGTTCCTTATTTGAGAATATGCCGCCTGCAACCAATTCGTTGAGACTGCCGGATTTTATTGGCGTCGGGCCGCCACGAACTGCAACCACGTGGCTGCACGAAGTTCTGTCGGGACACGTCGGTCTTCCTCAAGGCGTGAAGGAAACCGATTTTTTTGTTTGGCAATACGATAAAGGATTGGAATGGTACGCGGCGCACTTCCGTAATTGTCCGCCGGAGCTCCCCACTGGCGAATTTAGTCCCAACTACTTCGTCGCAGAGCGAGCGCGCGAGCGTATTGCTAAGGACATACCTGGGTGCAAGATCATTTGCACGCTTCGGGACCCAGTGGAGCGGACGTATTCGCACTACCGCAAGATGCGCGAGGGAGAATACTTTTCTGGCAGCTTCGAGGAATGTCTGGAGGAGCGCCCCGACGTGCTGAGGTGGTCGAAGTACGGTTCTTACGTCAGCGCTTGGCGCCAAAATTTCGGTAAGGAAAATGTGCTCGTCCTCATCCAGGATGACCTGAAAGCCAACCCACAAGCTTTCCTCGATCAAGCATGCGATTTCATCCGAATCTCCAGAATTCAGCTGGCCAATTCCACGTCGAAGGACAAGATGGTCAATGCCATCCCCAGCCTTCCGAGGAATCCCCGTCTGGCGCGTGTGGCGCGTCGTGTAAGGGACGGTTTCCAAAAGCGCGGAAACTACGCGATGGTGAATTTGCTCAAGAGCACTGGGATTCGCGACTTACTCTTCAGCGGAGGCGCTGCCTTCGAGGCTCTTCGCCCTGAGACGGACGCGCGTCTTAGAGAGTTCTTCCGGCCAGAGGTCGAAGCCTTGGAAGAGATGCTTGGGCGGGATTTGACCGCCTGGAAAACCGCCAAACCTGCTCGAACACGCAGTCTCAGCGGTCAGCGTGGGGCTGGCGAACACCGAAAACATTGAAGTAGTTGGACCGTTGCAAGATCGGTATGAGCTTCAAGCCCGGATGCTTGGGAAAGTCGTATTTTATGGACCGGAGAACCCCCCCTAGCCTCTTTGTGTTACCGTCGCCCGAAGTAAAGAATTCGGCCGCCCCCCAGCGTATGCCGGTCCAGTCGGATTGGGCTCATGCCGAATATTGCGGCAGCGCTTGGCCTAATCCCCACCCACTCTTTCCGGTAAACACCTTTTGGCCCTCCGCTTGAGAAGCGTTCGCGCAGATAGGCTCTAACACGAAGCACTGGCAGCAGCCAAGTCGTCAAATCTAGCGACACGAGAGTGAATGCAATCATCCCTCCCGGTTTGACGACGCGGTGCATCTCTTCCAGATAGGACTTCAGTGCGGCGTGTGACGGCAGATGCTGGAACACGCAGTAACCCAAGGCAAGATCAACCGAGCTGTCCGGGACGCCGGGAAGCGTAAACCCATCTACCCCACGGAAATCTGCGTTTGGCAAATTCGCCTGCCGCGCGATAGCAAGCATCCTATCCGAAATGTCCAACGCAATCACGCGTCCAACTTCTGGCGCGATGGCACGCGTTAACCTGCCAACGCCGCATCCGATCTCAACAACCGTATCACCCGGCCCCGAAGTGTAACCGGTCTCTTGCTTGATATCCGCCCATATTTTGTGTCCGCTAGCCCAAAATTCGTCAAGATTGCGATTAGCGTCGTAGGGACCGTAGGATGAGACGTACCAATACGGATTCTCATCGGCTGCTCGGTTCCAGAATGACTTGGATCGACTCGCAGAACTCATACAGGATTCACATGCATGATTATAGTACTGACGAAATTAGGCGGCCACTGAATTAGAACCAAGTACTCGGGTCATTCCAGTTGCACAGATTCCCGGAGGCAAACTGTCAGTTCAAACCACGCGCTATCTGTTTGCCCCTTCGAACTCCCTGTCGCCAAGCCTTCCAAGGCGCACCCGATTTTTTCTTGAGCGAGGAAACCGCAGTGGCCAGAGCATAACCGGCATTCAGCCACCCATAACACAGATTGTTCCAGAGTCCTTTCTTCCAGTGACGTTCGCGCATGTAGCTGGCAACCTGGGCTGCCACGCTAATCCAGTGGGTTTGGTCGCGGCTTTCGGGGCTTCGATTGTGAATCAAGCGTGCCCGCGGTGCAATCAGCAAGACGCTACCTTTTGGCAAGCCCGCGCAAAAATCAATGTCTTCACCCGGAGATGCACCGGTGAGATTCAGATCAAACCGATGATGGCGAACTGCCGAGGCGCGGAAACTCATCAGACCGCCGCCGAATTGGCGAACAGGGAAGGGGGGAGAGTTGCGATAGGCGCTCGCTTGACGATAGATTTCCTGCCTTTCGTCTTGGAAGGGGCCGAGGTAAAAAAGTTTCTCCCAAATCTTTTGCCGAAGTGGCGGAGTCGAATAATTGGTAATAATCCCGGACACGCCTGTGACGTCTTCGCGGTAAGCCTTCAGCAACTCCTCGAGGAAATCCGGTTCAAGCAGAACATCATCGTCCAGGAATAACCAAATGTCTCCTTGGGCTTTTTCCATGGCCGCGTTTCTTGCGGCGGTGAGTCCGGACAAGATCGGATCATGTATGAGTCGCGCAGGAAAGGGCATCTGTTTCATGAGTGATGCATTCGGACTTTGATCCACGATAATCAATTCCAATGGCCTTACGGTCTGAGCGATCACAGTGTCGATCGTCCGTGCAAGATCATCTGCCCGGTTCTTCGTCGGAATGATAACGGATACGGTAAACAGCACTGTGTGATTGTCCCGGTCACCGTCGTTCAATTTCTGTTCCTCCATCAGCAGCGCTATAACTTACGGCAAGCAGCGCGCGATCGGCGGCCCGATCCATTTCGTAACAGCAAGCGGGAGCCGTTTCCATGTCCAAATCGCGGCGCGATAGCGCGGATTATTGGGATTCAATTCCAGAATCTGTTCGCCCGAGGAACTCCAGTAATTCCACTGAAGAGGCACCACGCGCGTGTTCCATTGCATTTTGAATTGATATGTTCCGGAACCCACTGAAGAACGGCCAAAATCGAAAATACGATATCCTTTCTTCCCCGCGAAGCAAAGCAGTTGCCAGAACAGAAACATATTCGGCCGCAACGACATCGCATCGGACAATGATGCGCTCCAATTTACCTCGATGCAGTCACGATATCCCGTCAGGAATGCGGCGCCCACCGTATGTCCCGAATGGCGTATGCGGCAAACGAAGGCGTCATGGGGAAACTGTTCGAGAATTTTCTCGAAAAACTTCTTGCTATAAACAGGCGTCCCCAGATCGCGCATCTTGCGGCAGAAAATTCCGTAGAAATCCGGCAGAAGTTCCGCTCCGCCAAATTCCGCTTCCAGGCCGGACTTCAGCGACCGCCGCACGTTCGTCCGCATTTTGGTTTGAAGATGTTGCATATTCTGCTCGGGATCGGCAAAGACATCGCAGACGAAAGTCACTTTATTGGTCTTCGCGGGCCACGATAAAGGTGCGTTGTACGCATGGCGAATTTCTATATATTGAGCGCGAATACTTTCGCCCAAACGAATGGCTTCTTTCGCAAGTAAATCCGCGGCTTCTTGAGAATCCGATACGATTCCTGCTTCACTGAAAAAAGGCAAGGAACAGAGCAAATTTCCGAAGAGGGCGCTCTGATTGGAAGCGCAAGGCAGGATCCCGCGGACAATACCATTATCCTCGGCGATCAAATAATGTGTTTTCCACCGGAATGCCGCTTCGAATACCGCTTTCCAAGCCCATCGATGATAATTGACGCACAGGTCATGCGACGCTACGAAACTGTCCCATGCTGCCGAATTGTTCTCCGACGCCGCCATCACTCGCACGGATACGCCTCTTTGTTTCCCGGGTTTGGGGAATGTGCAACTCCCATTCCGAGAGAGCCCATAGAATCAGTTGCTCGAAGCTCTGCGTCAAGCACCGATCTGTTCGGTGGGTTCTTAAGCCGCTTACATCATCGCGTACTGTCGTAAAGTCATCATGATAGTATTTCAAAGTTGTAACCGTTAATAGGAGTCGGAATGGCACAGAACAGCCACAATGGAGCGAGCGGAGCTCTCCAAATGGAACTCGTAGCTTACACGTGTCCATATTGTGGCGCGAACTTGATAACTCACACGGATTCATTGGAGTGCTCCTCCTGTCATCATACGTTTGACGTTCTCGAGGGGGTTCCTTGCTTCAAGCAGGACAAAGGCTATTACTACGGGGAAGTACCTCAAGATACCATGCGGCGCCTGCTCGCAGCAGCGCGCGCCGGCGAGTGGCGTCCTGAATTTGAGCGAATACTCGAAGGCATGCAGTACCCGCTCTATCATCGTCAGTACGCGATAAGTGAGCGTCGGGCGGGGTGGTGGCCGTTGCTGGCAATCAGTCCAGAGTCGAAGGTGCTCGATTGGGGCTGTGGATGGGGCGGCATTTCCTATGCGCTGGCCAAACACGCAGGCTTGGTGGTTTCCTGCGACGCATGCCTCGAGCGTTTACAATTTTTGCGAGTTCGCGCTCTTCAGGAAAACAATACGAAACTCCAGTTTGCTTGGGCCGGCGACACTCCACGCTTTCCTTTTTCTGATGGCCAGTTTGATCTTGTAATTCTCAACGGCGTCCTCGAGTGGGTGACGATGACGCGTGATGGCAATCCCGGAGAAGTTCAAAAAGCATTTCTACGCGAAGTTGCGCGTGTGCTAACCCCCAATGGCCAGCTCATGCTGGCAATGGAGAATCGTTTCAATCTTTACTATTTCCTTGGGAAACCCGAAGATCATGCGCAACTTCGCTACGTCAGTCTGATGCCTCGAATGATAGCGGCTGCATATTCCAAGCTGCGTACCGGCCGCACTTATCGCAACTGGACTTACTCTTACTCCGAACATAAGCGTAACCTGCAGGCCACGGGGTTCAGCAACGCCGACATATTTGTCCCATTACCGGATTACCGGTTGTTCCAAGCGATTGTTGATCCTGAGCGCAGAGACACCGTAGAACAATATTTTTTCGAGCGTGACGCAGGGCATGGAAGTCCAACCGCGGCACGGATCAAAGCTTCGGCGGCAAAGCTGCTCTCGCCCAGTTTTTGCGTCGTCGGACACCGAGGCGAAAAGCCTCAATCATTTCTGCAGGCGCTCGGAAAGGAAATCGCGCAACGCTTGGGGCATGGAGCCAGTGTTGGGCCCGCTTGGAAGCAATATCGCATCACGCGTTCGGACGTAATTCTTTTTGAACTTGAATCCGCCCGGCCAGGCCCCGGAACCATCGTCAAGCTGCCACTCAATGACGCGGCTTTGGCGCGCTGTCAGCGCGGTTTCGATGCCATGACTGCTGTTCGCGCGAAACTCTCGCCAGAGCTGGGCAACTTGGTTCCCGCGCCGCTGGTTTCCGGCTTCTTCCGAGGTACACCGTATTTTGCGGAAGGCGCGAATCCCGGGATCAGCGCGAGCTGCTTTGCCAAGTCAAACTATAAAAATAATTGGAAGCCGCTGGCGGTTAAATTCCTCGCCGGACTGCACAAGCAAACAGCGAGGCGGGAGCGCCTCGACTCTGAGGCGTGGCGACGGATCGTCCTGCCGCAGATTTCTGAAGGGCTCGCCATCGTCGAACGACAGATCGGAATTGAAGCCCGAAGGCTGGAAGCATTTCTTGCCGAGCAGTTAAACAATAAGGTCTGGCCGTTCGCTTTTAATCACGGAGATTTCTGGGCAGGCAATTTGTTGGTCGATGCAAATTCCACCAAGCTAACGGGCTTAATTGACTGGGAATATGCTGAGATCGCGCATGGATTACCGCTCGTTGACATCCTAAATGCATCGATTTTCTCCTATTCTGAGGCATATCAGGAGTCTGTGCCCTCGCTGATTGGCAAAGCGCTCACAAGCGGCAGAAATGCATTTTGGGACGCCCCCATGCTGAATTCCTATTTGTCAACAATGGAATGCGAACTGACCAACGAAGAATTTCAAGCTTTTCTCGCCCTCTATTGGGTGCATCTCATTTCGGCGAGGCGCACCTTCGGAAAGAGCGAAAGCTTTGACGAACGCAATTGGATGCGTCTCTATGTCCAGCCCGCCGAGACTTGGATTGGGCAACTCAGTGGGAAGAGTG
>JBAQYT010000258.1:0-6057 GCA_049787175.1 Candidatus Acidiferrales bacterium | reverse complement strand
AACTCTGCGCGGCGCGCGGCTCAATTCAGCGGCGAGCGCGGCCGTTGGCGTGCGCGCGCGGATGGCTTGCCGCGGAATGGTTTCCGCGCGGGTGCCGCGAACCATTTTGCGCCGCCGGCTCTTCGCTAACGTTTGGCGGAGCCAGCATGCGCACCACGTGCAGCAGCCGCTCTTGCTTGTACGGCTTGGCGATGCAGACGATCGCTCCCAGCGCATGCGCCGTGGAATAATCATTCGGCTGGCCGCGCCGGGTGGTCATCACCACGGGCACGTGCTTTAAACGGTCGTTCGACTTCACAATCAGGCACAAATCGTAGCCAGACATATCCGCGGTTTCGATTTCCGTGAGCAGGAGATTTGGAGTACGCTGCCGCAGGAAGTCCACGGCTTCGGCTCCGGTTGCGACGGCTTCAACGACGTAGCGTTCATTCTGCAGCACTGACCGAAGCATGTCCCGCGCGCGCGCATCGCTCTCGACGATAAGAACAAGCGGCATGGGTTTTTCGAGATCACGCGCAACGTCCTGGGCGTTTCGCGACACCTTCGCCGCAGGAAGCTTTTCTTCAAAGGCTGCATCCGGCCGCTTGCCGTCATAAAAACGAATTCCGATGCCGAAGCGCCCTTCGGGCATTTCGAAAACGCGCGCGACGACGCCGGTGCGTTCGTGCTGTACTCCGCCTGCGCTGCCGGAGTAAGGAAATGTGATCGCCAAATCCATCCCAGGACGGTATCCGGCGAACGCGGTGGTGAAGAGCAATCCATCGCGCGATGCATCCACCGTAGTGCAGACTTCCGCTTGCTGCGTCGTGCCGGAGTTTATGCGAACGCGCACCGGCGCGGAAAGTTTCGTGCGCAGGCGGCGCCGGCGCTCGGTCACGGCAGGCTCGGCCTGTCCGCTCTCGGTGGATTTTTCCGCTGGCCCTAAGACTTCGGTCAAGTTGGCCATTTTCAATTCCTCATTCGCGAATGCGCCCTCAGAATGGCTCGCGCGGGTCATTCGTCTGTTTTGCATCGAACCTAGTGTGGCAGTCCCCAAGTGCGCAGGACATAGCGCAAGGGTCACATTTTGACAGTACTCCCGGCACTTTTGCACTGGTACGAAAGTACCAGCGTGGCAACTCCGCCTCCGGGGGCGCCGTTACGCCGCCGCCCTGAGCGATTCTGGCTGGTTGTGGCACGCGTCTTTGGGCGGGATTGAAGCGAGGGTTTGTAGCGCAAGCCTCCAGGCGGGCGCATTGTCGCATGGCCGATCAGTAGAGACGGAAATCGACTTCAATGAGCATCCGCACCGCTGCGGGCTTGCCGTCTGGCCCATTTGCGGGTTTGAATTGCCAATTTAGCACGGCCTTTACTGCAGCTTGATCGAGTCCATGCCCTAGCCCCTTCAAAACGCGAACGTAGCGAGCGCGTCCGTCTGGCATCACGACAAGCGTTAGCACAACGGATCCTTGTATTCTGTTGCTAAGGCCTTCATCGGAATACGACGGCGTAGGGCAGCGGATGCAATCGGGGTGCGCATAACCCTTCTCACCAGTTTTGGGAATAACTTTTTCAACCCGGATTTCGGCCATTCCCATATCAATATCCATGTCGCCGATAATAACTGGACGCTCGGACGCCACCGGCTCGCCGCCGCACATTGCCGGCGTGAAACGGATCACGTTCGCAAGCTTCCTTATTCCCGCGTCCGCGGCACGCCCCCCGGTCGCGATAATCGTCAGACGGCTCGGCGTCCCGTCCGCCCTGACAAATGCATCCAGAATTTCGGAATCCGCAAAATCTTCTGCCGCAACGGGCAAAGGACCCTTAAAGGGCAGCATTTGCGCGGACGTTTCGTCAGAGCACCAATCGACCTTTTCCGCCCCGCTTGGCGGGTCGAAAGTGTTCGCGGGGAAATTAGTGATGCTCACCACGCGCTTGACGTCAGCCTCTTCGATGACGTTGCCGCCTTCACGGTATTTGCGCTCACGGGCAACGAATCCCGAGCCGACCTGCTCGTACTTGCCGTATTCGATGACTTCATCATCCGCCGTGCTGCGGAGAAAAGCTTTCGACGGCCATCCATTCGGTCCGTACAAAGCTCCTGATAGATAATTGGAGAAATGGTGAGGCACGTTTCCTTGGCGGTGGCAAGGCCGTCGGCATTAATGCCTACATTCCCGGGCTTCGGCACAGGGATCGCGTCCGGGAAACCGGCGGCAGCTTCTGTGGCGCGTACCTCGTCGCGTTGAAACTGTGCAATTATTTCGCTGGGACTCATCAACTCTTCGATTCGAAAGATGGCCAGCGGCGTGAAATCCGCACTACGCTTGCGATAGAACGTTCCGCCCGATGCGACGCTGACTTCGTCGTAGCCGGGGAAATGAATTTCCCGGCGGAAACGGTCCGGCGCTGCCCAATCGAGCTTGTACGTTCCCAATGCCGTTTTTCCCTTGAGCAGCGCGATTTTCACGTCGGCCTGAATCTCAACGGGCCCGACGGCCCTCAGGCTGACCGCATCTCGCGCCTTGTCGATGAACTCTTCCGCTTTGGCATTCGGAACTGGACTTGCGTCCTGACCCGCAGCGAAGGCATGAACGGCTACAATTGCTGTGCAGAGGCAGACTATTGTTACGGCGGACAGGCCAAGTTTTATCCGCATGGACGTGCCCGCAATGTAACACTGCGGCACGCACGTCGCAACGTCTGGTTGCGCCGCTACGATCCGATCTGCACCAACTCGTCCTTGCGCTTCGGCCGCTGAGCGGGCACTCGCGCGTGATCTCGATCGAAAGCATCGGCACACGGCCGTTCAGGATCTTCCGCCACGCGGAGAGCAATTCGCGCGGGGTCATGCTCGGATTGGATCTGGCAGTCCTCATGTAATTTAGGCGCCGCTTCGATGCCATCAGGCTGCCTGCGCGCAGAGAAGCTGTTTCCTTATCGGAACTTGGCGCACCGTTTTTGTCGGTCATGATTACGTCCACAGGGTGGTCTCGATGCAAGGAAACGCGGCCAGATCACCGAGATTGTGCAACAACGTTGCAGGAAGTCCGTGGGGGACGCGCTACACGGCTATCGACTAGGGTGCAAATGGAACTCAATTTCGGCGCGCTCGCGGACTGCGGCAGGTTTTCCGTCTGGCCCAAGCGCCGGTTTGAAGCGCCATTCATCGGCGACCTCTTTTACCGACGCCTCGTCCAGTCCGTGCCCCAGACGCTTCACCGGCTCGACGCAGTACGCTCTTCCGTCCGTGTCAATAGCCATGCTCAAGACGACAGTACCTTGCGTCTTGTCTCGAAAAGCCTCATCCGTGTATCGCGGGTTCGGACAGAAAACGCATTGCGGATGCGTGTAGCCAGCTTTGCCGGCATCCGGAAGCGTTTTTGCTTTTTCGCATAGCGCGCTGCTTTCCGCCTTTGAGGGAGCTTTTTGGGCCGGCTCAGCGTTCGTCGGTATTTGCGGAGTATGAATCGCGAGAAAACCTAACACGATGCAAAAGAAAATCGCGGCAGGCATTGCGGCAAGGTACTTCATAATCGTCGCAGCCTAGCACAGAAATCTGCGCCCTGCTACGTTTCCGCGCTTCCGCCCGTCGCAACGGCGCCGCCTTTACCGACCCTAACTAAAACCCCGCGGCACGCATTTCGATTTTCATTTCTCCAGGAGAAAACACAAATGGCACAGATGCAAAATGCACAATCGGTTGCGCTGCAACTTGAGAAAGTACGGGACAAACTTCCGCTGCTCTACGAGCGGGACGACATCCTGCTCACCATGATCCAGCAGCGTGGCGACGTGGAACGCGTCTCCAGCCGCAACATGCGGCTCCCGCTGCAAATCCGTCCCGGAGGCAAAGCGGGTCTCGCCAATCTTGACGGTGGCGACCTGGGCCGTGGCTCCGGAACCACCTACGACGTGGCGCAAGTTACTCCCGTGTTTTTCCGCCACGCCGTGGAAATCACCAAGCTCGTCGAATACAGCACCAATTCGCCCGAAAAAGCCATCGAGAACGCCGCCAAGCGCGAAGTGAAAAACAACATGGCGCAATTCCGCAGCTTCCTCGACAAAGTGGTGCAGACAGCCGGCAACGGCGTGCTCGGCACGATCGGCTCCATCGTCACCACGGGCCTGCCTTCCGGCGTCGGAGCGCAGATCAACCTGGTTACGCCGCCCGGCGCGGCGCTCTTCTATTACAACCAGACGATCCAGTTTTACGATCCCACGCTCACAACCAACCGTAACGTGGCCGCGAGTGTGACGTCGAATATTCTGCTCGTCGACCCGTTCAACAAATTCATCCAAATCGACGTCCTGCCGACCGGCACTTCCGTCGGAGACGCCGTGGTTCACGACGGCCTCACCGGCGCGCAGCCTGTTTCGCTTTTCGGCGTGCCGTATCATCAGAGCAACGCGACCACGGGCACGTGGCTCAACTTGAATCGCGCCACGTATCCCGTCGAACTCGCCACGCCGCACGTTGCCGGCAACAACGCCGCCATCACGCCCGGCGTCGTTCGTCTGGCCATCAACAAAGTGCGGAAAGCGTTGGGCACCAATCAAGTAGGGAAGCTCATTGCTTACACCGCGCTTGAACAGGAAAACGCGTGGGAACAGCTCGGCATTTCCATTTCGCAAATCATCAAGGAGGGAGCGGGCGGACGCGCCAGCGATCTCGACTTGCTCTTCACCGGCGAGCTGACCATGGCCGGCGTGCCCATCAAATCTTCCATCAACGCCAACCAGGCGCGCATCGATTTTCTCGATCTGTCGCACTGGGGACGCGCGGTGATGCAGGACATCGATTTTTACGACGTGGGCGGGCAGACCGTGTTCCCGATCTACGGAGCATCGGGCGGCCTCTCCGCGGCGTATATCTTTTACTTCGTCACCGGCTTCCAGGTTTTTTCGGATTGCCCGAGGGCAGGGTCATACATAGACAGTCTTGCTATTCCGTCCGGATACTAACCGAAGGAGGATGAGATCGAGAAGGGGCCCTTCCTTGAGCCCCTTCTCTCCTCCAATTCAACCGATCTCGCTTGGCGGAATTGCAGCTCTTGCAGGCAGGCACGAGATTCTCCGCGTTTTCTGATCCACCTCGAGAAAGCGGCACGAGGTGATCCTTTGTTAGGCTTTTGCGGTCGAGCACTGTCCCGCAGTGAAAACAACGCCATGAAAACAAATCGACCCGAGCCACCCATTCCGCCAATGAATGTGCCCCTCGCGCACCGAGTTTTCTAGCTCGATACCGTGCCGTCCAGTACGTAAGTTTCGCCCGATTTCGTTTAGCCCAAGCACGCCCCTTTGCGAGTTTGCGAGCATACCTCGTGGGTTTCTCGATGCGGCCTTTCCGATAGTATGCTCGATCGCGAGCGCGCCAGTGCTCAATGTTCTTAGCCCGTTGCGCTCGCATCAATTGTTTAGCTTCCTCACGATGGTTGCGGTACCACTTCTTCATCCATTCGCGCTGGTATTTGCGCATGCGCCTGAGATTCTGCGCTCGATATTTCCTGTGTCTCACCCGCTCTTTTTCTGGATGAGCAAGTCGCCATTTGCTCCCTGAGGCCAGATGGCCTGCGTAACGTTCGGGATTACCCCGGGTCTTCATCCACGCATTCTTCGCATTGGCCCGGGCTCGCGCGGGGTGAGCGCGTCGCCATTTTCGCTGATACCTATTCCACTTGGCGCGATTTCGTTGTCGCCACGAATATGTCGCAGCGCGCTGGCGCTCGGGATGAGTTTTCCTCCATCGCCGGCAAGCCTCACGCATCGAGTCGCGCCTTTCGCGCGAGCTTTTTTTTGAGGATCGTCCCGATTGTGGTGTCATCTGGGCTGCAATATACAACATGATTTGCAGGGTGTCAGAGAATCGGATAATAAGATCCCGCGCATCGAATGGTACCTAGAGTGACAAGTAGTCGGTCCCAATCATCGCATCGCATCCACGTTCTTCGCGAAACGCACGTCGCGCCCGCATCGCTGCAATTGCGCCTCGCGCGCGCTGGCGGACTGAACCGTTACGGCGAACCGAATTTCCGCGTCGTCTGGGGCTGGTCGCGCCTCACGTGGATCGGCGGC
>JBAQYT010000257.1:0-4271 GCA_049787175.1 Candidatus Acidiferrales bacterium | reverse complement strand
TCGCTCGTCCAGAAATCGTACCAATCGCCGCTCGGAAGATAGACGTGGCGCGAACTCGCTCCCTTCTCGCATACCGGCGCAACTAGAATGTCTCGTCCCCACAAATACTCATCCCCGCGTGCAACCGCCACAGGATCGTCCGGATAGTGCAACCACAATGCTCGCATAATCGGCATACCCGTCATGGCGCATTCGTGAACCGCGCTGTAGAGGTACGGCAGCATCCTGTAACGAAGTTCGAGATACTTCCGGCAAATCGGCTCGACCTGCGCATTGTGCAATTGGCTCGCATCGGGAATCGCCGCTCCGCCGTAGTTGCTTATCTCGATCGGCCCGGGATCGCCAGTGTCCCAACCCCACGGCAAACGCAGCTTCCATGTGCGCCCATGGCAGCGAAAAAGTGTGCAGAACGCGCCGAATTGAAACCATCGCAGATAAAGTTCGGCCGTGAATTCTTTTGTAGGCACAAATCCGCCGATATCCGTGCCCCAATACGGAATGCCGGAAAGCGCTGTGTTGACCGCGTTTGGTATATGAGTCTTCAGGGTTTCCCACGTTGAATACACATCGCCCGACCACAAGAACGATGCATACCTCTGCATGCCTGCATAGCCGTTGCGATGGAGCGCGTAAGGGCGTTCATTTGGCCGGTCGATTTGCGGCCCTTCCCAATACATGCGGTTGCGCGTCAGACGCGAAGCGATGTCGAGCGGATCGCCTTCATCCGGCCACCAACCGTCCACGCCCATCGCGAAATCCTTGCGGTGCGCATCCCAATAGCAACTCGCTTCTTCCTCATCGAATCGCGTGAGCGAGCACGGATCATGCACTGACCCGCGAAGCTTTCGTGTGAGGATCACGGCATGCAGCACAGCCCGAAAATCGTCCTGATGCAACTGGTCGAGAATTTCCTTGGGGTCGGGGAACACCCGCGGATTCCACGCAAATGAACCGTTCTCCGTGTTCCATCCCGATGGGCAGAAACCGGTGCCCAAGTAAATCAGTGCGTCGCACGGCAGCTTCTTCTCGCGAAACGTTTTCGCCTCGTCGAGAATTTCTTCCCGACTGGCGAGCGTACGATGGGATTGCTGATAGCCCAGACTCCACAGCGGAGGCATCTCCGCATGGCCGGTGAGCCGCACGTATTCCGCCATAATGGTTGCAGGTTCACGGGCAGTGACAAAGAAAATGTCCAGCGGAAGCGCGCTACCCGCATCTTTCGGCTGGAACTTGCTTTCGGGTCCCGAGAAATCGAACGTGCCGAACGGTTGGTGGATAAACATCGCCCAACCCGCGCTGCCGATCAGCCAAGGAATCGGCACGCGCCCACCATGTGTCGCAAGCTCGTAGCCGCCCTGACCGCTGCGCATTGCGTCAAATGATCCGCGCCGGTCGAATTGCGGACCACCCTCTCCTAAAGCCAACAGCGGTGTGTCTCCCGTTTCGAAGGAGACGACGCACGTGTCTTCGTCCACTTTGAATTGTTGAACTTTGCCAATCGCTGTGCTGATCACGAAAGTCAAAGGATTATTTGTGATTTCAATGGCCGCGTCGCCGCACTTTACACTCTGCGCGTGCACCGCTCCTCGCAGCTTCGCGACTGGCTCGCCCCACGAAGTGCGAACGAGCGAGCCATCCGTAGGAATCGCCGCTACATGCCCATCTTTCAGAGGAAGGATGCTCAACCGAAACGTGTGTGCGCCAACCGTACCAAACTGGATCTCGACTTCCTGCCCGGCCACGCGGAGGCTTTGGGCGGACAATCCTTCTTGGCCCGGCAATAGATAGGCCGCGCACGCCGCGCTCATTCCTTTCAGAACTTCCCGGCGACCGTATCGCTTGCTCATTCGATGGTTATCCTCCGTCCCCGGTTCCCACCTAACGATTTGCAGTCAGCTCAATCCAAGTCGTGTCCTTGTGCAGAGGCACGGCATAAGCCTCGCGTGTCAGTTGGAATGACCCGACGGGAAGATACGACCCCACGCCTTGAACCTTCGCGGGCTGCTCGATGCGTAGAAATGCCATCGGCGTAAAACTTGTCGCTGCAGCAAGTCCGACTCGCACGGTGCCTGTCTTGGAATTCAGCTCCACGCTATCGAACTGGCCCGCATCCAGCGTCAGCCACAGCCCTGTCGGAGCGATGTACACGCGTCGGCGAAAGGAATCGAGCGGCGTCACCCTGATCTTGTCGCCTTCCGCTTTGATGTTCCCGCCGAAGGCCAGCCAGCCGAATTCGGGATGGTCCACGATGTAGGCCGCCGTGTCGAAAGCGTGCCCGAAGAAATTCGGGCCGTAGTCGCCGGAATACGGATCAAACCTCAACATGTCTGGAAACGCATGGAACGCCACCGACGCGAATCCCTCCTGATCGATGTCCGTAAGCGCGCCCATCGTTCCGCCGTAACCAACGCGGAGCAAATAAAAATCATCAGGGTGCTCGCGATATGCCGCCAGCAATGGGATGGCGTTGATGCCCGAACCATAATGGTGAAGCTGGCGCTCGAGCCGCTGGATTTTTCCGGCGTAAATGAAATCCCAATAGCGGCGCGCGCTGCCGTTGTATCCCCAGCTCGGTATTGTCGGATCGTACCCGAGGATTGCATCCAGCGTCACGTCCGCCTTGTCCTGATAGCCGAAATGTTTCATCCAGGCGTAAACCTCTTCCTGCCCAGTCGAATCCCACGGCATTTCGCTGCCGAACGGATATGCTTCCTGCCTCCATCGGTCGGCGCGCTGGCGCATTACCTCTTCCAGGTTATCTGCCTCTCCGGTCATTCCTTCTCGTCTGAGATCCTGCAAGATCTTCAGGAAGATATCGCCTTCCATCTGCCCGAAGTGCGCCAAACCTGGAGCGAACTCAGTCATTGCCAGTGACGTCCGGTAAGCATGCATCAGATACCACTGCCACGGATGGTTTGTAACCAGCCCTTGATGATAACGAGCCAGGCGATACAGCACCCAATACGCGGCTGCAACGTGCGGATAATTGAATGAGCGGTCAACCGCTTCGGATTCTTTCTTAGTCCAGCTTGTCCAGCTGCTCCAATCCAGATCGTTCCGGTAATAACTTCCCCACACTTCGCCGGGCTGATAATAGAACAGACTTTTTCTCACGCCATAACGGTACGGCCCATTCTTGTACTGGATGCCACCCCACAAAACGCCGTCAACAAACTGCTGATATTTGTCGATCTCTTCTTTGTCTGGCTGCCCAAATTCCTTCATAACCGCGGCGAGCCACGAGCCTGCGCCGCCTTCGTCGCTTAGGCCTGCAATCCACACGCGGCTGTCTTGGGTCACGATCGCATTCGCTTCTCGGTCGTAAGTCATCACCGACGGACTACGATGGAATGGATCATTCGGATCGACAAACCATTGCTTGGTCATCAAGAAATGGCCCAGATCGGACACCACTTGCGATTCCGGCTTGATCACAAAATAGTTGATCGTTTGCACCAATCCGTTCTGATACGCGATCGTCAGCCGCGAACGGCCCCATGTGCGCCCCTTCAGCGTGAAACCCTGCCAGTCACCTGCAATGGGCGAATCTTTATGAATCGTGATCGCTCCTGCAGGATCGACGGACATTGACCGGATGGCCTTCGGATACTTCAAGAACAAGCGCGCGTCAATGTCTGTTGGTAGGACATAACCCGGAATCCCGACCGCAATCGGACGCCCATTCGCGGAAAGCGTTTGCTCAATGTCCCGGATGGAATCCGCGACGAGGAATTTGACTCCGTAGCTCTTCGACTGTCCCGCAGCGAGGCGCAGCATGCTCGGTGGATTCCACGGCTGCGCATTTTTCCATTCATTTTCGGCGTATGCTTCGCTGTGAACCATCCAGTCGTAAAATCCCTCAAAGGTCACGCCGCGCGGTGTCGGGTCGTTGAAGATCGGGATGCTCCCATCGGCGCTGCGTTCGTCCAGAATCGGTTTGTAAGCTTCAAACGGAGTCTTGCCGTCGGGAACCACCAACAACGCTGGCCCATGCCCGTTCAACCGGGTGACCTGCAAATAACCAGCGTCCTCACCAATGTATGGATCGTAGAAAGAACATTTTGCGTGCGCTTCTTCGAGCGAGCGGCCGTTCAGCACGTTATTAAAAATCATAGGGATGCCAAGCGCGCCGATCTGCACCACCTGCGTGGTCTTATTCTTCAATGTAAATCGCAATACAAGTTTGCCGTTTTCCAAAGCCCACGTGCGCGTAACCTGCAACGGAAAATCAGCAGGGAGCGTCGGAGTCAAATCGGCAGAAGCTAAAATGT
>JBAQYT010000114.1:0-5730 GCA_049787175.1 Candidatus Acidiferrales bacterium | reverse complement strand
CGCAAGATCACCGGAATGCGCAACCGCGAAGCGGCGCGGTATGCTCGCTGGTCCGCCGGCGTTGCCGTTGCCATTTGTTTGCTGGTCCTCGGCGTTTACTTGCACCGGCAGGCGCGCGACAGAGCGCACGGCAAAACTTTTGCGCCAGTTCCTGCAATCGTTGCGCAGCAATCCGCCAGCTTCGCGTTTTCCCGCGTGGTCGGCACTCGGACGATTTTCACCGTGCACGCGTCGCAGGCCACGCAATTCAAAGATCAAAATCGCAGCCTGCTTGAAAATGTTCAGATCACAATTTTCGGCCCGCAGGGCGATCGCAACGATTCTGTGCGCGCCGGCGAATGCAGCTACGAGCCGAACACCGGAAGCATTCGCTGCCAGGGCGTGGTGCAAATCGATTTGCGCGACGCAAAATCGGGCGCGCAAAAAAGTGAATTGCATTTGGAGACCAGCGACATCTTATTCGATCACGACAGCGGCAAAGTGAGTACCGACAAGTCCGTCGCGTTAAACTTTTCAGGAGGAGAAGGAAAAGGCACGGGCCTCGAGTACGAGCCGCAGACCGAAAACGTGAAGCTGGAGAAAAATGTGCAGCTCGAAATTTCTCCGCCGCGAAAGCCCAGCGCTGTCCCCATATTTATAGACAGCAGCGCGCTGGAATTTCGCCGCAGCGAAAATCGATTGCGGCTCTTCGGGCCAGTTCGCCTGCGGCAAGATACGCACACGCTGACGGCTGGCGCTCTGGATTTGCATCTGGACGCCGCGATGCAACCGGAGAGCGCCGTGGCTACAGGAAATCCGGAAATCGTTGCCAGCGGCGCGCGCGGAAAAGTGTCATTCACGGCCGAGCAGATGACGATCGATCTTTCGCCCAGCGGAGCGATCCAGAAAATCACCGCCGATGGAAATGTGCGTGGCGAATCGAGCGGCCGCGATGGCGAGAATCATTTGTCGGCGCAACACGCGGAAATATTCATGAACTTGACCGCCGCGGGAAGCGAGCCGCGGGAAGTCCTCGCTCAGGGAAGCGTGAAAGTGGAAACGAATGAGCGCAAAGCGCACGGGAATCTTTCTACGGAAAGCCTGCGCGTGGAGTTGTCGCCGAGCGAGGGCGACGAAAGAGTTGCGGGCGCGGAGACGTTAGCGCCTGGAAAAATCATGCTGACCGAGCCTAATGAATCGGATCAACTCCAGGGAGGAAGGTTGAGCGCAATCTTCGGCGCGCAAAGCCGGCTGAGCGAACTGCACGGCAGTTCTGGAGTGCGCATCGAGCGCAAGCTGGGCTCCGATCCACCGCAAACAAGCACGGCGCAAAATTTCTCGGCGAAATTTGGCTCCGATGGAAATTGGCAAGCGATCGACGAAAGCGGCAACGTGAAATTCCATCAAGGCGACAGGAGCGGCGCGGCGGACACGGCGCAGCTTTCGCGCGCCGCAAATGAAATGATCCTTGCGGGCTCCGCGTCCGTCGAGGATTCGATGTCGCGTTTGCAGGCCGAAAAGATTCGGATGAATCAGACGAAGAACGAAATGCGCGCGAGCGGCAATGTGGTGGCGAGTTTCGCGGGGCAGGAGGGAAGTTCGGCCGCGAATCCAGCGGCGGGCAGCGCGCAGATTTCCGCCGATGAGATGTACGGAACATCATCGGGAAAATCTGCGAACACGAATTCATCGACCGATTTATCGGACAATTTGCCAAACAGGGGCCACGCGGTTTTCTCCGGACACGCGCGATTGTGGCAAGGCGCCGATGTGCTGCAGGCTCAGAAGATTGAGTTCTGGCAGGACGAGAATCGCACGGAGGCGCGCGGCGATGCGCTGGGAGAATTTGTCGAAGCGCCACACAGCGACTTGGCGAAGGGGAAGCAGACAGGAAAGAAATCTGCGCCGGTTCTTTGGCAGGTGCGTGCGCCGAAAGTGGATTACTGGAGCGATTCCGGAAAGATGGAGTGGGGCGGAGGGGTCGAGGCGTATTCATCAGAGGGAACGATTGCGAGCCAAACTCTGGAAATGTCGTTTTCAAAAACCGAGAATAATCAGCAAACGCTGGAGCGGGCCGTCGCTGAAGGCAAGGTGCGCATCCAACAGAACGGCCGCACCGGCACGGCCGAGCGCGGCGAATACATTGCGCGTGACGGGAAATTCATTTTGTCAGGAGGCAAACCGACGCTTGCGGACGGTTCTGGAAACACGACGACCGGCCGCGAACTGACGTTCTTCCTAGCGAATGATTCGATCCTCGTCGATTCGCAAAACGATTCGCGAAGCATAACCAAACCTCAATCCGAGAAATAATAGAAGGAGCGGCGAGTCCGTGGCGGATGCGGTCAGCGGAGTCTGGCGTATTCGGCTTTGGCTTGTTTCACAACAGGGATGTCCGAGTCGGCATCCTTCCAGAGAGCGAGAAAATCTTCATAGGCGGCCCGTGCCTTGTCCTTTTCGCCCGCGAGTGCATAAGCGCGGCCAAGGCCAAGATGCGCCAGAGCGTGGAAAGGGGAATTGGGCATCGTTCCGGGAAAATCAACGAGCATTTGGAACTGTCCGGCGGCTTGGGATCCTTGATGCGCTGCAAGATACGCGAGTCCGCGAACGTACAGCGGGATTTGCGGGAAAATGATAGCTCGAAGAGGTATCGCAAGTTCATGCGAAGCAATGGGCTGTGAAGCCTCGACCGCTGCATTGGCGTTGCCTTGATGTAGCGCGAGAAGCCCAGCGACCGCTGGCAGGGAATCGAACTGAACGTAGGTGGACTCCGGGAAATTTTTATTGAGGTCGTCGGCAAGTTTTTGAGCCTGAGCCGCATCGCCTGTGAGCGCTGATAGGATGGCTGCACCTCCTTCCAGTTCCGGATACATCGAAGGATTCTCGACATGCTTCAACGCCTTGTTTGCCTCGGCCAGATTGCCAAACATCGCTTCCGTCACTGCGCTGTCAATCAAATAGGCGGCGGCAGCGTCGTTGGCAGATGCTTTCCTGGCGGCGGCAATGGCGCGTTGTTCGAACTGGCGAGCAAGACCAACGCGGCCGTAATAGGCCGCGGTTCTTGCTTGGCAGTACTCGAATTCTCCGGGCCTGCCATCCCAGGAATTGGCCAACTGTTGAGCCATTCCGGCAGAATCATGTCGAAGAAAGGCTATGTAGTACAAATACGGCCCGAAGGGTGGCATGTGATGCTCAATCTGCTGCTGAATTGTCGCTTGCGCCTCATCCAGCCGCCCGAGAGCGATGTACGTCTCGATCAAACCGCCGTAAGTAAACCCCGCAGGGTCGAGTTGCGCGGCTGCAACTGCCGGCGCTTCATTGTCCTTCCATCGGCCGGACAGGACGTAAGCGCCGCCGAGTGACACTAGGGCGTTTACGTCCCGTGGAAATGCTTTAGCCCATTGTCCACAGATGTCGATTCCCTTTTCCGTGTCGCCTGTGCCGAGGACGAAGTAGTTGCAGGAGATCGCGAGTTTCTCTCTATCGCTGGCGCGCTCGCGCAGGTCATAAGCCTTGCGCAGATTCTCCACGACGCCGCTATGTGCGCCGCCAATTCCGTAAGCGGTTCCCAGATATGAGTAGGCAAGGGCAAAATCCGGGTCGAGGCTCAGAGCCTTTTGGAAAGCGGGAATGGCCGTTTCAGTGTCGGCTGCCCACAGCGCCTTCAGGCCAAGGGAATAGGCTTGTAGGGCTTCCAGAGAGGATGTCGTAGCTTGTTCGAGAGGCACATCATGCGTTTGAAGTGAGGAAGCCGACTCACCGAGTTTTAAGCGAAGCTGCGTGGCTGCGCTCCCGAGCGCCGCAAGAACTTTTTCTTTGCCGTCCGCAGTGACTTGCTCTTGCGCGAGGCTCTCTCCGGTTCGGCAATTCAAAGCGTTCAGACCGAGCACATATTGGCTGCCAAGCGCCGCGATGGAACCGTCCACGACCGTCGTCGCATTGACGCGCTCACAAACTTCGCGGGCGACGTCCTGAGTCAGCCGCACGTCAGATGGTTTCTCCATCATGCGCAGGGCCTGCGCGATCCGATCGCCCGAAATGATGTTGAGAAAAGGAGTCTGTTCTAGCTGCGCCGAAAGCCCCTGCCGCAACGTCCCGTCGAAGACGGGATCGCCGGTCGTGTTGGTGAAATCGGCGACGATGATGGAATCTTTTTGTGTAAGCTTTGGCGCTCTGTGAAAATAGAAGTAAGCGCTTACGGCGAGCGCCGCGATCAGCAGCGCTCCCGCCCCGGCAGCGAGCCACCGGCGCGACCGCGATTGCCTCGAAGAAGTCGCCGCATTGACCGCGGCGACAGTTGCCGTCGCGGAGCGACTCGAATCCGTGGCGCGCTCCTCGACCGCAGCAGCAGCGCCGGAATCACGCTTCAGACGCTGCAGATCGGTTTGTATGTCCGCCGCGTGCTGGTAACGCAGCTTCGGTTGCTTCTCGAGGGCCTTGTTGATGATTTCTTCCAGCTTGGGAGGAAGATCGGGATTGAGGCGCGTGGCGGGGGGCGGCTGGCGCTCCAGGATTGCGTTAAAGATGACGGCGGTGGTGTTTCCGGCGAAGGGCACGCGTCCGGTTGCCATTTCGTAGAGAACCACGCCGAAGGAAAACAAATCGGTTCGGGAATCGAGCTCTTCGCCACGAGCTTGTTCCGGAGACATGTACGCCACCGTCCCCAGCGCGGCGCCGGGGCTGGTGAGGTGTTCTTCGCCAATGGCAATATCGCGAGTGGCTTCGGTGCGGGAGTGACCATCATCCTTTGCGGATTGTTTGGCGAGGCCGAAATCGAGAATCTTGGCGTGGGCGCGGTCCGTGATGAAAATGTTGGCGGGCTTGATGTCGCGGTGGATGATTCCTTTGCTGTGCGCGGCGTCGAGCGCGTCGGCGATTTCGATAGAGAGTTCGAGAGTCTGTTCGAGCGGAAGATCGCCGGCCGCGATGCGATGCTTGAGCGTGTGACCTTCCAGAAACTCCATGGCGATGAAGGAGCGCTCACCGTCGCGTCCGATTTCATAAATGGTGCAGATGTTGGGATGATTCAATGCGGAGGCGGCGCGGGCTTCGCGGCGGAAGCGTTCGAGCGCATGGGCGTCGCGCACCAAATCGTCAGAAAGAAATTTCAGCGCAACAAGGCGGCCAAGGTCGGCGTCTTCAGCTTTATAGACCACGCCCATTCCGCCGCCGCCGATTTTTTCCAGGATGCGGTAGTGGGAGATGGTTTGACCGATCAACTGGAGGGTTCCGTCCTCGGGGAGAGATGGTAGGGGGTGGAGAGCAGCAAGTCAATGTGCGCGGGGCCGAAAATGCCGCAAATTCATTCTTTCCGGAGGGCAACCCACGCTGGCGGACAGTTCTGGAAACACGACAACGGGCCGTGAATTGACCTTCTTTTTAGCGAGTGATACGATTCTCGTTGATTCGCGGAGCGAGTCGCGAACCATTATCAAGCACCGAGCAGAGAAATGAACTGGCATGTCGAAGCTCGAAGCCGCGGAGTTGAAGAAAGCCTATCGGGGCCGTACGGTCGTCGATAACGTTAGTCTGGAGATTCGGCAGGGCGAAGTGGTTGGGTTGCTGGGCCCGAACGGCGCAGGCAAGACCACGACGTTTTATATTCTGGTAGGGCTGGCGCGGCCGGATTTCGGGCGCGTCCTGCTGGATGGCGAAGACATCAGCGACCTCCCGATGTATCTCCGCGCGCGTAGCGGCATCAGCTATCTTCCCAAGGAAACTTCCGTATTTCGCAAGCTGACTGTCGAAGAA
>JBAQYT010000243.1:0-13869 GCA_049787175.1 Candidatus Acidiferrales bacterium | reverse complement strand
TTACGACCTGCTGATCTGGAGACAGTTGCAGCAACACGTCGGAACCGAGCGCTTTCTCGCGGATGTGCGCGATGATTTCATCGACGACGCCGAGATTGACGTCGGCATCGAGAAGCGCTTCGCGAATTTGCGCAAGGCCGGTGTCAAGATGCTCCTCGGTTAGCTTTCCCTGGCCGCGCAGGTTTTTGAAGGCGCGCTGAAGCTTGTCGGTGAGATTTTCAAACATGGGTGCTTGGGGTGCGGCCAAGAAAACTAAAATGTGCGATTTTGTACCGATTAGAATGGGCGCCTGGTGTTTGTTTTGTATAACTTACGAGCGATTCTAATAATTTCGCGTACCGATTAGATTTTTCTGTGTGGGTGTACTCTGACTCAAAGGGTGCACTGGATCGAGAAATATGTCCCGCGCGCGCCGGGGGACTTGCGGGGAAGTCTGTGTGCTTCTCGGAATACATCTTCAGATTCGCTCCGCATAAAAATAGCACGACGCCGGGCGGAATGCGAGCAGCGGGCGACCGAACGTCAAATTTGTGGGCAAGAACGCGGGTTTTCGAGTATATTAGGCAATTGCGCAGAGTGAGCTGGCCCCACCTGAGCGGGTCTGCACGGGAAAACAGGACATGAACCGCGTGATTGATAAGGTGCAAGAGTCTCAAGTACGCACGGACTTGCCGGCGTTCCGCCCGGGAGATACCGTGCGGGTAAACGTGAAGTTGCGAGAAGAAGGCGAAAAGGGGAAGGAAAAAGAGCGCATCCAGCCGTTTGAAGGGGTGGTGATCAAACGGCGCGGGCACACCGCGGGCGCGAGCTTCACGGTGCGGCGCGTGAGCTTTGGGATAGGCGTGGAGAGGATTTTCCCGCTGCATTCGCCGATGATTTCGTCGATTCAAATCGTGCAGGAAGGGAATGTGCGGCGCGCGAAGCTCTATTATTTGCGCGGGCTGAAGGGCAAATCGGCGCGAATCAAGCGCGCTGCGAGAACCGACCAGGCCGCCGCTGTTAAGGAATCCGCTGAGTAGTTCCGCGTCCAGCATTTTCTTTTAGCTTCGCTAAGGGCCGCGCGCGCGGCAGCCTGTATTCCCCTCGAAAATTCGGCGCGAAATCCGCGCGCGGAGAACACAATGGATGCGAAAGAAGTTTTCCTGCGAATCTGGGACCGCGAAGCGAAAACCACGGTCAGAGTGTTCCGAGCGTTTCCCCGGGAGAGCCTCGATGTGAAGCCGCACGAGCGTTCCCGCTCCATCCGCGATCTGGCATGGCAATGCGTGATAGACGAGCGCGTGATTGAACAGATCATCGACGGGGTCAGTGATCTTCGCAATGTTCCACCGAGCCCGCCGGCACCGGAAACGATGGAGGAAATTGCGGCGGCTTATGAAACCGCGCATCGCGAGGCGTCCGAGAGAATGCGCTTGCCGAAGACGGAGTTCAGCAAGACGGTGAGCGTGACGATGCGCGGCGGTTCGATTCAACTGGAGCAGGCGGAAATGCTTTGGGGAAACCTGCTCGATCAGGTGCACCATCGCGGGCAGTTGACGATTTACCTGCGCCAAGCGGGAGGCAAAGTGCCGTCGATTTACGGCCCCTCCGGCGACGAAGCGCTGAGTTTTCCGTTTTAGTGGCAGCTTCGCACCGTTACACCCGTTGTCTAACAACAAACCTTTCCACAGACGAGAGGCCACGGTGGCCGGCGTGGCTGTGATAGAATCCGGCGCGATGGCGCGGCTCTGCTGCACACGCTACGAACTGCTGGCGCGGAAGCAAGGATGGATGCGCATCTGCGGAATCGACGAAGCAGGGCGCGGGTCGTTATTTGGCCCAGTGGTCGCGGCAGCAGTGGTGCTCAACCCTCGAAGGCGCATCGTAGGGCTCGACGATTCCAAGAAACTCACTCCCGAGCGGCGCGCGGAACTAGCTCCGCGCATACGCGAGCATGCGCTGGCATGGGCCGTGGCGGAAATCGACGCTAGCCGCATCGATGCGTGGAATATTTATCAGGCCAGCAAGCAGGCGATGCTCGCGGCGGTGGAAAACATCCGGCCCACGCCCGATTATCTGCTGATTGACGCGATGGAATTGCCTCTGCCGATCGAGCAAAAACCGCTGATTCATGGCGACGCGCGCTCGGTGTCGATTGCGGCCGCGTCGATTTTAGCAAAGGTCGAGCGCGACCATTTGATGGACGACTTCGACCAACTCTATCCGCAGTATGGGCTTTGCACGAACCGCGGCTACGGAACTCCCGATCATTTGGATGCGCTGCGCCGTTATGGACCCACTCCGCTGCATCGTTTTTCGTATGCCCCGGTGCGGGAATCCACATGCTGGGCCGCGCACGCTACTCAGGAACTCCTGCCCTTAGCCGCGGAAATGCTCTCTTCGACTCCAAGCGTTATCCCACCGGTCGGCGAGCAGTCCTGACGCTGGCCAAGCACGGGCTAAGTTCAACATCCCGAATATCGCCGGTACTTAAGTACTAGATACTTTTTCTCTACACCTGCGCTGCAAGGCCCTCCGCTGGGGTCTTTTTTGGTGTTTATTGTAGATAGGGCCCCTATGGACCAAACGACAAAAACTCAGGCTACTCCTGTGCCTGCGAGTGAAGCGGCGGACGAACGCCGAAGCTCGGGGACCGGCACGCCGGCACGGCATATTTCCAACTCCGGACAGCAGAAAACCGTTCTGCTGAACGATGCGCCCGCCGCACCGAATACGCCGGGAGGATCCGGAGCGCGCACGTCCGCGACCGACAGTTTTCCGCTTGCGAATCTCAATCTGACTTCGAGCAGCCTTTCCGCGCTTTCACAGCGCTACGACATTTTGAGCGAAGCCGGCCATGGCAACATGGGCAATGTGTATAAGGCGCGAGACCGGGAGACCGGCGAAACCGTCGCGTTAAAGCTGATCAAACCAGAGATTGCGTCGGACCAGGCAATGACGGAGCGGTTCAAGAACGAGCTGCTCTTTGCCCGCAAGATCACGCACAAGAACGTTTGCCGCGTATACGAATTCAATCGCATCGGCGGAATTGCGTATACCTCGATGGAGTTCGTCGAGGGCGAGAGTCTGCGCTCGGTTCTGAGCCGCTTCGGCGGATTGCCGGTGCGCAAAGCAGTCGATTTGGCGCTGCAAATTTGTTCCGGGCTAAAAGAGGCGCACGCACAAGGAATCGTGCACCGCGACCTAAAACCAGAAAATGTGATGATCGACGCGCACGGAAACGTGAAGATCATGGATTTTGGCATTGCGCGGTCAATGGAAAACGGCACGCGGCTGACTGGCGCGATGATTGGCACGCCGGCTTACATGGCTCCCGAGCAGGTATCCGGGAAACCAGTGGACTACCGCACCGATATTTATGCGCTGGGGCTGGTGCTGTATGAAATGTTCACGGGATCGGAAACATTTCGCGCCGACACGCCTGTGGCGATTGCGCTCAAGCAAATGCAGGAAGCGCCCGCGCCTCCGCACGATATTGACCCGAATATTCCTGTGTACATCGAACGCGCCATTCTGAAGTGCCTGGAAAAGGATCCGGCGAAAAGGTTCCAGTCGATCGCGGAACTGGAACTTGCTTTGCGTGCGACGCGAGTGACGGGAGCGCCGGTGGCCTCCGCAGCCCTGGCGGTGGCGGGCGCCGGTCCGATGCAGGCGAGCCGCGCCGCAGGGATCGTACACGAATACGCTACACTCACGGTGAAACCGAAGAGCACGTCGCGCGCGGCGCGGGTAGCCGTGGTGATTGTGGTAGTTCTCCTGGCTCTCAGCGGATTGAGAGCCATGAAGGTCATGAAAATGGCGGCGCAAATCCAGCCGCCCGCAGGATCGCTGGCACCGACCCCGCCGCCGGAAGCATTTGTAATTCCGCCGCCTGCGCCAATCGAGGCGGCAACAAAAGCGCCGCCTGCGAAGAAAATACCCAATCCAGCTAAACCAAAGCCCACGGTGCCGGAAGTTTTTCCTCGCATGGAGTGGGGGAATCGCACACCGCAAAGTCATGCAGTACCGGCAAATCCGAATGTTTATCTCTGGGTAGGCCGCTTTGAACGCGAGGACCGCGCCCAGAATGTTTCCAAGCGAATCGAGGATCAGAACCTTCCCGTGGCGATCAAGCCAAGGCGAGGCCTACAGGGGCAAGAGTTTTTTGTGGTGTTCACGGGCCCCTATCAACAGAGCGAGGCCCAGAAAGTACTGGAATGGCTCCAGAGCGTGGGCTTTCCGAAGGCTCGCAAAGTGCAGCAAGGGGAGAATCAAAATCAAGCTGGGAAGCAAGGCAATTCGCCAAACTGACGACCGAAGCAGCCATGAATACTGAGGGCGGACTGGAAATCGAATTCGGCGCGCGGACAGACATGGGCCGGATGCGCCAAAACAACGAGGATGCCTTCCGCGCCGCGCCAGAAATAGGCCTGTTTGTTCTGTCGGACGGCATGGGCGGCCAGTCATCAGGCGAAGTGGCCAGCGGGCTGGCGGCGGAGACAGTCGTTGCACACTGCCGCGAAGCGTCGAAGAATCCATCGCTGCCGCTCGTGGGGAAGCGTACAGAACGTACAGAAGGAATTTCCGAAGCGGGGAATCGCCTGGCAAGCGCTATCCGGCTGGCGAACCGCGCGGTGCATCAGGCAGCTCAAGAGAACACTGCGCAAGCAGGGATGGGCGCCACACTGGTCGTGGTGATGCTCACCGAAGAGCGCGTGAACATCGCGCATGTTGGAGACAGCCGCGTCTATCGGCTGCGGAATGGCGAAATCGAGTTGCTGACGCGGGATCATTCGTTCATTGCGGAGCAAGTTCGGCAAGGACTGATGACCGAAGAAGAAGCCAACAACAGCAACTTGCAGAACGTGCTGCTGCGGGCCGTGGGAGTTGACGCGGAAGTCGAAGTGGAAGTGAACGAAGAATTGCTCGCCGAAGAGGACACGCTGGTGCTGTGCTCCGACGGGTTGAACAAGGAACTTTCTGACGCGGAGATTGCAAAAGTGCTGGTTGAGATCGACGATCCGCAGGCAGCAGCCGACCGGCTGGTGAAGCTCGCCAATGACGCCGGAGGCAGCGACAACATCACCGTGATGGTGCTGCGACACGCGCCAAAGTTGGTGGGGACATTTGGACGACTGGGACGTTGGTTCAAGGGCTCCTGAGATTCATTAGGGGAGGAGAGAAATGCCGAAACTAGTGCTGAAATTCGAGAACTCGGTTCTGACCGAGACGCCCGTGGGAGCCAAAGAGGTAAGCATTGGCCGTTCCCCGGATAACGGGCTAGTCATCGATAATCCAGCTGTGTCGCACTACCACGCGCGCGTGTTTAATGAAGAGGGTCGGTTGATGCTGGAGGATTTTGGCAGTTTGAACGGCACATTTGTGAACGGGCAGCGCGTGAAGATGGTGACGCTCAAGCCCGGCGACTCCGTAGCCATCGGAAAACATACGATCGTGGTGACGGATTCGCGCGAAGGAACCGATCCATTCTGGAAAGGCGGGACCCCCAAACCAGCGGCGCCGAAAATCAATGAAACGGTGATGCTCGATACGAAAGAACGGCGCGAATTTCTCCAAAAAGTAGCCGCGGTCGGCGAAAGCTCGCAAGTGGCGCCTGCGCGCGTGAAGGTGGCCACGCTTGTGGTGCGCAAGGGAAAAACCGACAAACAGGAATATATCCTGAGCGATAAACTCACGGTGGTGGGAAAATCATCGATGGCCACGGTGAAGCTGAAGGGTTGGTTTGCGCCCAAGGCCGCGGCGCAGATTAATCGGCGCGAAGACAATTCCTACTACATTGGCGGCGCAGACCGAGTGCCTACGGTCAATGGGCAGCCGGTGATCCATCCGGCAAAGCTGTCGCCGGGCGACATTATTGAAGTGGCGGGGATTCAACTGGAATTTCTCTACCGCGACTGAGACTCCCAGGAGCTGCCGTCGCTCTCGCTTTGCGTGTAACGGGGGGTTATCCACTTCATATACGACCTCAGCGCAGTTCGTTGACCCTTGTTTTTCGCGTGTGCTAACGTAGCCAGCGAGCTGTTCCAGCCGCGCGAAAGGTATTCATTTGGATTTGGATGGCGCGCTTGGGACCTGTTTGCTGCAGAAATCCGCGCTGGACCCTAAAGGGGATGCTCGTGCCAAGCAGCATGAGCAAGGGACCGAGAGACACGCATGGCGTTGAATAAAGCAAAAGCCATGGAATCAGCGCTGAAGTCGCTGAACCAGGGCAAAGTGGCGCAGGCGATTCAGGAATACCAGACTATCCTGCGGAGCGACCCGAACGACCAGGTCGTGCTGATGACTGTCGGCGATCTGTTTGTTCGGCAGACGAATATGTCGCAGGCGGTGGAGTATTTCGAGCGCCTCGCGCAGCTCTACCTCAACGACGGCTTCAATAGCAAAGCCATCGCCATTTACAAAAAAATCTCCAAGCTGGCGCCGAATGAGACCCAGCCGCTCGAAAAACTTGCGAATCTTTACGTCCAGCAAGGCATCCTCAGCGAAGCGCGGCCTATTTTCCTGCAGCTCGCCGAAGCGCACCTGAAAGCGAATCAGACGGCCAAAGCTGTCGACGTTTTGCGGCGACTCCTCGAAGTCGAGCCGGATAATCCGCGCGTGCAACGAAGGCTCGCTGAACTTTACCTGGCCATGGGCCAGAAAAAGGAAGCGGCACAGACATACCTTCACTTTGCGCGTTATCTCCAGGAGCACGGTGACGCTTCCGAAGCGCTAAAGATGGCCGATGCGGCGATTGCGGCGCAGCCTGGAGACTCCTCGGCACTGCTCTTCAAGGCCAAGATGCTGGGTGCAACCGGCAATACCGACGCCGCACTCGAGGCCCTGGCCAACCTTCCGGACGCAGATTCGAATTCCGAGACAATCGGTTTGCAAGTCGAGCTGTGCCTGAAGAGCGGAAAAAGCGCTCGCGCTGTCGACCTGGTGCGAAATGCGGGCCTGAAAGGCCCGGAAAAATACACGTTGGTCTCGAAAGTGGCTAACTCGCTGATCGATGCGGAGCAGCCGGACCAGGCCATCGAGCTCATTGACGGAATACGAGAGTCCGCGATCTCCTCCGGAAATCAGGATTACCTGGCGAAGGTGCTGATCGCGGTTGGAGAAAAGCTCAAAGACAGACTGGAACCACAGGAATGGCTGGTCGATTTGTACCGGCGAACCGCGGACAACAATCTGTCGGAAGCACAGTCGGAGCTTGCTGAAGCGCTGATTAACGCCGGAAATTTGCAGCGAGCGGAAACTATCCTGAATGAGTTGCTGGAACGCGAGCCTGATAATGAACTGGCGCGGCAGCGCCTGGGGCAACTTCAGAAAAAGCTTGGCCGCGCTTCCACGGCCCCCGCCGACCTCGACGAAGCCGTCTTTCAGCAACCCACTCGCGACCCGCTGATTGGGACACCTGTGCCAGCGGCGGCGAATGAAATGGGCCTCGACGATGAGACGCAGCAATTCATCAATCAAGCGCTCACCGATGTGGACCTGTTTTCGAGCTACGGGCTGTCGCAAAAAGCCATTCAGCTGCTCGAAACCGTTCGGCAACGCGTGCCTCAGCATGCGCCCACGCTCGAGCGTCTGCTGGATTTGACTCTTGGCGCGGGAAATGACCGGCGCACAGCGGAACTTGCATCACAGCTCGAACAGATCTATACGCAGCGCGGTGACACGAAGAATGCCGAACGGTTTGCCGAGCTTCGCCGGCGCTTTCAACGCGCTTCCGGCACAACCGAAGAGGAATTGGCTGCCCCTGCTGCGGCCGAGCCTGCTCCTGCGCGAATTGCTCCCGCACCGTCCGGCGCCGCTGCACCTCCGGAATTCTCGATCCCTGATGCAAAAGCGCCACAGCACGTGGCGAGCACGACGCCCGCGGCAGAACCGGAAATTGACCTCTCCGACGAATGGGAAAACCTCGCAACACAAACGGAGCCGGAACCCGCGGCGCCGGTGGCAGCAGCGCCACCGGCTGAACCAGAGACAGAAACGCCGGAGTTCGATTTGGAGCTCGTTGCAGAACCCGGGCATGGCAATAACGAGGCGGCAAATACTGAGAGCTTGCTGGATCAGCTTGTAGCGGAAGTAGAAGGTCTAGAAATCACTACTCCGGAGCGGCCAGCTGCTGCTTCGGCTCCCGTTGTGCGGCAAAGTCATGCTCAGAGCAAAGAGGCGGCGGAGACCAGCGAAAAAGCTCCCGCCACGCAAATGCATGCGCCGACGACCAGGTCTGTCCAAGAAGCTTCTGGCAACGTCGACCAATTGAGCGAGGTTTTTCAGGAGTTCCGCGCTGAGCTCGGCGAAATGGAGGAGCAGGAGCAGGGCGAAGACCTAGAGACACATTACAATCTCGGCATCGCCTATCGCGAGATGGGTTTGCTCGACGAGGCCATCGGCGAGTTCCAGAAAGTGGCCAAGGCGGTGCAGGACGGACAAGCGTTCCGCTACGCCATGCAATGCTGCACGTTGCTGGGCCTGACATTCACGGACAAGATGGAGCCCCAAATCGCGGCCCTCTGGTATCAACGCGCGCTGGAATTGCCCGGCCTCGAACAGGAAACCATCATCGCTTTGCGGTATGATTTAGCGATGGCCGAGGAGCAAGCAGGCAATCTCGACGCCGCACTTGAGAGTTTCCGGCAAGTCTATGCCATGAACATCGATTATCGCGACGTTTCTGAGCGCATTTCCGCGCTGCAAAAACACTGAAATAAAATTGGCACATCGTCTCCTTCGCGCGCTTCTGCTCCTCCTGTGGCTTGAATTGGGATTGCTGATCATCCTGATTCCTTGGTCGCCATTTTGGGACGCGAACTACTTTCTAAATCGCTACCCTACGCTGATTCCGATTTTGCTTAACCCCTACCTGCGCGGAGCAATTTCGGGCCTAGGCGTGGTGGACGCGGTGCTTGCCGTGGATTCGTTCCGCCGGAAGCGTCCTGCCGCAGCGCGCAGTTAGCCCAGGCTAGCTCATGGTCCTCTGTTATGTGACGGATCGCCACCAACTCAATGAAGCTGCGTCGCTCGATGAACTCTTGCCATGCGTCGCATGCGCCGCGGCGGCTGGGGTCGATTGGATCCAGATTCGCGAAAAAGACGTGAGCGCGCGCGAGTTGGTTGATTTCACCCGGGACGCAGTGGCCGCCGTTCATCGCGAGGCAGCTCGAAGCAAAACTAGGCCGGCGCGAGTTTTTGTGAACGACCGGATCGACGTGGCGCTAGCCGCAGGCGCGGCAGGAGTCCATTTGTCCTCCGCGTCGATACCCGCAGCGGAGGTGATCAACTGGCTGCAAGGCAGCAATGCCTTAGGTACCTTTACGGTTGGCGCCTCCTGCCATGGCCTCGGTGAAACACTCGCCGCGGAAAAAGCCGGCGCGAGTTATGTTTTCTTTGGCCCAGTGTACGAAACACCGTCGAAGCTGAGTTTCGGAAAACCGCATGGGGTCGAGAAGCTCGCCGAAGTATGCCGCAGCATCCACATTCCTGTGCTAGCGATTGGCGGCGTGACAGAAGCAAACGCGCCCGCCTGCATTCGCGCGGGGGCTTCGGGCATTGCAGGCATTCGCATGTTTCAGCAAGCCACGGATTGGGCCACTCTGGCGGCAAGCATATCGCGCTTGCGCGCGCTCGATTAGAACCTTGCCTGGCGCGAATTTGTGAATCGTTTTTTTTGCCATGATGTATCGGATAGAGCATCGGGTGCGGCCTCGCATGCATTCCGTTTGACGGAATCGGCGAAAACCTCGGTCTTGCGCGCCTGTACGACATCTATGCAGCTTGTTTTCGAGCGCCTGACGCGCGCGAGTCGCGAAGTGGATCGAGACGCATCGGCCTATTTTGGGAGTCCTCGATGAAAATGCGAAGAACTTGGTTGTGGGTGGCGGTCGTAGTGGCCGCGGTCATCTTGCTCGCCGGTTTCGCCGCGTCTCGGGCGAGCATCAGTGCGCTCGACGAGCCTGGGCGCTTTGAAACGATGCTGACGACGAAAGCAAAGCATCAAGTGGTTGGCCACGCGGCCGCACAAATGCAGCTCACCGAGCTGGCATATTCCGACGCGAGCGCCCACATGGGTGAGTTGCTCTTTTCGGTGGAATGCGCATCGTGCCACGGAAAGGACGGACGCAAGCCCACGCACATTGGACAATCCATGTACCCGCGCGTTCCGGATTTGGGGTCCGCGGAGATTCAGAAATGGTCGGATGCGGATCTTTTTTGGATTGTGCAGCACGGCATTCGTCTGAGCGGCATGCCCGGATTCAAGGAATTCAACACAGACGAGCAGGTGTGGCATCTGGTTCACTTTATTCGCACGCTTCCGAACCATCCGAAAGATTAGCTGCCGTATTTCTTTGAGTGCACCCACGGAATCTTCATGAAGCGTTTGCAGCGCACGTGCTAAACTGAAACTCTCAGCCTCATCGCAACATTTTGTATGAGTCATGCCCAAGGAACTATTCGGAACTGACGGAATTCGCGGAATCCCCGGGAAATATCCTCTAGATGACGCGACGCTATTTCGAACCGGCGTCGCGCTCGGCGAATATTTGTCGGAGCATCGCGACGCCGCAAAATCGTTGCGCGTGCTCATCGGCATGGACACGCGCGAATCCGGGCCGGAGCTCGCCGGCTGCATCGCCCAGGGTTTGCGCGTCGCCGGGATCGAGCCTGTTTCGGCAGGAATCATCACCACACCAGGAGTCGCTTGGTTGGTTCACACGGAGGATTTTTCCGGCGGCGTGGTGATTTCCGCATCGCACAATCCTTACCACGACAATGGAGTGAAGCTGGTCTCCGCCCGCGGCACGAAATTTGCCGACGCCGCGGAAGCGCAAATCGAAGCGCGCATCTTCGCCGCGCAGAAGGAAGGGTCGCCAGCTCCGCGCCTAAGCGCAGACGGCCTTCCCCCTACGTCGGCGCTGTACAACGACTACCTCTCTTCGCTGCGGCAGAAGGTGTTCAGCGGCGCGGACTTTTCAGGCATGAAGATTGTCTTGGACTGCGCCAATGGCGCAGCGAGCATGCTTGCGCCGGAGTTGTTTCGCTCCCTCGGCGCCGAGGTCATTGCAATCTTCGACAATCCCGACGGGAAGAACATCAATACGGAGTGCGGCTCCTTGCATCCGGGAAAAATGCAGGAAAAGACGGCCGTTTCCGGAGCGGACTTGGGAGTGGCGTTCGATGGCGATGCGGACCGCGCGGTCTTTTCCACATCAAGCGGCCGGTACGTCGATGGCGATGCCGTGCTTTTTGCCACCGGACGTTACATGAAGAAAACGAAGAAACTCAAAGGCAACACAATCGTGGGCACATCGATGTCGAATCTCGGCCTGGAACGGGCGCTGGAACGCGAGGGGCTGCGGCTGGAGCGCGCGCCGGTCGGCGACCGCTACGTGCTCGAGAAAATGTTCGAGATCGACGCGAACTTGGGCGGCGAGCAATCCGGGCACATTATCTTTCTCGATGACTCGACCACCGGCGACGGAATGCTCACTGCGATCAAGATGGCCTCGCTCGTATCCATCGGCGGGAAACTCGATACGCTGCTCTATGATCTGAAGGTTTTCCCGCAAAAAATCTTGAACGTGCGCGTCCGCGCGAAACCCCCTCTTGAATCACTTCCGCTCGTCGCACATGCCATCGGCGAGGCCGAAAGGAAACTCGGCGATTCGGGCCGCGTCGTTGTGCGTTACTCGGGCACTGAGCCGCTTGCACGCATCATGGTGGAAGCAGAGCAACAAGTTGACGTAGACCATTGCAGCGCTTCCATTGCCGAAGCGCTGCAATCTTCCGTCGGCGCTGGGTAACTCCGAAGCACGTCCTCCATTCAATAGCTATTGCCCTTTTATTACCACAGTCGTAAAGTACCGCGCACCGAAGCAACTTCAAGAACCTAGGCGAGGTGTAGAACCATGAAGCCCAGAATGGTTTTGACATTCGTTTCGTGCTTGTTGGCAATCGCGGTACCGATTATTGGGAGTTCTCTGCCCAAGCCGCAGGCGGCAGCGCCGTCTTCCTATGCCAATTCCACCGATGGATTGCAGAAACTCGTGTGGGACATGGTGGCAGCGGAGAAAAGCGGCGGCGAGAAAGCGCTCGCGCCGTACTTGCAATCGCTGACCCTTCCCGAAAGCGCGGCATGGTTTACCGCCAGCTTTGGTGAAGGCAATGGACAGCAGTTCGCCGTCTATTACGATGCGTGGGCGGGCGCGCGGAATTTTCAGATCGCTGGAGACGTTGCGCGCGCGGTCGCGTCGCAGATGACTGATGTGGCTGCCTTGAGCTTCGAGCGCGGAGGGGATCCAGGCACAACCGATAAAGACGATTATTTTCTGGGGCTGGTGAAACAGCCGCAAACGTTTTACGTGGTGAATTTCAAATCGGAAGACGGGTCGACGATGCGCTGGGCATATTTTGCGTATGACGCGGGGGCGTTCCGTTACCTAGGACCACTGGCGGATCTGCGGCTGGTCCCGGCTTCTGCGCCAGCCGCATCCCCGGCTACATCGGAGATGCCGAAACGGATTCACATCGCCGGAGGCGTGGTCGAGGCGCACATCGCGAATCGCGTTCCCCCGGTTTATCCGCAGGAGGCGCTCACGCAGCGATTGGAAGGCACGGTAGAGCTGCACACGCTTATCGCTCCGGATGGAACGGTGCAATCGGTGGACGCGACAAGCGGCAATCCGGTGCTGGTCGAGGCAGCGGAAGCGGCGGTGCGCCAGTGGCGATTCAATCCGGTACTGGTTAATGGAGAGGCGGTGACCGTGGACACCACGCTCACCGTTGAATTTCATTTGCCACAAGGAATGCCTGCCGCCGCCGGACAGCCGGGGGCTTCGAGTGCATACGCGCCAATTCCCTCCTATCCAGACTCTCCGGGCGGGTTGACGAAAATGATGAAGCAAATGCTGGACATGGCCCAACACGGGAAACTAGAAGATTTGCAACCGTACTTTCATGCTTTGCTGCTTCCTAATCCGGATTCTTGGTTCTCGGCACAATTCGGAGCCATTCAGGGAACGCGCTTCACACAGAGCTATCAGAACATGGAGAAAAGCTTGCCCATGCTGTTCGCGAATACTTTACAGTCGAATTCAGGCATGAAGTTCACCTCGGTGGAAGTGCAACGCTTTCGAAGCGCATGCACGGTAGACGCGAATGAATCCGAATACCCTGTGCTTGCGGCGCGCGAACAGCAATCCACGCAGTTGTACGAAGTTCGCTTCGTCAAAGACACGTCATTTCGGTGGTTGTTTCCTTTTGCCTATGTCGATGGCGGTTTTCGTTATCTCGGCGATCTGCAAGTCAAGCAGCCTGACAACCGCGTCTATGGCGATAGTATTCAATGGCCGAAGCTAATCCATGAAGTCGCGCCCACATATCCCAACGGATTCAACCGGCCCAACAACAGCGGGCTTGTGAAGCTCTGGGGCACGATTGGCATTGACGGCAGCGTGAGTGATCTGCACGTCATTGAGGGCACGTGCCCCTATGTAGAGGCGACGATTGAGGCAGTAAAGAAATGGCGATTCACGCCTCTCATGGTTGATGGCAAAGCACAGGCGACAACCTATCCATTTCAGTACAGTTACGGACCGGGGCGGTGAAACTTGCTTTGTGCCAAATCGTCTTTCGCGCTAGGAATTCCCGCGGTCGGTCTGTCGAAGCGTTACGGGCGGATGGGTGCGGCGTAGGTAGTGTTGCTGATTTGAGCGGCACAGGGCAGATTACGAGAAGTTCAGCCTTCAAGGGCCCAGGTGGAGGGCTGGCATTCTTCGCAGGAGATTTCGATTTGCTCGAGGGCTTTCAAAATCTCAGAAATGGCAGGCAGTGCGTCATCTTTCTCCACAATCCACTTCGCATAAAGTTCGCCGTAGCGGTCGG
>JBAQYT010000236.1:0-4926 GCA_049787175.1 Candidatus Acidiferrales bacterium | reverse complement strand
AGCAAGAAAATCCACGGAGGACATTCGGCAGTCGCGATAAGTGTGCGATGCAGATTCTGCAACAGCTCGGTTGGCTGTTCCTCAAGTCTGTTCCTACGATTATTCTTTTTCTCCTATTTTATTGGTTTTTGCGCGCCAATTTCTTCAAGCCTTTGGAGCGCACCTTAACCGAGCGTAACGCTCGCATCACGAAAGCGCGCGCCGAAGCGGAAGCCGTTCAAGTCGCCGCAAAAGACAAGGTCCATTCCTACGAAGACGCCCTGCGCAAGGCCCGCGCCGGCGTTTTTGCCGAACAGGAAACCGCTCGCCAGGCCGCCCTCGATGACCGCGCGAAAGTCCTTCGCGATGCGCGCAGCGCCGCACAGGATGCCGTGCGCGTTCAGAAAGAACGCATCAGCCGTGAATTCGCCGCTGCCCGCGCGCAGCTCGAAAGCGAAACAGCCGCGCTCGCGGGCCGCATTGCGCAGCGAATTTTGGAGCCGCCCGTCGCGCCGCTCGGAGGCACGCAGTGATTCCTCGCATTTCCCACTGGCTGCGCAGCGCCTGCGCCATTGCTTTTGCGCTTGCCATTTTTGCCGCGCCGGTTCTCGCTGCTGCAAATCCTCAGGAACAAGCCGACACGACCACCGGCTGGATTTATCGCTGGATTAACTTCCTGATTTTCGTCGGCGTCCTGGTGTGGGTTTTCGCCAAGAAAACCCCTGCATATTTTCGCAGCCGCCAGAAAGCGATAGCCAACGCCATTGCCGAAAGCGCGCGTGCACGCGAAGAAGCCGAACGGCAAGAGCGCGCCGCCGAACAAAAAATGGCCTCGCTCGACCGCGAAGTCGCCGACCTACGCGCTCGCGCAACGCGGGAAAGCGCCGCGGAAGCACAGCGCATTCGCGCCCTCGCGCAAGAAGAAGCCAAGCGCATCGACCAGGCCGCGCAAATGGAGATCCGCGCCGCAGAACGCGCCGCGCAAACCGAACTCAAAGCCATCGCTGCGCGCCGCGCAATCGACCGCACCGAGGCTCTCCTTCGCGAACAAGTCAATCCCCAAGCCGAGTCGAATCTGTTCCGCGGTTTTGTCTCGGCGCTCCAAGGAGCGTCCATTTGAGCGCCATCGCGCAACGCTACGCCGCCGCGCTCGCCCACGTGGCCTTCGAACACAAAGATGCGGACACAATCCGCAAGAACCTGTCTGATTTCGTCCAGGCCTTTGCCGCCTCCGCCGATTTGCGCAATCTCCTGGCCAATCCCGTCGTCAGCGCCGCCGCGAAGAAGTCCGTTGCCGGCGAAATCGCCGCTAAAATGGACACGCACACCGAAGTGCGCAATTTCATTTTTCTCTTGATCGATAACGGCCGTACCAGCATCGTCGACGAAATTCAACAGTCCTTTGAATCAGAGATGAACCGGCGCGCCGGAATTGTCGACGCGCTGATCGCCTCCGCGCACGAACTTTCCGTGCCGGAAAAATCGCGGTTGACCCAGGCGCTCGAGCGCGTCACCGGCAAAAAAGTGCAAGCGCAGTATCAATTGAATCCCCAGCTAATCGGCGGTGCGACCGTTCGGATCGGCTCTACCATTTACGACGGATCCGTGCGCGAGCAGCTCAACCGGCTACGCGCTGAGTTGGAATCGCAATAGGAGCGGGAATGGCCACAATCAAGGCTGACGAAATTACAAAAATCATTCGCGAACAGATCGAAAACTACCAGCAGGTCATGGCCGTCGAGGAAGTTGGCTCGGTCATTTCCGTCGGCGACGGCATCGCGCGCATCTATGGTCTCGACAAAGTCATGGCTGGCGAGATGATCTCCTTTCCCCACGACGTTGTCGGCATCGCCCTCAACCTCGAAGAAGATCAGGTCGGCGCCGTTCTGCTCGGCGACTACACAAAAATCGAAGAAGGCGATACCGTCCAGCGCACCAAGAAAATCATGTCCGTCCCCGTGGGCGAAGCGCTCATTGGCCGCGTCGTGAATCCATTGGGGCAGCCCCTCGACGACAAGGGTCCCATCGCCGGCGAACAACGCAGCCCCATCGAACGTCTCGCGCCCGGCGTGATTGACCGCCAGCCCGTTCGCGAGCCCGTGCAAACCGGCATCAAGGCCATCGACGCCATGATTCCCATCGGCCGGGGCCAGCGCGAGCTCATCATCGGGGACCGCCAGACCGGCAAAACTGCGATTATCCTCGACACGATCATCAATCAGCGCGGCGGTGACCTCATCTGCATCTATTGCGCTATCGGCCAGAAGCGCTCCACGGTTGCGCAAGTTATCAAGACGCTCACGGACAGCGGCGCCATGGAGCACAGTATTGTCGTCACTGCAACCGCCTCCGAACCGGCCACCATGCAATACATCGCGCCCTTCGCAGCGTGCGCCATGGGCGAATTTTTCCGCGACAACGGCAAACACGCCGTCTGCTTCTACGATGACCTTTCCAAGCACGCGCAGGCATATCGCGAAATATCGCTGCTTCTCCGCCGCCCGCCCGGACGCGAAGCTTATCCCGGCGACGTTTTCTTCTTGCATTCACGTTTGCTCGAGCGCGCCGCGAAAATGAGCAAGGATCTCGGCGGCGGCTCGCTTTCCGCGCTTCCTGTCATCGAGACGCAAGCCGGCGACGTCTCTGCCTATATTCCCACGAACGTCATCTCCATCACCGACGGCCAGATCTATCTCGAGTCCGACCTTTTCAATATCGGCGTTCGCCCTGCCATCAACGCGGGCATTTCCGTCAGCCGCGTCGGTGGAAACGCGCAAATCAAGGCCATGCGCCAAGTCGCCGGCTCCCTCCGATTGGATATGGCGCAATTCCGCGAACTCGCCGCTTTCGCGCAGTTCGGCTCCGAATTGGACAAAGCCACTCAGGCGCAACTGGGCCGCGGCCGGCGCCTCACCGAACTACTGAAGCAGTACCAGTTCCAACCGCTTCCTGTCGAAAAGCAGGTCCTCGGCATTTTCGCCGGCACCAATGGCTATGTGGATAGTATTCCCGTGGAGGATGTGCGCCGCTTCGAGAAAGAACTGTACAACTTCGTCGAGACGAATTACGGCGGCGTGCTGAAAACTATTGCCGACAAAAAGGCCCTGGACGACGGGATCCGCGCCGAAATCAAGAAGGCTCTCGACGATTTCAAGAAACAGTTCGTTACGGACCGCAAGACCGCGGAGGCCGCAAGCTGAACGCCGATTAGATCTTTCTATGCCGACTCTGCTCGATTACCGCCGCCGCATCCGATCTGTTAAGAATACCCAGCAGATCACGCGCGCCATGAAGTTCGTCTCTGCCGCGAAGCTGCGCCGCGCGCAGGAGGGCGTCTTCCGCGCCCGCCCCTACGCCAAGGAAATTCGCCGCGTGCTGCAATCAGCGATGCAGCGCATCCCCGAGCCGCAAAATCCTCTTCTCGAGCGCAGGCCGGAAGAGCGTGTCCTTGTTCTGGTCGTCAGTTCAGACAAAGGCCTTTGTGGTCCGTTCAGCACAAATATCATACGGCGAACCACCGAATACCGCCGCAGCCTGCAAGGAAAAGAAGTGCAAGCCATTGGCGTTGGCCGCAGAGGCGTCGAAGCCCTGAAGCGGCGCAAATGGAAACTTGCCGCCGAGTATCTGAACGTTTCCATGCACGTTGAATTTCACCACGCCGAGGAAATTTCCGAACGCATCTCCGAATTGTATATTTCAAAGGAAGTGGACGCCGTTTACGCGATTTACAACGAATTCAAAAACGTCATGGTTCAGCGGCTCCGGTTGGAAAAGCTGCTTCCTCTCAACCCCGAATCGCTTGCCGCTGATTCTGCGGGGGAAACCGCGACCCAGAAACGGCATGAAGCGAGCGGCGAAAAATCGGACTCGAATAAGCTCGCCGAAACGGTCGATTACATCTACGAAGAGCCGCCCGAGGAAATCTTCGCGAAGCTGGTGCCGCGCTATCTGGAAACCGAGATATTTCGCATCCTGCTCGAATCCGCCGCTGCCGAGCATGCGGCGCGCATGACTGCGATGGATGCCGCTACCACCAACGCCGGAGAGATCATCGGCTCTTTGACCCTCGACATGAACAAGATTCGCCAGGCTAGCATCACCAAGGAAATTATTGAAATCGTAAGCGGCGCTTCTTTCGCGGCGTCCTCATAGGCAAGGGAGCTTTTCAATGGCACAGGATCAAGCAACGGAAAAGAAAGACTTGAAGACGGGCCACGTTGTGCAGGTTATCGGCCCGGTCGTCGACGTGCAATTCGAGGAGGGTCACCTTCCGCTGATTTACGGCGCGGTTCGCATCACCAGCGAGGGCTTCGACGTAGCCGAAGCGATTGACCTCATCACTGAAGTGCAGCAGCACCTTGGCGAGGGCCGTGTTCGCTGCGTCGCCATGAAGCCCACCGAGGGCATTGTGCGCGGCATGAACGCGATTGATCTCGGCGAGGAAATCTCCGTTCCTGTGGGGCGCGGTACGCTTGGCCGCATCCTGAATGTGCTTGGCGAGCCTGTGGACAAGCTCGGTGAGGTAAAAGCAAAAGAGCGCTGGCCGATTCATCGTCCTGCGCCGCTGCTCGACCAACAATCCACTTCTCTCGAAATGTTCGAGACCGGCATTAAAGTCGTCGATTTGATGGAACCATATCTCAAGGGCGGCAAGATCGGCCTATTCGGCGGCGCCGGCGTTGGCAAGACCGTGCTCATCATGGAACTGATCCACAACGTCGCGATGAAGCATGGCGGTGTGTCCGTCTTTGCTGGAGTAGGCGAGCGAACCCGCGAAGGCAACGACCTATGGCTCGAAATGACCGAATCCGGCGTCGTCGTTCCCGGCAACTCGGAAAAGTCGCGCGCGGCACTAATCTATGGCCAGATGACCGAACCGCCTGGCGCGCGCCTTCGCGTTGGTTTAACCGGCTTGACCGTCGCCGAATATTTCCGCGACGCCGAAGG
>JBAQYT010000227.1:0-15570 GCA_049787175.1 Candidatus Acidiferrales bacterium | reverse complement strand
ATCTCCGACGGGTCGGCATTCGTCCGCCCGTAAATCATCCCGCCTAACGCCACGTCCCACTTCCGTTCCGCGAGCACCTTCGACATGGGAGTGAAGCCCTTCGGATTGGGGTACGGCGCCAGCGCCTTCAATTCTCGAATCGCTGTTTGATTGCCAACCGCCTCCGCCTGCGCCAGCGTTTGCTGGTAGCCAACCACCTCATTCCGCTCTCCGTTCACCACTTGGCCCACACCAATATATGCGTAAAGCAAATCCGGCCGGTGCTGCGCCACTTTCAATCCCAGAATGCTTCCCCAGGAGTGTCCCATCAGAAAAATCTTCTTTTTGCCGTACGTTCGTCGCAGCAGCTCGATCAACTGCTCCGCATCCGCTTGCATCTCGTCAATGGTCATCGATTCGTCCGGCTGCCGCTTCGCCGCCGAAAATGTTTTCCCCGCGTCTCGCTGGTCCCATTGCACGACCGTAAAGAAATCCTCCCACGGCCGCTGGAACGTCCAGCTCTCCGGCATCATCGGCGAGCCCGGCCCTCCATGAATGAAAAGCAATATCGGATTCGCCGGATTATTTCCGCGAACGCTGATCCATTGCGGGATGCCGCCAATTTCCACCGTTTTCAGTTCGTTGAATCCCCCTGGCGCAATTGCTTGCGCCGCCGCAATCGCCGCGCGCGCGTCGTCCCTGGTGAATCCCCTTGTTGCTGCGTGCTGCGTGGCCGCCGGCGAATTCCCCTGCGGTTTTTTCTCCTGCGCAAACCCCGCAGCGGAACCAAACAGAAGGAGCCCGCCAACGAGCATCTTTGCCGTCACAGTCTTAGTTCGGCGTTTTGCTTTTCTTGCTTTCATGGGGCTCCGTCTTTTTTGGATTTCGCTGCCTATCCGTCTTCGCTTGGATTAACGCTCGCTCGTTTTGGCCGAACCTGGAAACAGAGCGAATGATCCGCTCGCCGCTGATCGCTGGTCAGTCATTACCCACTGTCTTTCATTTTTCCTATAGACGTCCTATATAAATGGCCTGGTACTATAACCTAATTTTTGCTCGTTTTTTGAGAATTGGCCTGCTCGCAGTTGCGCGGCGCCACTCCGCTCGTCCTAGGGGGTATGTACTGAAAAACGCGCTTTTGTTGGCTTTTTTGCAAAAAATAAAAATGTGCTTTTCGAAAAACGCCGAAAAACGCAAAAATCAATGGCCTGCTCTACCAGGCCAATTTTGCCCCAAAATCACCCGTCTAAGAGACAATTTGGCCTGTTCTAGTACTCAATAGTATTTTGCTTTTTATTTGCTCTCCGCCGTTGCCGCCGGCGCCGCGCTCAAGTGGTCGTAGTTCATGGCCGCGTTCAGCAGGAACATGAAACTCCCCTGCGTGATTTGCCGCCACATCGGATTGATCGCGAACAGCACTACGTGTCCGCGCCCCACCGGGACGTCGACAATCGCAGGCGACTCCGCGAGTGCGGATCCGCCGTCAAGCATTCCGCTGACCCAAAGATTTTTCTCGTCCGCGAAGCGCAACACCACATGCGGCCACAGCGCTTTCGGAGGAACGTAGGGACTCAAGTATTCTTGCTCTTCCGGCGGAATGTAAAGTTCCTGCTGCGCTCGCGTGCGATGCACAGCGGGTGGTGGAGGATTCCACGGACGTCCCTGCGGAATATCCGGATCGGTCAGCGAGCCGCGACCGCTGGGACGCGCAGCCATTCCGCCGTCCGCGCCGCCTCCGCCAAATCCACCGCCGCCGGTGAGCGAAACGCGGAACACCGGCGCCTGATTGAAGTAAACAGGAACCGTCGAATCATAGCCATACGTAATGGGGCTGCGCGGATCCTCGACGGTTGCGTTAAAGATGGCGCCGCGCGCGTGCAGTTGCGGCGTGGGAACAATGGAAACTGTATCGGTGATTCCGGTTTCCGTGGTGAGGACTGAACTCGAGGAAATCGGAATCAGCAATCCGCCATCGTCGACAAATTTTTCCAAATTTGCGAGGCCGGAAAAATCGAAGCCGCCGCGAATGTCGCTGGTTTGATCCGGGCCCAGGCCGAAGCTCGGCGTCAGGCCGGATTTTTCCCACGGAATCGCGCCGCCGGATTCGCTTCCGTCGGGCAAAATTCTTTTCGGCACGCCGTTAATCAGGCGTGAGAGATTTGGCATCGACGGCGGAAGAATGATGACGTCGTACTTCGCGCGCAGGTCCGGCGTTTCGCGGACCACCGCGTCGGAAATGTAGGAATACGGCACTTTGCATTCTTCGAGCGCGAGGCGATACCAGCCTTCCGGCTGCGTGTTCATCCAGTTGTGAACCATGGCGATGCGCGGCGCTTCCAAAGGATGGCGCGCGACAGAAACGCCGGCTGACGTTGCGTGGATTTCGAGGCCGAGGTCTTGCGCGGCGGAGGAAAGCTCGTCGCGAAGATTGGATGGATTGCCATCCGCAGGAATGATGAAAGAGCCGGCGCGAAAATCCTGGCCGTCCGCCTTGAATGAATCTTCCGCCGCGAACATTTTGACGTCAGCCAAACGGAAGCGAAGGGTCGCCAGAGCGGGCTCGGCGTTGGCGTTGATGATGAAAAAGCCTCCACCGCCGTCGATTTTTCCCGCGGCGTGCGCGGGCTCGTCGATCAGCGTCATCGACGCTTTCAGAATTGTTGGATCGGTGACGCGCAGAGTAGCGACATCCATCAGGGGGCCAAGCGTCCAGCCGGTATCGTCATAGGGCGTGGGATCGTGAATGGAATAGTATTGCGTATCGAGCAGCATGTCCGCTTCGCGGCTGTAGGGCTGATCCATGCGAATGATGTAGCTGCCCGCGGGGATTGTAGTTTTTGCCGGGGGTTTCTCCGCGGTTTTTTCCCCATCCATTTTTGCATCCGATTTTCCGTTTGATTTTTCATTGAGGGGCGCAACGGCGGGAGCCGATGAAGTCACGTCGATGGCTTGATCCAAGCGAGCCACTTCAACTCCTTGGTCTTGCAGAAGACGCGCGAGATGCGCATCGAGGGCGGGGCGCTTGCCATCGTTGAGAATCGCCCACGCAGCGGGACCTTCAGTGGTGGCTTTGGCGACGGAGCGGCGGCTCATGTCATAGAAGCGCGCGAGGAATTGCTCCGGGCGCTGCGCCATGTAACTCAAACCGACGAGAAGAGCGCTCTGCTGCAGGTTGACGTTGTCGCGGATGGACCAGTAGATCTTGGAGAAGGGAGGATTGGGGCGGAACCAAGTGCGCGTGGTGTATTCCGCGGGAACGGTTTGCTCCGCCGTGTCCGCGCCACGGCCCCCAAATGTTTCGTAGAAGCGGCCGATGCCGTTGTGTCCTGCTTCGGCGAACATCATGTAATTCGGCGCCCATCCGTCGTAGAAGCCGTGCGTCCAAACGCCGGGAACGCCGTAGGCAGTCATTTGCTGCACTTCGTTGTAGGCCAGCTCCTGCCATTCGCTTTCAACAATCGGGTCAAGCCAGGCGTTATACGGGCCCGTGCCGGTGGAGATGTAGAGGAAGGGAATCGATTCGTGCAAATCATGCAGGACCTGAGGATGCCAGGTGAGAAAAGTTTTCATTTGAATTTTGGAAAGCGCGAGAGCCATGGCGATGCCGTCGCGATTGTTGTCGTGCGCGACGTAATGTCCCCAATAGATGAGGCTGGGAGCCGCTTTGCCGGGATTAGCCTTTTCCCAATTGTAAAGATCGACTTCACGATCGCGGCCGTCGACTTCGAGCACGGGAGTAATCAGCACGATGACGTTTTTGCGAATCTGCTCGATCATCGGGGAATCTTCCACGGCGAGACGGTAGGCGAGCTCCATGAGCATTTCCGGCGAGCCCGTTTCGGGCGAATGAATCGAGCCGGAGAGCCAGTAGAAGGGTTTGCCGGTTTTCTCCAGATCAGCGGCTTCGTCGGGAGAAAGTTTGCGCGGGTCGGCCAGTTTCGCGGTGATGTCTTTGTAATGCTCGAGTTGCGCGATGTTTTGCTCGTCGCTGACGGCGACGACCATGAAGTCGCGGCCCTCTTCGCTCTTTCCGGTAATGAAAGTGCGGACGCGCGGAGAGGATTTTTCGAGAGCGTGATAATAACGATAGATGTCGGCGACATGCGTGAGCTTGTTGGGCGTGCCGATGGCGTAGCCGAGGATTTTGTCGGGCGAAGGAACAGTGCTCGATGCCGGAAGATGGTCAACGAGCGGAGTGGAAAGATACGGCTCGGTGGTGTATTCGCGGATCTTCGCGGTGTAGTCCACGTCGAGCGGCTGGGTTGAAGCCTTGGCCGCAGAGTCAGACTTTTTCGAATGATGCGAAGTTTGCGCGCGGCTCGCAGGGACCGCCAATATAAGAGCAACGATGAAAATCCATTTGCGTCCAGCCACACCTCGAAAATCATGCTTTGCGATCATCGTGGACTCCTGTCTTTGTTCCTTGTGCAGAGACGGATTATGCAACTTTTACGTTTCGAGGAGTAGTTTTTTAGCGGAGCTGGGCGAATGGCAAAAGCGAACTGCAGATTCTCCGGTTTCAAGAGGCTGGCGCTACAACGCGAGAGCGCGCAGGCTAAGAGACTGTGCCACGGAAGGCAAACGCAACGCGACTCGGAGAGTCGCGACGGGCAGGGCAAGCCCGGCCCGTACGAAAACAACATGAGGGTCCGTGCAACGGCAAATCCCCACCCTTTGCTGCGCGACGCGTTGCGTCGCACAAGGCGCAAAGGATGGGGCACCCGGCAACCCCCCTTCGCAAAGAGCGCGAAGAATGGGGCACCCGGGGAATGGGAAAAGTGAACTGCAGATTCTCCAGTTTCAAGAGGCTGGCGCTACAACGCGAGAGCGCACAGGCTAAGAGCCTGTGCCACGGAAGGCAAACGCAGCGCGACTCGGAGCGTCGCGACGGGACAGGGCCCTTCGTTCCTCAGGGTAAACAAGTCCTGCCCCTACGAAAACAACATGAAGCCAGTGCAACGGCAATCCCCACCCTTCGCAAGGGGCGCGAAGGATGGGGCACCCGGCGCAAAGGATGGGGCACCCGGACAATATAACCCCCACCCTTCGCAAAGGGCGCGAAGGATGGGGCACCCGCGAAACTCTGCGCTACACGAGCGCGAATTATTGCGGGGATTCGAGTTTTTCGGCCATGGCGAGGAGCTTGGTGACGCTGTTCCAGTTGCGGCCGGTGACGGGAGTCTTGAGCGCGCGGTCGATGGCGGACCAGGATAATTTGGCGCGGCCGATGCCGTTGGAGAAATAGATGTAAAGCTCGCGGGTGGTGCAGTGCAATTCCTCAGGAGCAATTTTGATGGCGCGGAGCTTTGCGAAGGCTTCGGCGCCCGGGTCGCGCGCGAGGAACGCGACGAGCAGTTTGCCTGGTTCGATGTTGCGGCGCTTGGCGAATGGATTTCGCGCGATGACGTCGCGCATCTCGGCGGAGGTGCGAAGAATCACGTCGGGACGAAAGCCGAATTTGCGTTCGATGGACTTTTCAATGCGGGCAGCGATGGCGGCGAGGCCGCGTTCGGTGGTGGTGAAGACGACGTTGCCGCTCTGGACGTAGGTTTGGCAGCCGGTGAATTTCAGAGATTCATAAAGCGCGCGCAGGGCATCCATCTTGATTTTGTTGTGGCCGCCCACGTTGACGCCGCGGAGCATGGAGATAATCACGGGCATAGGGAGGGAGTATATCGCGGCGCAGGACGATAAAGAATGTCAGCACTGCTGATTGCTAATCGACGATGAAGAGCTTGGCGCCTGTTTGCGTGGAAGATTTGTGAGGTTCCGCATCGGAAGCGACTTGATAGGTCATTCCGGGCCGGAGAACAAATTTTCTGCCGTCCTTTAGCTGTGTGGAAAGTTCACCTTCTGTCACCAACAAAACGTGTCCGCGAGTGCACCAATGATCCGCGGAATATCCAGGCGTGTACTCGACCATTCTCACGCGGATGTTTCCGATCTCCATTGTTCGCGAAATCGCCTTTCCTGTTTCGCCGAGGTGTTCCGTGGCGGGCAAGCGGCTCCAATCAGTGACCGTGAACGGGGCATCTTGAATTTTCATCGCGCGCCCACCCTTTTTCAGCCGGCTTCAGCGTTTTTGTTCCATGAGGCTGGCGATGGTGTCCATGAGATCAAATTTGGTGAGGATTTCGAATCTGCCGGTGGACATTTCGACGAAGACGGCGGGGCCGGAATGGCTGAGGAGTTGCGTGACGCGCTCGACGGGAGCGTCGCTGGGAATGCGCGGGAGCGCTTCGCCCATGACTTCGCGGATGACGAGCTTGCGCAGGTCTTTGCCCTGGAGCGCGAGATTCAGGATTTGATCTTCGTAGATGGTGCCGATGGGATTTTCATCTTCGAAGACGGGAAGCTGCGAAATGTCCTGCTGCTGCATGGTGTGCAGAGCGTGAAAAACGGTTTGATAAGGGCGCGCGACGATGAGCTCGCGATGCTTGCCAGTTTGCGCTTTGACGCGGACGACGTCGGCGGCGCAGAGCGGGACTTCGGATTCGACGTAGCCGTGCTCGCGCATCCAGCCGTCGTTGTAGACTTTGCTCAAGTAGCGCATGCCGGTGTCGGGGAGGAAGGCGACGACGACGTCGTCCTTTTTCAGTTCGCGGGCGAGGCGCAGCGCGGCGGAAAGGCAGCCGCCTCCTGAGCCGCCGGTGAAAATGCCTTCCTGTTTGGCGAGGCGACGCGCCCAGACGAAGCATTCTTCGTCGGTAACCTGGAGCACGTCGTCGAGAACGTCGAAGTGCATGGTGGAAGGAAAAATATCCTCGCCGATGCCCTCGACGACGTAGGTTTCCGCCTTGCCGACTTTGCCGGTTTTTACAAATTCGTAGTAGAGCGAACCGATGGGATCGACGCCGATGATTTTGACAGCAGGATTTTTTTCCTTGAGGAATTTGCCGGCTCCGCTGATGGTGCCGCCGGTGCCCAGGGCGCAAACGAAATGGGTGATTTTTCCGCCGGTGTCTTTCCAGATTTCCGGACCGGTGGTGTGATAGTGGGCGTCAGGATTCATGGGATTTTCGTATTGGTTGGGGTAGAAGGAGTTGGGAATTTCGCGGGCGAGTTTTTTGGCGACGGAATAATAGCTTCGCGGATCGTCGGGTTCGACGGCCGTGGGACAGACAATGACTTCCGCGCCGAAGGCTTTGAGCAGGTCGATTTTTTCGCGCGACTGCTTGTCGGTGATGGTGAAAACGATTTTGTATCCGCGCACGGCGGCGACGAGCGCGAGGCCCATGCCGGTGTTTCCCGAAGTGCCTTCGATGATGGTGCCGCCGGGTTTGAGCAGGCCTTTACGCTCGGCTTCGTCAATCATCCAAATGCCGATGCGGTCTTTGACGGAGCCGCCGGGGTTGAGGTAATCGGCTTTGACGAAGACTTCGGCTTGGATATCGTGCGTCAAACGATTGAGGCGAATGAGCGGCGTATTGCCGATGGCCTCGAGAATGTTTTTGCAGAGCATGCCGGCGCGGCGACCTCGACTTGGGCTAGTGTAAGGTTACGAAGTTTGGGAGGCGAAGTCCAGCGAGGCGCGTGAAGCGATTTCGAGAGAATCAGCAACCCAGGGAGGAGAAAATGAAAAGGCAGAATGTGTCGAGTGGGACGCCGTGGGAGCCGGTGGTGGGATATTCGCGGGCGGTGCGAGTGGGCGCGCAGATATGGGTGTCCGGAACAACGGCGACGGATGCGAAAGGCGAAATCGTCGGCAAAGGCGATGCGTATGCGCAGGCGGTGCAGATCCTGAAAAATATCGAGGCGGCGCTCGGGAAAGCGGGAGCGAAGATGGAGCATGTGGTGCGCACGCGGATTTTTGTTAAAGATATTTCGGAGTGGGAGACCATCGGACGCGCGCATGGAGAAGTTTTCGGGAAGATTCGGCCGGCGTGTTCGATGGTGGAAGTGACGGGATTGGTTTCGCCGGATATGCTGGTGGAGATAGAGGCGGATGCAGTGGTGACGGAGTAGATAGTTAGGATCGTGGTGGAATTAGGGCGCGCGGCCCCTTCCCGCCCGAATGAGACTGCCCAGGAAAGGAACCAACTGTGGCCAGCAGAAGCGCGCGTGTAAATCAATGCCAAAAGCCGGCAGGATGGCTGGGCCGATTCGTTTTGTGGAACATGAATTCGCGGCATTCGAAGGTAACAGACTGGGGTCTATCTCACATTTCGATAGCGAAGCATGACATCGTCCTTGACGTTGGCTGCGGCGGAGGCAGAACGGTGAGTAAATTGGCCGTCATTGCCTCTCAAGGAAAGGTCTACGGTGTCGATTTTTCGACGGAAAGCGTCGCCGTGGCCAGCAAGACAAACAAGCAATGGATCGATATGCGTCGCGTCGAGATTCGGGAAGGGTCGGTATCTCAGTTGCCGTTTTCGGAGAACGTGTTCGATGTTGTCACAGCAGTGGAAACACATTTCTGGTGGCCTGACTTGCCTGCTGACATGCGCGAGGTTTTAAGAGTGCTGAAACCCGGCGGCACGCTCATCATTGTCGCGGAAATTTATAGAGGGGCCGGGACCATGACCGCGAAGGTCGCCGAAAAATATCTCCCGTTATCGGGTATGAAGCTGCTGAGTGTTGACGAGCATCGCGAACTCTTCGCAAATGCCGGTTACTCGGACGTCCAGGTCATTGAGGAATCTCACAAAGGATGGATTTGCGGCATAGGCAGGAAACCCTCGAAACTGGAAAATTCCGTCTCCTAAGATATCCCCCAAATGCTGAATAGCCGCAGGCCGAGGTTACCAATCTGCCTGTGGCGCGGAAGCAGGCTGTTGGAACACCAGGAGCCAGCGGAGACGCAACCGTTCGCTATTGCGATAGAATTGAAGGGAAATGGATGAAACGCCGCAGGATGAATTGCCGCCGGATGAAATGCTCCAGGATGAAGGTCCGCAGGGGCTCATGCGCATTGGCGGGGGAAAACTCTTCAGCCGCGTGGCCATTTTTCTGCTGGTGCTCTGCGCGATTGCCGTGGGTTGCGCGGCGGGGCTGCTTTTTGTTTACAACAGCGACCTGCCGCAGATTCAAGAGTTGGAAAATTACCGTCCGGATGTGGTGACGGAGCTTTACGCGGACGATGGAACATCGATTGGGACGTTCGCGCTGCAGCGGCGAATTCTGCTGACCTACGATCAGATTCCGCAAGTCCTGAAAGACGCGATTATCTCGACGGAAGACCGGCACTTCATGGAGCACTGGGGCGTGGACTTTCCGCGCGTGGCGGAAGCGGCGTGGGCGGATATGGTGCACCGGCGCATCGTGCAAGGCGCGAGCACGATCACGATGCAGCTCGCGGGAGGGCTTTTTCTCAATCGGTCGGACCGCAGTTTCCGGCGAAAGACCGAAGAGGCCATGCTGGCGATTCAAATCGAGCGGCATTACACCAAGCAACAAATTCTCACGATGTACTGCAATCAAATTTATCTTGGCGCAGGAAATTATGGATTCGAGGCGGCGTCGGAATCGTATTTCGGGAAGCACGTCAGCCAGTTGACGTTGCCGGAGGCCGCGCTGCTTGCGGCGATCATTCGCGGACCGATCTATTCGCCCATCTTGCATGCGAAGCGCGCGCTCGACCGCCGTAATCTTGTGCTCGATTTCATGGCGGACGATGGAAAAATCACCAAAGCACAGGCCAAAGCGGCGCAGCAGATGACGCTGGGATTGAATCTGACATATCCCTTGAACAGCACAGTCGCGCCGTATTTTGTGGAAGAGATCCGGCAGAAGCTCGAGCAGGAATTTGGGCCCGAAGCGGTGCATCAGGATGGATTGCGTGTTTACACGACGCTGAACGCGGCCATGCAGCGGTCGGCAGTGCAAGCGGTGCGCGACGGCTTGCATGCGTACGATCGCCGGCACGGCTGGCGCGGCGATCTGCCCAACGTTTTCCACGAACACCTGGGAACGCTGCAGAGTTATGAGTCGCCGGACTGGCGCGACGCGATCCAGCCGGGAGATTACGTCACGGGATTGATTACCGCGGTGGACCGCAACGCCGCGGTGGCGAAGATTGGCCCGTATCGCGCGGTGATTACCGCGCCGGATTTTGCGTGGACGGAAGAAAAATCACCCGAGCAACTTCTGCAAATCGGCGATCTCGCCAATCTGTACATAGAAAGCGTGAATGGCAGCGCGGTGCGCGTGCAACTCGAACAAATTCCCGCGGCGCAAGCGTCGCTGCTGGCGATCGATAACGCCACGGGAGAAATCAAGGCGATGGTTGGCGGGTATAGTTTTGAGGAGTCGAAATACAACCGCGCTGTGCAGGCGATGCGGCAGACGGGAAGCTCGTTCAAAGTGTACGTGTACGCGACGGCGCTGGAAAAGGGCATGACGCCGTTCGATACGGTGCTGGACGAGCCGATCACTTACATGAGCGGCGGGAAAGACTATGCCCCGCGCAATTATGACGACAAGTTCGAAGGGCGTATCAGCTTACGGCGCGCGCTGGCGGACTCACGCAATGTGCCGGCGGTGCGCCTGCTGGATCAGATTGGGATTGAAAATGTGATCGACAATGCGCGACGGTTTGGAATTACCAGCCCGCTGCCGCCGTATTTGCCGCTGGCGCTGGGCGCGGCGGATTTGACTTTGCTGGAACACACATCGGCGTTCACGGTGTTTCCCGATGACGGAATTCATATTCAGCCGCATATGATCCGGCGCGTGACTTCGTATGACGGTGCGATTTTGGAGGAGGCGCGGCCGAAAGTGACGGACGTGCTGCCGTCGGATGTGGCGAGGACGATGGTGGCGATGCTCGAAGACGTGGTGCATTTCGGCACGGGCGTGCGCGCGCAAGCGCTGGGCAGGCCATCCGCGGGGAAAACGGGAACGACGAATGATTTCACGGATGCGTGGTACATCGGGTTCACGCCACAGATCACGGCGGGCGTTTGGGTGGGATTCGACGATCCGAAGACTTCGCTGGGGCCGAAGGAGACGGGAGCGCGGGCGGCGCTGCCGATTTGGCTGGAGTTCATGGAGCAGGCGTGCAAGGGGATGCCAGCGGAGAATTTCCCGAATGTGACGTCACTGGAAGAACTGGCAAAGACTGCTCATGAGGATGTGGATGTGCCGGATGCGGCTCCGCCAGCCGACGTGACGGAACAGGGACTGCCGGAGAAGCAGCCAGCCGCTTCGGAAGACAGCTCCGCGACGAAAGACAAACCGCTGGCGGGAGACAGACCTGCTGCGGGAGGCAAGCCGACGCCACAGGTGAAACCGCCAGCGAAACCCCAACAGGCCGCCGCCAAGCCGCATGGTTCCGCTCACTGAGTAAGCCGAGATTAAGTTCGGTGCGCTCGCTGCTTGCCTGAGATTATCCCCTGAAAGGATTCCAGCCTTTGGAGGGCAACGGGAATGAATGCCCGCCGGGGTGAACCAAGATAATTTTACGGGTGCGAGTGATTTCGCCGATCTGGGTGATTTGTGGGCGGGGCGCGATGCGGCCGAGGCGTTGCGCGGATTTTGGCGGGACTGTGAAAAGTAAGCCGTAGTCGTCGCCGCCGTGGAGGGCGAGAGTGAGTGGATCGATTCCGGCCGCGAGCAGGGAAGGAGGGATTTTGGCGGCGGGAATTTTGTCCGCCGAGATTTGCGCGCCGACGCCGCTTGCTGTGCATAGACGGGTCAAATCGGTCGAAAGGCCATCGGAGATGTCCATCATGGCCGAAGGGATACGCCGACGCGCGAGTGCTTGGCCAAGCGCGGCGGGAATTTGCGGATAGAAGTGCGGGCGGAGATACTTTCTTAGGAAAGGCTGGCGAGACGGACCGCGAAAGACGATTTCGAGACCCAACTGGGCGGCACCGAGCGTGCCGCTGACATATATAAGGTCGCCGGGCCTGGCACCGGAGCGCGTGACGGCAAGGCCCGCAGGCATTTCGCCGAGGACCGTGATGCAGATTGTGACTGATGTAGATCGTGAGATGTCGCCGCCAATCAGGCGTGCATCGAATTCACGGGCGGCACGAGACATTCCGGAGGCGAAGAAAGTGATCCATTTGGCGGTCTTGTTAGAGGGCAGGGCCAGCGCAAGGAGAAAATAACGCGGCTTGGCGCCCATGGCGATCAGGTCGCTGGTGGCACGAGCAAGCGACTTATAGCCAATGGAATGGGGAGGATAATTCGGCTGGAAGTGGGTGCCCTCAAGACTGAAATCGGTACTGATCGCCCATTCGAAGCGTGGAGAGGGGCGAAGTACTGCGGCATCGTCGCCGATGCCCAGGAGCAGCGGGCCTCTTTCTCCCTTATGCGTAATAGATGGAATCACTTGAGCGATTTTGGCGATCAGCTCAGCTTCCCTGTCCCTCTGACCAGTTGTAATTGGCTTTCTCACGGTTTATAACTATAGAGAGAGGGTAATTTTGCCCTGCCGGATTATAAAGCGATCCGGTGGATAACACGAGCGTCCAGCCCCGCGAGAGGAATTTCGGTTGACTCCGCGGAGGGCAGCACTTATATTCGCGGCCGAGTTTCGAACCGAGTCTCGCGGTTCAAACACGGAAAAACATCGCGCAAACCGCATCTTGGGGCCAGCGGTCATTTTGGTTCAGCGCAAAGAAAAGACCAAGTTAAGAAATTCAAGTTTGAGCCATGCGACGTAAATATTACACATTTTTCGTTGCTTCCACGGATTCGGGGAAGATGAGCCGAATGCGCATCCCCCACTATGCCGTGCATTTGTTGATTGTGCTCGCGCTCGTCGGGAGCGTGACAGTGCTGGCGGCGGTGGGTTCGTATTCGCGGATGCTGTGGAAAGTGACGGCCTACAATTCGCTGCTCAAAGACCAGAGCGCGCTGACCCAGCAGTATCGTGATCTGCAGGGCCAGGTAAAGGACGCAAACCAGCGGCTGAATTCGCTGCAATCGTTGGCGAGCGAAGTGGCGGTCGCTTATGGGTTGACGCGGGTGCCGGATACGCCGTTTAGTTTGACGAATACTTCGGCGCAGTCTAGTGCGACATACAAGGACACCGTGGATCAATTCAATTTCCTGGAACAGAATTCCGCTGCGGTGATGCTGGCGTCGACGGGAGCTCTGCGTTTGGTGCCCGGGATGAAGCTTGTGGATGCGCCGTTTATTCCTTCGCTTTGGCCAGTGATGGGACGGATAACAAGCCGATTCGGAGAAAGGCTGGATCCGTTTGGTGGAGAAGGCGAATTCCATACTGGCTTGGACATCGCGTCGCATTATGGCGACGATGTTCGCGCCGCGGCGGATGGCGTGGTGGTGTGGGCGGGGAACAGGCAAGGATATGGCCGGGTGGTGATTATCGATCACGGCTTCGGCATCACAACGTGGTATGCGCACCTCGCGGCGTATGACACGCAGGAAGGAATGCGCGTGAAACGGGGCGACGTGATTGCGCAAGAAGGCGACAGTGGCCGCGCGACAGCTCCGCATCTTCACTTCGAAGTTCGCATAAACAATGCCCCTGTGAATCCCTGGCGTTACTTACAACAAGTTGATACAGGCGGGACAGTATCCGGCGGGGATTAAGAGGTTAGGCTTCAGTCCAGTTTATTTCTTCCGTTTGCGTTTCTCTCGAACCACCAATGTAAGTCCCCTCATTTTCTCGTTGTGCCATTCGCAGGCGCAGCCACTGCGGCTTGAAGCATCTGGGGAGTGATCTGGATGCGCAACTGGACCAGATGGCCGTCGTGCGAGATGTCAGCAGCTTTGAGCAGAGCGTCGAGGGCAGGCCACTGCGGGCCGATTTGCTGCTGCGTTTTCGAGTCTGCCAGCGCCGCGCGGCCCATCCACAGCAGGCCTTGCAGGGCGGTGGAAAGTTGAAACGCATCAAGGGTCGAATCACACTCGGCGAATGCGGAGACTTTCAAGTTGTCGGCGGAGGGCCGAGCCGCGGCGGTGATGGCGTGCACGCTGCGAAGCAGGCGGGCGAGCTGCGCGGAATGGGATGCGTCAATGCCAAGGTCCTTCGGGAGATCCTGCGTGCGCGCAACGGCGTAGATGGAAGCGCCGGAAACACGAGCGACGCGCGCCGACATTTCCGGATCAAGGCGATGGGGGTCTTGCGCGCCAAGGACCTGCGAGAGAGCAGGGCCGTCGGCGAGAGCGATTTCGCCGGGAGCAAGGAAAGTGAAGCGAATGAAGCGCGGAGAATTCTCCTCACGCACTTCATAGATATTGTGGTTGTGAATCTTTACAAGCCGGCCGGCACGCAGCGCGTAGCGTTCGATCTTCGCTTGATCGAAGCGGCCTTGCGCGAGCGCGAAAACAGACGTTGAGGAAGTTTGCGGCCAGAGGGCAACCGCGGCGCGATCCAAATCGCGCGAGTAATCAAATCCGGTAGCGCGAATGAACTCCGCGTAGGCGGGATCCTGCGCGGACGTGGGTGCAAGAGCGGCAAGCTGGTTCGCAAGAGATGAGGCGCGGAGTGCAGCAATGTCAACGAAGACAACCGCGGATGCGCCGGCAGGCAATTGCTGAATCAAGTCGGTAACGCTTGCCGCGGCGGGAGCCGCACTGTGATTGGGCGAGGAGCCCGAGAGAGCGGGCGAAGGAGCATCGAATGCCTGGCGCTGTTTTTCGAGTTGATGATGATGGACATAGGCGAAGGCAATCGCTGCCGCGATGCAGGCAAGGAGAATAATGGTGAAGGCGCGTTTCATGCAGTCGGTGAGCTAGCTACCTTGTGAGTATAAATTTGCATCCAATTAGTGTAAAGTTGGGGTTGCGCTGGCAATCGCGGGTAAGTGTGGCACAGATCGTGCTTCGTTCAGTGAAGCGCTTGCAATTTTGTTGCCTGCGTGATAACTTTGCCAGGTTTGCTTGTGCTGGCGTAGCTCAGCTGGTAGAGCATCTGATTTGTAATCAGAGGGTCGGGGGTTCAATTCCCTCCGCCAGCTGAATTTTTGAGGGTCGGGATTTTGGGTTTGGATCAGACGGATTCCTCGCACTAGAAACGAACGGGCTGGTGTCTCTGGACACGAGCCCTTTCTGCGTTGCGAAGTGCCCCGTTTGGGACGAGCGCGTCAAGTCCCGTAGTTTCGCGGGACGGGTGGGTGAGTGGCTAAAACCAGCAGACTGTAAATCTGCCGCTCCTTGCGGGCTACGGAGGTTCGAATCCTCCCCCGTCCACCATTGCGCCGCGAGAGCTGGGAAGAAGCGTTGAAGGCAGTAGCACAGTTCGATCTCGAAAAATCTGGTTGTAACGAAAGAGCTATTGGAAGGGAATTGCGCGGCTAGCGACCGGTTTGAGCCTGGGTAGCTCAGTTGGTAGAGCGCGTCCTTGGTAAGGACGAGGTCACCGGTTCAATCCCGGTCCCAGGCTCCAGTTTGGATCAGTCAAAGAAGTAGGTTGTGGCTGGGCGGGGGTAACTCAGGGGTAGAGTCTCTGCCTTCCAAGCAGATGGTCGCGGGTTCGAATCCCGTCCCCCGCTCCATCATTGTCGAAATGCGCGGGCAGCAAAGATTCTGAGTGAGGGTAAGAAGCGATGGCGAAGGAAAAATTTGAGAGGTCGAAGCCGCACCTGAATATCGGGACGATCGGGCACATCGATCATGGAAAGACCACGCTGACGGCGGCGATCACCAAGGTGCTGTCGAAGAACAACCCGAAGG
>JBAQYT010000110.1:0-15536 GCA_049787175.1 Candidatus Acidiferrales bacterium | reverse complement strand
TTTTTGGATAGCAAGAACAGTCGTTGGTGTAATGGCTGAAGTCGTGCCCATTCGGAGCGACTGACCCGCCATGCATCCCTCGCCGAAAAAGTCGTTCGGACCAAACATCGCAACAACAGCTTCCTTCCCAGACCCGTTTACTACGGTAAATTTTACGCCGCCGTTCTGGACGTACATGACCGTTTCAGCGGCATCCCCTTGCGAGTAGATTGTTTCGCCCCTCCGATAGTCAATGACTTTCCGTGACACGCCAGCGGTATCGAGAAAAACCTGCGGATCAAAAGAGTCAACACTGCGGTTATTCCTGTGTCTCTTTGGTTTCATATTTACGCTTTCACGCTGAATCACCATTCCGATACGATGTTTCGCCCCTAACCACCCTACCAAGAAGCCGTTCCAGAAGACTGTGCAAAAGAGAACAGCGTCCCTCTTGATCGTCTTTAGGATGGGGCACTCGACAGCGAGAAAGGTGAAATTTGCCGGGATGCGACAGGGCCGGAGGTGTCCGCGGATAGATCGAAAAGGAAGTCCTTCCCCTGCTCCGTAAACAGAAGGTTCCAACACGAAATCACCTGCGTCACTACCGGGCAGAAAGAACCATTAGGGATCAGTTTGTAGGGAAACAAAAAAAGCGCGGAGACTTACAATCGTGGACCGTACGCTGTGCCCCCTGCGGCAAAACCATACGAAAGACTATCTGCGATTGAAAAGACTTCCCTTGACTGTCCGATCCACCGCTTATTGCTGGATCTTTGTCTCCGCTCGAGTGGGTTTCTTTGTCATTTGAGACGGCGTAGGCAATTGCGAGCTATTCCAGCCTCCACCCAGAGCCTCCACGAGCTCGACCGCGCCTGTCATCTGTTCTACCTGAAGGCTCGCCAGAGTTTGCTGGTCGGCCAGCAAAGTTGTTTGTAGAGTGACCACATCGATATACGGATCGATGCCGGTCTGGTACCGGGCCAATTCGAGATGGAGGGCGGTCTGGGCCGAATCCACCACACGCCGTTGCTGCTCGATCTGCTGGGACAGAATGCGAACTTCAGCCAAACTGTCTTCCACTTGTTGGAATGCCGTGAGAACCGTTTGGCGATAGCTAGCGAGATCCGCATTATAGGTAGCGATATATTGATTCACCGTTGCGCGGCGCAGCCCTCCATCATAGATCGTTTCCGAGACCGATGCGCCGATCGACCAGAATCGACTAGGCCAGTCGAGCAAACGCTTCGCCAGCGAACTTTCCGTTCCCCCCGTCGCGGAAAGCGTCAGAGTAGGATAGTAAGCAGCATATGCGATTCCGATCTCGGCATTGGCCGCGGCCATGGTCCGTTCAGCGGCGGCGACATCCGGCCGGCGCTCGAGCAGTTGGGAGGGCATCCCAATCGGAATCGGCGGCGGAGCCGTCGTAATCGGCCTGACCGGAATGGTGAACTCCGAGGCGGCTTTGCCCACCAGGACGGCAATCGCGTGCTCGTACTGCGCGCGCAGGATGCCCAAGTTGGTGGCCGCCGATTCCGCACTCTCCAGCGTGTTCTGCGCCTCAACCACGGAGATCTTGTCATCCACACCAGTCTCATAGAGCACTTTTGTCAGATCCAGCGTCTTCTTGTCTGCCTCCACAGTGGTGGCGTAAAGCTGAATCAAAGCATCCTGCCCGTGTATTTCGAAGAAGTATTCAGCCAAACTGGACTGCTCCGTCAGCCGCTCATTCTCAAGGTCGGCCGCGCTGACCTGGGCCGAGTACTGAGCTTCGCGCACTTCGTTACGAACCTTACCCCAGAGGTCCGGCACCCAGGAGACATCGAATGGCAGAGAATAAAGGGTGGATTGCTGGCCTGCGTTCGTGGTCACTCCACCCCCGTTGGAATTGGCGGAATTCGTCAGGTTCGCCGAGGAGCGCTGCCTGGTATACGCAGGGGTGGTCCCTAAGGTGGGAAAGTATTGCGAGCGAGCTTCGCGTATCAGCGCCCGGGCTTCCATGAAGTTTTCAAAGTACTCTTTGATGTTCTGGTTGTTGATATTGAGCTGCTTTTCGAGCGCATTCAGCTCCGGATCGTTGAAAATTTCCCACCAGTCGCCACGCAGCTTGGCATCCTGTGGTTGGGCGATGGTCCAAGGACCAGAGTCCTTAAATTGCGCAGGTGATTCCTTATAAGCTGTTGGCGCCTGTACGGCAGGAGGATGATACTTTGGGCCGACCGTGCATCCAGTGAGCATGCAGCTTAGCAGGAGCACTGCCGGACCCAGCAGCGCCGCGAGCCTGTCGCACGAAAATTGCATTTGGTGGAAGCGAGCCGAACTGTTGAGGATACCTGTTATTTTGCTCATAAGCTTTCCCAGCAACTGGTGTACCGAAACATTTCAGCGGTCATTCCCTCTCATCTGTTGTTTCCGATTGATTTTTTCCAGTCGCCGCAACCCATGAAAGTGCTCTAGACTGCTTCTCCTAGATTAGCCTGCAAAGCATTACGATGCTTGCCCTTCATCTTCAGCCGCAAACGATCCAGGAACAGATAGATGACCGGAGTGGTGTACAGCGTGAGCATCTGGCTTACGATCAAACCGCCGACAATTGTGATGCCTAGCGGACGTCGCAGTTCCGACCCGGTGCCGGTGCCAAAAGCCAGGGGCAGCGCACCGAACAAGGCCGCCATTGTAGTCATCATGATAGGACGGAAGCGCAGTATGCAGGCTGAAAAGATTGCCTCTTCGGTACTCATACCTCCCTCGCGTTCGGCGGCTAGCGCAAAATCGATCATCATGATGGCATTCTTCTTCACGATGCCAATCAAAAGAACAATTCCTATGATAGAAATCACATTGAGATCGATCCCGAACAGCATCAAGGCCAGCATGGCGCCCACACTAGCAGACGGCAGAGTGGAGATAATGGTCAAGGGATGTACCAGACTCTCATAAAGGACCCCGAGCACGATGTAGACGGCAAATAGCGCCGTCGCAACCAGGATCGGCTCGGTGCTCAGGGACTGCTGATAAGCCTGGAGCGTGCCTGCAAAGAAGCCGTGAATCGTCGCAGGAGTGCCTAGCTTGTTCTGCATTTGCTCGATCAATTGGGTGGCATTGCTCAAAGATACGTTTGGCGCGAGATTAAACGAGACCGTGACTGAAGGAAATAAGCCGGTGTGGTTCACCTGCAATGGCGTGGTGTTCGCTGACGCTTTCGAAACCGCGCTCAGCGGGGTGACGCCGTTGGCCGACGCGGACGGATAAGTGAATTTGAGTCCTTCCGGAGATTGCCAATACTGGGGCGCCACCTCCAGCACTACGTAGTACTGGTTTAACTGCGTATAAATGATCGAGACTTCGGACTGGCCGAATGCGTTATAGAGGCTCGAATCCAGAGACTGCGAGGTGAGTCCGAACCGGGCCGCAGCGGTTCGATCATAGGTCAGATACTCTTCCAGCCCGCCATTCTGCTGGTCCGAGTTCACATCCTGAAAACCGGGGAGCTTCTTCATCTGTGCCAGCAAGATCGGTCCCCAATGCGAAAGGTCCTGCACATTGTCCGACTGGATGGTGTATTGATAGAGCGCGCTACTCGACCGGCCGCCGATGCGGATGTCTTGCGAAGCCTGCAAAAATGCCGAAGCGACCGGGAGTCGATTCAGCTTGGGTCGAAGTCGATTGATGATTTGCGCGGCGCTCACCTTGCGCACATTAAGAGGTTTGAGAGCAATGTAAATAAAGCCGCCGTTGCTGGCACCGTTTCCGCCGGTGTAAGCATTCACATTCGCCACCGCTGGGTCGGCCTTGATGACGTTCACCAGTTGCTTGATAGAGTTATTCATTACCGGGAAGGATGCATCCTGGGGCCCCTGTACGCCGCCCACGATAGCTCCCGTGTCCTGCTGAGGGAAAAAGCCCTTGGGTATCTTGATGATTACAGCGACATTGAGCGCGATGATCAGCAGCAGTACAACGAGGGTCAATACTTCGTTGTCCAGAACCCAGAGGAGCGAGTGCCGATAGGTCGCGAGCATCCAATTGAAGGCTTTTTCGCTGGCCCGATACATTACCCCGTGCTTCTCTCCTTTGTCCTCCCTCAAGAGATGCGCGCACATCATGGGAGTGGCGGTGAGGGAAATAGCCATGGACACGAGAATGGCGGTGGAGAGGGTTACCGCAAATTCGCGGAAGAGGCGACCCACGATGCCGCCCATCAACAACAGTGGGATGAAGACAGCAATCAGCGACATGCTGATGGTAAACACTGTCGGCCCTATCTCCTCAGCGCCCTTGAGTGCGGCAGACAGCGGGGACATGCCCTGCTCCAGATAACGCGAAATGTTTTCCATCACCACGATCGCGTCGTCCACGACGAACCCGGTCGAAATGGTCAGCGCCATAAGGGAAAGATTGTCTAGGCTGTAACCGAACAGATACATTACGGCGAAGGTTCCAATCAGCGATACCGGTACAGCGACGCTGGGAATAAGAGTGGCGCGCCAGTTGCGCAGGAACAGAAAGACGACCAGAATCACCAAAATGACGGAGATGATCAGCGTCTGTTCCACATTTTGAACCGAGGCACGGATGGTCGTGGTGCGATCCAAGACAATCGTTGTGTTGATACCCTGCGGCAGGACGGCTTGCAAAAACGGTAGCTGACTGCGGATTAGGTTGTTCGTCTGGATAATGTTGGCGCCTGGCTGCCGGAAGATGATAACGGTGACGGAAGGAATACCGTTCAGATAACCGGCGGAGCGAATGTTCTGCACCGAGTCCGTGACTTGGGCCACATCCGATAGACGGACAGCCTGCCCGTTGTGAGAGCCAATGATTAACGGTTTGTATTGGGCCGCCTTTGAGATCTGGTCATTGTCGAGAATGTCAGCGGTCGCAATGCCATTCGAGAGCTGCCCGCGCGCCAGGTCGGAATTCTGGAGGCTCAATGCTGATCGAATACTTGCCAGGGTGAGTCCGTAGCTATTCAGCTGGGTAGGATTGACGTCCACGCGGACTGAAGGAGAGGAGGAGCCGCCGACCACGACCTGTCCCACACCCTGTATCTGAGAGAGCTTCTGCTCCATGACCGTGGATGCTTCGTCATACAGCGTGCCCTTGGAGTATTTGCTCGAGGTGAGACCGAGGATCATGATCGGCGCATCGGCCGGATTTGTCTTGCGGTAGCTTGGGTTCGCCGGCAGGTTCGCTGGCAAATAGGTTCGCGCGGCATTGATCGCCGCTTCCACATCACGTGCAGCACCATCAATGTTCCGGCTGAGATCAAACTGCAACGTGACGCTGGTCGATCCGAGCGAACTGGAGGAGGTCATCTCCGTGACTCCTGCGATATGGCCGAACTGCCGCTCCAGGGGAGTCGCGACCGACGATGCCATGATCTGTGCGCTTGCGCCCGGCAGGCTGGCCGAGACTGAGATCGTGGGAAAATCGACCTGCGGCAATGGAGAAACCGGGAGCAGAGTGAAGGCCACAGCGCCCGCGATCGCGATGGCGACCGTCAGCAGGGTTGTGGCCACAGGCCGCCGTATGAAAGGCGCGGAGATGTTCACGTTTGCCCCTCGGCCTGCGGCTCGCTGTCGATCTTGCGTTGCTTGGCGTGATTTCGCGAGTGCGAAAATCTCTGCGCTAGATTATCGAAGAAAATGTAAATAACCGGGGTGGTGTAGAGCGTGAGCGCTTGGCTCAACAATAGGCCGCCTACCATTGCAATGCCCAACGGCCTGCGGATCTCCGACCCGATGCCTGTTCCAAACGCGAGAGGAATACCGGCCAGCAACGCGGCCATGGTCGTCATCATGATTGGGCGGAAGCGCAGCAGGCAGGCATCGTAGATGGCGTCGGTCGCATTCTTCCCATGCTCTCGCTCCCCTTCGAGGGCGAAATCGACCATCATAATTCCGTTTTTCTTCACAATGCCGATCAACAGAATGATCCCGATGATAGCCACTACGCTCAGTTCCTGATGGAAGAGAATAAGCGCCAGCAGCGCGCCCACGCCGGCAGAGGGCAGCGTCGAGAGAATAGTGACGGGGTGGATGTAGCTTTCATACAGTACGCCGAGAACGATGTACACCGCGACCAGCGCAGCCAGGATCAGCAACACTTCATTCGACAGCGAACTTTCGAATGCTGCCGCCGTGCCCTGAAACGCTCCCTGGACAGTGGGCGGCATGTTCAGGCTCTTCTGCACTTTCTCGATGGCTGTGATCGCGCTACCCAGAGCGGCGTTCGATGCCAGATTAAAGGAAACGGTGACTGCCGGGAACTGCCCTTGGTGGTTGATGGAGAGCGATTCCGTACCTTTTGTGAAATGTGCGAAGGCGCTCAATGGTACGGCGTTGCTCAGCGTGGTGGAGGTCGCCGTATTCGGAGAACCTGACGTGGAGGAATTTGCGGACTCCGCGTTCAGGACATTTGTCGGCGGATTCAGTATGCCGGAGGAGGGTGTGTAGAGCACACCTGTCGTGGTCGCATTGGAGCCAGCCGCCGCCGATGAGGAAGATGTGAAGGACGACGAAGCTCCGGCCCCCGAGGCGCCGGAGGAAGCATTCGCCTGGATGTACATCTTGTGCAGCTTGTCGGGGTCGCTCGCGAACTGAGGCTGCACCTCCAAAATTACGTGATACTGGTTCAACTGCGTGTACATAGTGTTGATCTGACGCTGGCCGAAGTTATCGTAAAGCGTGTTATCGATGGTTGCGGGAGCAATGCCCAACCGTGAAGCTGTGACCCGGTCGATGGCCAGCGTGACGGCAACGCCACCGGTCTGCTGATCAGTTGCCACGTCCTCCAATTCCGGTAGCTGCTTCAACTTCGCGACAAAGCGGTTGGTCCATAAATTCAGTTCGTTTACATCAGGATCTTCAAGGGTGTACTGATACTGGGTGCGGCTGACCCGGTCATCCACGGTGATGTTTTGCACCGGCTGCATATACAACGTAACGCCTTGCACTTTTGCCAGGCTCGATGTGAGTCGCCGAATTATGTCGGATGCGCTGAGATTGCGCTGAGAGAGAGGCTTCAGGTTGATGGATATGCGGCCGCTATTCAGCGTTGTGTTGGTGCCGTCCGCGCCAATAAAGGAAGAGAGGCTCTCCACCGCCGGATCTTGCAGAATAAGTTTGTCCAGTTCCTGCTGCTTTCCGGCCATCGCCGAGAAGGAAATGCTCTGCGGCGCCTGGGAAATACCCTGAATTTCTCCTGTGTCCTGCACCGGGAAAAACCCCTTAGGAATGATGATGTAGAGAAAGACGGTCAGGACCAGTGTTCCCAATGCAACCAGCAGAGTGATGGTCTGGTAGCGGAGCACGACTTTCAGCGTCCGGCCGTAGAAGGCGATCATGCGCTCGAAGATGCGTTCCGACGCCCGATAGAAACGTCCCTGTTGCGAAGGAGGATTAGCGTGCAAAATACGGGCCGACATCATCGGAGTCAGCGTCAGCGAGACGACAGCAGAAATGACGATGGTGACGGCCAGCGTAACGGCAAACTCACGGAAGAGCCGGCCTATAACCCCGCCCATGAAGAGCAACGGAATCAGCACCGCGACCAGCGAGACCGTTAGCGAAAGGATGGTGAAGCCAATCTGTTCCGCTCCTTCCAGCGCCGCTTGCATGGGCGAGTGGCCTTCTTCGATGAAGCGGGAAATGTTCTCAATCATCACAATCGCATCGTCCACCACAAATCCGGTGGATATCGTCAGCGCCATCAGAGATAGATTGTCGAGGCTATAGCCAAGCACATACATGGCGGCAAATGTGCCCACAATTGATAGCGGCACGGCGACGCTGGGAATAATGGTGGCGGACAAACTGCGAAGGAAGAGAAAGATAACCAAGACGACCAGCCCGATTGTCAACATCAGTTCAAATTCCACGTCGGAAACAGAGGCCTTGATGTCGGTCGTCAGGTCGGTCAGAGTGGTTACGTCAATTCCGGCCGGCAGGTTCGTCTTGAGCTGTGGCATCAGTAGCTGAATGCTCTTGACTACCGTGATCGTATTCGCGCCGGGCTGGCGCTGCACGTTGATGATGACAGCAGGCGTTTGGTTCATCCATGCTGCCTGCTTCGAGTTTTCTACTCCGTTTACTACTTTGGCGACGTCCTTCAACAGAACGGGCGCATTGTTGCGGTACGCCACCACCACATTCTGATAGTCTCCGCTGGTAACCAACTGGTCGTTGGCATCGATCTGATAGTCCTTGTTTGGCCCGTCGAAGTTGCCCTTGGCCGCGTTCACGCTGGCCTGGGTGAGGGCAGTGCGCAAATCCTCCATATCGATGCCGTAGGAGGAAAGTTCCGCTGGATTGGCTTGGATCCGCACCGCGGGCTTTTGACCACCACTGATACTCACCAGCCCCACGCCATTCAATTGCGAGATTTTCGGCACAAGGCGCGTGTCCACCAGGTCTTCTACCTGGGAGAGGGGCATGGAATTGGATGTAATCGCCAGCGTGAGCACCGGCGCGTCAGCAGGATTCGTCTTGCTATAGATCGGTGGCGCTGGCAGATCGGAAGGCAAATAGCTTTGCGCTGCGTTGATGGCCGACTGCACTTCTTCTTCTGCTATATCGATCTGCAAACTTAAGTTGAACTCTAGGACGATTATCGAAGTAGCGCCGGAACTGGTGGAAGTCATCTGGCTGAGACCTTGCATCTCGCCAAACTGTCGCTCCAGAGGAGCTGTCACCGTGGTCGCCATCACGTCCGGGCTCGCCCCGGGATAAAAGGTCACTACCTGAATCGTAGGGTAGTCAACCTCCGGCAGCGCGGAGATCGGCAACTGCGTATATCCGACGATACCCACCAGCATGATCGCGACCATCAGCAGTGAGGTTGCGACAGGCCGCAGAATGAATGGGCGGGACGGATTCACGGGGCGTTGCTCCCGGTCGTAGTAGCCGGAAGCGGCGTCTTTGAAATGATGACTTTCACATTATTCTGCAGCTTTTCAAAACTACTGTTGGCAACGACGTCTCCTGGATTGATGCCTTCGACCGCTGTCATGCCGGAATCCGCCACGCCTGGCTTCACATTGCGAAGATAAGCCGTGTCATTCTGGATCAGGTACACGTAAGACGTGTCGCCATTCTGCTGGATGGCGGAAGTTGGAATCAGTGTTAGTCCCTCAAGTGTCTTCACCAGCAGCTTGGTGTTGACGAACAAGTTGGGAAAAAGCGCGTTGTTCTTGTTGGCGAAGACCGCGCGAAGCTTTAACGTTCCCGTTGTGGTATCAATCTGATTATCAATGGTCTGCAATTTGCCAGTTGCTAGTTCAGCCTGGTTGGTACGGTCGAAAGCGGTTACCTGGAGCGCTTTTCCATGCCGCATCTGGTCTTCTACTTGACCGATGCTATCTTCCGCAATGGTGAACACTACGGTGATCGGCTGGAGTTGCGTAATTACGACTAGCGGCGCGGTGCTATCGGCCTGCACCACATTGCCCGGATCCACCAGGCGCAAACCCACCCGGCCAGAAATCGGCGCAACAAGGTGACAGAAGGATACTTGAACCTGATCGTACTGTACCGTCCCTTGGTCGACTTTCACCGTGCCCTCGTACTGCAGCACGAGTTTTTCCTGATCATCCAGAGTCTGTTTGGCGATGGCATCGCGTGCCCAAGCCTCTCGATATCGCTCCTCGTCCATTTTGGCCTGGGCGAGCAAATTGGTGTCCCGTTCCAGCGCTCCCTGGGCCTCCAGCAACTGAGCCTGATAAGGACGCGGGTCGATCTCAATCAATGGGTCGCCGCGATGAACCAGCTGCCCTTCCCGAAAATGCACCAGCGATACCAATCCGGTAACCTGGCTGGTGATCGAGTCGGTGTAGACGGGGACGACAGTTCCGATGGCGTCTAGATACACTCCGATGTTAGCTTTTTGCGCAGTAACGGTCGTGACGGTGACCGGTCCTGTGACGACGCCACGCCCTCCGGTAGCTGCGACCTTCTGTGCTTTGTGATGGCGTAAAACCAACCAAAAAAGAAGGCCAAACACCAGCAATATGATCAGCCATATCAGCACGCGCGCGCTCGTGGAGCGGCGTGGCCGGGAATCCGAGGGAGGTAACTGGTGGTCTCGCCCTATATAGTGGGCATCCGGAGATTCTTTTTTCATCGCGTCTTCCTGCATTGGTTAGCCTAGCGCTCCGACCTGCCTGAGTGTTGGTTCGCTTGGCGAGTACCAACAGAACTCAAGCAGTGCGTGACCAAAAGCCCGGATAATCTTCGATGTACAAGAAACTTTGTCACGGATCACCTCCGCATCGCACTTCCCGAGAAAGTCTTTCATTTTCTCTTTATATGAGACGCGGACGATGCTCTTGTTGTTGCAGGCGAAGTGCAAGGAATTGCCAAAAACTGTGGTGAATTGCAGATCACACAAGGATGACAGATTTTCGATAGTGAATTGAATTCCGTGAAGACTGGTACTTCGTTCTCGCCGGGCTCCACCTTCTGCCACCGGACTGGGGTGTGACGATACTGTCGTCCAGGTTGCCGCGCTATGGCAACCTGCGCAAACGAGCGCATATCGCCGGGACATCGAAGGTGGCGGCGTCAACAGAATAGCTCCCAGAAAATTGTTGGAATCACGCCTTACCCGGAAGATGTTTCAATCCCTAATGCTCCTCGTCAAAGGCCCCGTGAATCAGATCCCAGCCTCCTGGCTGAAATACTGAAAATCTTCCCGCCAGCCCCCCTGGCCCTTGCCAATGCTTTTGTAGTCCTCGATAAACTCGATTGCGCGGATGTACTTCACCATCGTGAATCCCAACTGCGTTTCAACCCGAAGGCGAAGTGGCGCACCGTGGTTGATCGGAAGCGGCTGTCTGTTCATTTCGTAGGCAAGAATCGTCTGTGGATCTTCCGCCAACTCCAAGCGGATCGTGCCGTAAAAGTACCCTGGCCCCTGGGCGTGCGGCTCCGATGTGGATTTATTGTCGAATGCGTAGAAAACGATGTAGCGAGCGGCAGGAAGTGGATGGCAAAGCGCAATGATGTGACGCAGAGATACACCGCCCCACTCCGCAACGCCTGACCAACCTTGGATGCAACAGTGCTTGGTAATTTGAGTTTGTTTTGGCATTGCGCGGAGGTCCTGCAGCGTGAGATGCAGCGGCTTTTCAACCAGGCCGCAAATGTCGAGGCTGTAATTCGCGAATTGTTCACGCGCCATTGCCAGATAACTTTCTTCCTTCGGGGGGCGGCCGTTGACCCAAAAGTAGGGCGAGATGTCCGCGTATAGGTAATGCTGCGCGGAGAGTTCATGGCCGAAAAGCAATGTGCGCAAAAGATTGGTGATCGATTGAGTGGCCTTCTGGACAAAACGCGGGTGGCGATGTGAGCACACGGTTGTTACGAAATGGATGATCACGATGCCGGTCAACCCAGCCAGCCATATCGCCAGAGCGCGCGTCAGATGCGGATCGTGCGTCTCTCCTAGAACGATCATTGCAAGCTCTGTTCGGAATCCGTGAAGAGCTACGAGGATGACATGGCCGATAAAGAATACGATGAATGCGCAAAGAGCGAGGAAATGCAGGCTCCGTGCGCCCTGCCGTCCGTGAAAAATCTTGATATACCACGGGAAACGCGCGGCAACGGCCGGAGACATCGCTACCCCGGTCGCGATACTGAACGGTGCGAGCAAGAATATGACTGCCGCGTAGCTCAACTGTTGTAGTGCGTTATATCCTCCCGGCGTTTTCACGATGTGAAAGCTTAGATAACTGAGCATTGCCTGCCATGCGTCCGGGACCATCTGCCAGGAAGTCGGAATCAGCCGCCGCCACTCTGGTGTGACGAAAAGTATCACTACGTACGACAGGCCTGTGAGCAGCCATGCGAAATCCATGAGAAAGTGCCAATGCCGCCCAAGACCTAGATTTTCGCGGCCGGGCAGGGCAATCGCGGGTGGGAATGAGGTTTCCTCGTCACTCGCTGTCCAGAGGCGATCATTCGGTCGCTTCTTTTTCGTGAACTTAAGCCATTCGCTTCCCGGCGTGCAATCGTCGTTCCAGTAAAGCCTCGGATGCGCGCTCAAGATCTCGATACCGCTCCGAACGAGAAGTGACAGGAGAAGAAAGTTGAAGAAGTGCGCTGCCCGCAGCCACAATGGATAATCAAGAGACATTATCGATCACAACCTTAGATCATAGTGTTTTCGATTTCCCCGGTACTATCTCCTCGGCGATGCTGCGTGCGCCTTAAGAGTCGCCTCGCTGGCTCCAGTGACAACGTTCGGGCGCCCTGTGGCTTCGATCCCGCCTGTTCCATGGACAGAAGCATCACTTTCCGCGGACAACCCTAAGTTCGTCTCGACGCGAACGCTTTTTGCGGGAGCCACTCTTGGCATCAGTACCTCGAGTTCGCCTTCATTAAAGGTTGCCTTGGCCTTGGAAAGGTCAATCTCAGCGGGCAGGTCGATAATGCGGAGGATAAGCAGTGTGTGCCCGATCGAATGGACGTGTTTTCCAGACTGGTGGTTTTCGTTTAGCCCAGCCTTCCCACTGATGGTCAGGCGGCGCGGCTCGAGGCTCACCTTGATCTCCTGGCTGTTGAACCCGGGGATTTCGGCGCGTGCGATAAGCTGTTCGCCGGATTCCGAGATATGCACCTTCACAGGCGTAAGAAGCTCGGACTCGGCGAGAAACCAATCCTCCCGGTCATTTCCGTGCTCGTGTCTGCGGCCCTCGAAAATCTCAAAGGCGCGGCGGGCAATCATATTGAATACATCTTGCGTATGTGTGAACAATTCGTGGACAGATACGAGATTCAAATCAGTGCTGTTTGATGTATGTGAAGAATGGTGCGTCATGGCCCTCTCCTTTCCTTTCTTACTGTCGAATAAAGCTTGGAATTCGCCGCTCGAAGACCAAGGGCATGTTTCCAGCGGTCTTCTTTTCGTGATTGTTAAGCGGCCGTTGCGAATGGGCTAGTGGACCAGCGGCGCGGCGACTGAACTCCGGGGCATTTTCTCGCGTGCGCCCACAGCCTCCGAGAGTCGGAGAGCCAGCAATCCCAAACGTTCTTTTCCACTTGGGTCAAAGCGAAGTCGAGTGGTTGCTCTGATGGGCAGCCCCTCAACCCCTTTGGCTGTGAAGACAAACCCCCGAAGACGACCTGCAATGTACTTTGTCACGCGAACTCAAATTCGGCGTGCCAAACCGCGAGAACGAAGCAGTTCAAAACTCCGGGGCTTGTCAATCATCAATTGTTTTTAGCTTCCTGCGTATATCCCCCGATTTCGTGCAGCAGCCGTCGCGCCGAAGCGGGAACGGCAACCTTGCCGTCAAGAATGTTGTGGCGGTCCACATCGTCGCCATACATGGCTTTATTTCCACTCTTGTCGGCTTGCACCACAGCGCCGTCCAGGCTCACCCCTGCGAAAATGCCTTTGGCACGGGAATACGACAGAATCTCGGCATTCAGTTTAAGATCTGTGCCAGCGGCAGCGTTCCGTCCCACGGGTCCGGCAGCCACGGAAGCGTCGGCTCCGAGCTTGAACTTGTCGCTGAGCAGGCTGTGCAAAGCGTGATCGTTCATAAAGAGCATCACGATATCGGTGGATGAGCCCCCGATCTGATAACCTACGCTCCCACCGTCAATCGCCACAAACATGGGGGCGCTCCAGCCGTGCCCGTTGCGGCAGGTGGCCACTCCCCGGCCATAGTTGCCGCCGAAGATGAACGCAAACTTCACATCGCCAGGAATAATGGCTATGCATCTCGCCGAATTGAGAAGATCGTTAGGAATACCCTGGTCCGGCGCGTTCATGATCTCTTGAAAAACCTGAGCGGCTTTGTGAACGCGATTTACATCGTCGTCGCGATCCGAGGCAACAGCAGTCAGAGTTACAAGAAGACCCAGTGTTATGACAACGAGAAAACGTTTCAACATGTATTTGTCTCCTTCCGAATTTTACTTACCCATGGGAAAAGCGCTGCTAGTGCCTTGATCCAGCGCTCGCTTCGGTTCGCGCGAGCGCAAATCATCAGCCAAGATGAAAGCGACGGCCGCGGGCGAACAGCATTCCTGGTTCATAACGGAATAGCTCGTTCACCGGCTGCTGAAAATACTTCCGTTTAGGACGTTTTGCCCTTGCAGCCAGTGTGTCCACACGAACAATCGATGTCCGGCGTCTTTTCCATAGCTTCGCATTGTGTGCTGCAGTACTTGCCTGACGTTGTACAGGAACAAACGGGGTGCGCGCACTTCTCAGATTTCGTGGTCGTCATTTCTTTTCTCCTAACTTCAACAAGATTGATTCAAGAGACACATCGTAGACGCTGGGGGAAACGCATTTCTGTATAGAAAGGAACACATTTCGATCTGCCTTACGAAATAGACCTTGTCAATCCCCCCTGAAAATCACGGCCACTTGACAATACCGAAGCCCGGGCGGGACATTCACCAACTGGCTAATGCCCCACCGGGTATGCTCTTCAAAGGGGCGACAAAACCTCATCCCTTCGGAGGTCGGGATTCAGTTGGTTGTGGTGGCTGCTGCTTCTGCTGTCTCTGCTGCAACTGCTGCTGCTGCTGCGTGTGTCTCTGCACCATCTGCTGTGTCTGTAGCTGGTGTTGCTGCTCCACCTGGCCCTTGGTTGCTTCGCTAGCATTCTGTCGCGCCAGGTTCTGGTGATCCCGGTCCTGCGTCTTTTGCAATTTCTGCCGATCCTGGTTCTGCTTCGCGATTAGCTTGTCCTGCTGCTTCTCGTATTTCCGGTCCAACTTCTCGTTCCCTGTGCTCGAAGAAGCGGGCCGTTCGAGCGGCGGCAGGTCGTTAGGATGGACTGCAGTGCTGTAGCGAGAAGCGTTGTTGTTCGAACGCGGGGCAGCATCACCAGACGCTCCGTCTCCGTGATCCTCGAATGCCCCTGACGTCGAAGTAGCAGTAACTGGCGGCATGCCATGGTTCACGGAGGCCCGTTGCTGCGGGTCGGTGCGCGCAGCCTGCGCACGTTGAACTTGAAGGGGCACAGGCGGCACTTGCCTCTCCCGCGCAGCAGCCTCTTCCTGAGACGTTGCACGCACGTCTATCCCACCGTTGCCACCGTTGTAACTGGCGCGGTTGCTCATGCCCTGGTGAGTCGTCGTTTCGCTGTAAACGTCGTGGATGTTGGCGCCGCTCAGATTGTTCTCCCGCGTATTGTAGAAAAACTGTCCATTGTTCCAACGTCCGCCTTCATATCCCTGGCCGGGATAACCGTAGCCATAGTTGATCCCACCATAGAACCCTACCTGCTCTCCCCAGTAACCCTGGGAGAAAACAAATCCATTGCCGCTCCAACCCCAATAACCTGGAGTCCAGAGCAGACCAGCTTCAGGAGCCATGACCCATGCGCCTGGCACCCAATAGTAATCGTCGTCAGCATAAGCCCAGTACCCTGGCGTCCAAATATATCCGTCGCCGGGGCAAACAGACTGCTGGTAAACAGGCAGTTCAGGGGGAGGAACTGTGATCGATACGCCGACCTGCGCGAGACACGCCGTCGACAGAAATAGCGTTGCTACTGCTAACAACAACACACGAATCATGCGAATACGCATTGG
>JBAQYT010000221.1:0-1818 GCA_049787175.1 Candidatus Acidiferrales bacterium | reverse complement strand
TGCGTTCCACGAGGATTTCTTCGTCGGTGACCAGACTGACCAAGCGAAAAGGGCCAGTGCCGACGGGATGCTGAGCAAAATCAGGCCCAGCATTCTGCGGTACGACGCCGACCGCCTGGCGCGTGAGCTTCAAAGGCAAAGAAGCGTAGGGAGCGCGAAGATGGAAGATCACCGTCCAGGGATCGGGCGTGGTGATGGAATCGACCAGGGCGAATGCGCCGCGCTTGGCGGTCTTGATGGAGCCGGAACGGATGGAATCGAAAGTGAATTTCACGTCGGCGGAAGTGAGCGGCTGGCCGTTCGAGAAGCGCACGCCGTGACGAAGATGAAAAACGTAGGTCTGTGCGTCGGGCGTTTCCCATTTCTCAGCGAGGTCGGGCGCGAGGTCAAGATGATCATCGCGTTGAAGCAAGCTGTCGAAAAGCAAATAGTCGATGTGCTCGGAGAAGGCATCGGTGCCGATGCGCGGGTCGAGATTGGTGGGCATGGATTCGAGAAGGAAATTAACGGTTGACGAATCGTTTGCCGGGTGGCTGTAGGCGCAGCCAAAAAAAAGTGCAGTTGAGAAAACAAGAAGTGCAGCAACGACGAGCGGCCGATTAGCGTGGGTGGGCATAGCAGATTTTCCCGAGGATGGCAGGATGGCGCGCGCCGGTAGCGCTGCGGAGATTGTTGGCATGCTCGTGCCACGCAGCATAGGCGAGAACGGCGAACGCAAATGCTTCCTTCGCATCGGCGGGAACGCCGAAAGCGTCGGCAGGGATGATCTTGAGCGAAGGCAGGAAGGCAACGAGATAGGCGATAAGCAGGGGATTGCGAGCGCCGCCGCCGGCGAGAATGAGTTCATCGATTTTGCGAGCGCGCGGGAAGACAAATGTTTCACAGGCTTGCGCGATGGATGCGGCGGTGAAAGCGGTCGCGGTGTGGAGCAGATCGGTGGGAGGGATGCGGCGGCGTTTGGCAAGTGTGATAAGGCGCGCTGTGTAATCAGCGCCGAATTCCTCGCGGCCAGCGGTCTTCGGCGGAGATTTGCGGAAAAAGGGATGCGCCAGAAGCTGATTCAAGAGCGACGGAACAAGATGGCCGCGACGAGCGAGTTGCGCGTTGCGGTCGAAGCGTAAGCGGCCACGCGTGAAATGCGCAGCGAGGGCGTCGATGATCATGTTGCCGGGCCCAGTGTCGAAGGCAAAAAGATCGCGCGGCTGCGCGGCGGCGGGGATGACGGTGAGGTTGGCGATGCCGCCGATGTTGAGCGCGATGCGGCCGACTCGCGCGTGGCGATAGAGAAGATAGTCGACGAAGGGCACAAGCGGCGCGCCTTGGCCGCCCGCAGCAATGTCCGCGGGACGAAAATCGGCAATGGTGGCAATGCCAGTGCGTTCAGCGATGACGGCAGGCTCGGCGATTTGCAGCGTGGAAGCCACCGGCGCTCCGAGAAACGGAGTTGCAGCGCCTTGATGGTAGATGGTTTGGCCGTGAGAGCCGATCAGCGAGATGCGATGGGGCGAAACGCGGAAGCGGTTGCAGGCGCGCAGCGCGGCGTGGGCGAAAAGGGCGCCGAGGCGGAAGTTCAGCTGGCTAATCTCGCGCGTGGAAGTCGCCGCGCCGTTGGCGAGGCGAAGGACAGCGGCACGCACCGCGGGCGGATACGGAAAAGCAGAGAAGTTGACGAGATATGCTCGCGGAGAGGAGGGCGAGCCAGAAATACGCACGAGCGCGACGTCGATTCCGTCGGCGGAAGTGCCGGACATCATGCCAAGAGCCAACATGCCGCGAGAAGGCTTGTTCACGAGAGCTGCTTCTTGAGCGCGGCGAGAA
>JBAQYT010000212.1:0-3686 GCA_049787175.1 Candidatus Acidiferrales bacterium | reverse complement strand
ACTTCTCCCATCCTCACGCGCCTTTTTTCATGCGCCGCACAGATCGACTCCATTCACATCGTCATTCAATATGAAGTTGCCGCGCGCATCGCCGCCACGCCCGGCCATCGCGAATATGCCTATCTTTCCGCGGTTTGCCAGTATTTCACGCGCCCCGAAATTATTCTGCGCATCCCGCCGGGAGCGTTTCGTCCGCCGCCCAAAGTAAATTCCGCGCTGGTCGCCATGAGCCTTCCCGGCGAACGCGCGCACTTGAACATTCGTGACGACGCTGCGTTTCTAAAGTTCCTGCAGAATTGCTTCTCGCACAAAAGGAAAACGCTGCGGAACAACCTGAAGGATCGTTTCGCGGACGAAACAATCGGCGTCGCGCTCGCCGCCTGCCAACTCACGCCGAAAGCCCGCGCTGAAGAAATGTCACTTCCACAATTTGCGCAACTCTACCGCCGGCTCGCGCCCGAAAAATAATTCACTTCTTCCCGCAAACGCGATTCACCGCGGCCCGCAAGCGGTCCGGATAATCCGTCATGATTCCGTTCACGCCCATGGAAATCAGCGCATCCATTTGCGCCGGTTCGTTCACCGTCCACGTCGCCACCTGCAATCCCGCCTCTTGCGCTTCGTTCAATAACTGCCGCGTCACCAGATCCGCTCGCGGGCAAATCTGCCTCGCCCCGATTTGCTGCGCCTTCTCCACGACGTTCGCCAGCGGACTCTCAAACAGAAATCCCATGAGCAGGCCCGCATCCAAGCGCCGCAAATTCGCCAGCATGCTGGGATCGAACGAAATCACCACCGACCGCGCCGACTCGTTCGCCGCGCGCAACGCTCCAGCAACTCCATGGTGTACGCCCCATCCCGCCTCGTGCTTGACCTCCAGATAAAAAACCACGTCCACTTCGCGCGCGAACGCCAGGATTTCGTCGAGCGTCGGAATTTTCTCTCCCGCAAACTCGGGTGCGAACCACGAGCCCGCATCCAGCTCACGCAACTGCGCCAGCGTAAAATCGCGCACCAGCCCGCGCCCGTTCGAAGTGCGATCGAGCGTCGCGTCGTGCATCGCCACGAACCGCGCGTCGTGCGAAAGCCGCAAATCGGTCTCGATAAACGCCGCGCCGAGCTCCACCGCCCGGCGGAACGATGCCATCGTATTCTCGGGGGCGTATCCAGGTGCGCCCCGATGCCCAATGATCCATGGCGGCGTCATAAACCCTATCGTAACAAAAGTGGGCGGCACTCTCGGAGTTCGTCCGTGTCAAATGTGCAACAAAAATCACAGCCCTTATGAATTGGCGTCCCAAAATGTGCAAAACTTCGGTTCCTGCGCCGATACGGGGGATCCCGAATTCCCGTTAACATATGTAGATACAGTCAGATACAATGACTTATAGTACTTTGCCTCCCTGGACACTGAATTGCTTTTACCGCAGTGGTCATCCAGGCGGCTTAATGGCTCTGTTTGCGATCTTCATCGTTGCGCTGGTGGTTGGACTTACTTGGTGGGATTGGCGCGATATTGAGCGCGAATCGGGCTTACCTCAATGGGTTGGCGGCCTAGCCTTGGCGGGCATTGCCGCCGCCAGCCTTACCAGCTTCACTTCCATGGGCTCCGTCCTTTACGCGCATACGGTCAGCGAACTGCAAGCCGGGTTCGGCTCGCCGTCGTTCTGGCCCCAATCCGCCTTTCTTCTCTGCGGACTCGCAGTCATCGTCGTCTCTGTGCGCAAGAAAAGCGTGCGCACTCTGCTTGTGTTGGCGGGAGTGCTGACCTTCGGCCTTTTGCTCGGGCTAGCGCTTTACGTTTAGTTCCCTTTCGCAAGCCTCCCCTGACCAAACCGACACCGCACGCAACCGGGAACTTGTTCGCTGAGGAATCCGTTGCCATACTCAAACCAATGAAACTCGCCGGCGTATTTCTCGCTTTGCTTTTCGTGTCAGTCTTCGCGGCGCGCGCCGATGAACTTCACCTGAAGGACGGAACCAAGATCACCGGCACGATTGTCGGCTATCAAGGCAATTCGTTCCGCGTTAAAACGAGTTATGGGTACGCGCTGGTCGATCGCGGTTCGGTCGCCTCCATCACTGTCTCGAATTCCGAAGCGCAGCCATCCACGCCAAGCAAAACAGCGGAACACAAAGCTGCCCCTGCCGAGACTAAACACGAGGATTCCGCACAACCGAAACTCGGCGCGAAAACCGAATCGTCGAAATCCACTTCTACTGGACGCGTTCCGAATGCCGCGAACATCACGGCGGCTGCAATCGACCCAAATCACACGCAAGAAGTCGCGGCGCCAACCGGCAATTCTGCCGCAGCCGGATCGGCGCCGAAAATGCCGCCCGCACCAACAGCCGGCGCGCCCGCAGCCTCTGCCTCCGTAGCGCCCGCCGATTCAACACCTGCATCCATGCGCGAAGAGGTGCAAGGCAATCTCTACATCAACGAAACCTACGGCTTCCAAATCTACAAACCACCCGACTGGGAGATGATCGACGGCGCGCGCGCCGCTCTTCCGGGGTCGATTGCCGCGCTCGGCACCGTCGATCACACCACATATCTTCTCGTCGGGCTTGAAACGTCGAGTGACTCATTGACGGTCCATGCGGCCACGACCAATGAACGGCTGGGAGAATCGTTCGACGCTTTTCAGCCTGGCCCGTTGCGCGAAACAACGGTTGCGGGGCTGCACGCCTACGAATATCACTTCCACGGAGTGGCCAACAATCAATCGTGGTCAGGAACTGTGGTCCTGCTGAGGCGGGGAGAAAATATCTTTACCATTTTTGGCGTGACGGTGGCGAATTCCGACTTAGTGCAAATCCAGGAGAACGTCATTGCGCAGGCCATTGCCAGCCTGCAATTCACCAAGCCGCAATAAGAAACCGGGCTATCAAAATTTAGTGACTTCGCTGAAGTGAAAATCGCGGACCTTCATTGCGGGGACAACCATGTCGAAGGACTCTTCGCCCGACGCACGCACGGCAGGCCCCATCATTTCGACGTTTGAGAGCATGTCGATGATGCTCTGGTTGAACCGGAAATTTCGCACTGCGCCGGTGACGCGGCCGTTTTCGACCAGAAATGTGCCGTCGCGCGTCATGCCGGTGAGAACTTTCTTGTACGGATCGACTTCGCGGATGTACCACAGCCGCGTGATGAGCAAACCGCGCTCGGTGGAGCGAATCATCTCTTCGGTCGAAGCGCTCCCACCGGAAAAGACGAGATTGAAAGGCGCTTCGCCGTCTTCGGACGGCAAAGAAAATCCGTGGCCGGTGGGCTTTGCTTTCATCTGTTTTGCCGTGGCACGGGAATACACAAGATTGACGGGAACGCCCTCTTCAACCAGAGCGACGCGCTGGCGCGGCACACCTTCACCGTCGAAGGACGGGCCAAGTTGCAGCGGATGGTACACGTCGTCCCAGACGGAAATATTTTCGCCGAATAGTTTTTGGCCCATGCGGCCCGTAAAGCACGAGCGCTGGTCGCGCACGCAGGTTCCCGCAAAGTCATAAAACAAAAACCCCACCAAATCGAGTACCGCGGGCGGCTCGAGAATCGTGGTGTACTGGCCCGCAGGAACTTCACGAGGCGAACGCGAATCCGCCGATTTCTTGCTGGCGCGTTCCGCCAGCGCATCAGGATCGATTTCATCGATGCGTGAGGATGTGGCCTTGGCCCAGCCGGA
>JBAQYT010000211.1:0-35231 GCA_049787175.1 Candidatus Acidiferrales bacterium | reverse complement strand
CTCTCCCTGGCCTGATCGACTTAGGCAAAGGCGCCGCAATGCTCAACGAACGGATCAACCGCGGCCCGATACTTGCGGATGCTCCCGGCATCAAGACTTTAGGCTTCGCAGTTGGAAAAATATTTTTTGGCTGCTGCTGCCAGCGTGATCCTGCTGGGGCTGTCTGGCAAATGACTGAACTTTGCGCGGAGCCCTTCGTGTTCTTGAAATTCCCATGGTGGCTGGTCCTCTATGCTTAATACGCGCGAGCGGACTTTTCAGGCGAATTGAGGATGTCTTAGGGAAGCGTTTTAGGAAGGACCCTAAACCATTGAAAATAAAGCAATGGCGGAGAGGGTGGGATTTGAACCCACGAGCCCGGTTTTGCCAGGCTACCCGCTTTCGAGGCGGGCTCTTTCAACCGCTCAGACACCTCTCCGCGTCAGTTGCGTAGGAAAAAGATTACCAGAGCGACGAAGAAGGGACAACGCCAAGCGCTTGGCCGTTTGCTATCCTCAGAAACGGCCCGAGCGCACGGTCGTTAGCGTTGCTCCCTACCCGCTGCGGTCTGCGTTTGTGAAGACGAATTTCCCTGCGGCAAATCCTTCGCCATGCGATCTAGGACATCCTTCGGTTCTGTAACCGGAGGATTGTCCAAGTATTTGCCGAAGAAAACCAGGTAGCGCTGGTAGCGGTCCTGAATGTGGCGCGGCTCGACGAATCCGTGGTTCTCGCGCGGATAGGTGACGAACTCAACCGGAATATGCCGCTCGGTGAGGGCGCGATAGAATTCCTCCGCTTGCGGGATAGGGACGCGCGTATCCGCTATGCCGTGGAGAATCATTGTTGGGGTCTTAACGTTCTCCACGTATTTCATGGGCGAATGGTCCCAATACTCCTGGAAATTATCCCACGGTGATTTCATGTCGAAGAAGTTCGTGAGGTAGCGATGAATGTCCGTCTGGGAATACATCGAGTAAAGATCGGGCAAGCCAGCGCCGGGTGAGATGGCCTTGAAGCGGTCGGTTTGCGTATCGATCCAGAAGGTCATGAAGCCGCCATAGGACCAGCCGAACGCGCCCATGCGATTTGGATCTGCCCAGCCTTTATCCACGATAGCTTGAACGCCGCTCATGTCGTCCCGGTAATCTCCGCCGCCCCAGTCGTTTTGGTTGGCCATGGCAAATTTTTCGCCGCGTCCGGAAGAGCCGCGGAAATTCGGCTCGAGGAGCAAGTAGCCATTTGCCGCCATGATCTGCTCCTGCGGATTGAACGAGAGCGGCGACGCTCCCGTCGGACCGCCGTGCGGATTCAGCAGGAAGGGATACTTGCGCGAGGAATCGAAATCGACGGGCTTGGTGAGGACGCCGTCAATTTCCATTCCGTCTTTGCTGCTCTTCCACCGCACAACTTCTGTGTCGCCCAAGGCATAGTCGGCGAGCCAGGCATTCTGGCTGGTGATGGGCGTAATGGAATCAAAGCCGAGGTCGGAGCGGAAAACTTCGGTGGGATGGCTTGGATCGGTCCATGTGCCGACGGCGGTTTGTCCGTTCGCGCTGATCTCATCGAGGCTGATCACCGCGGGTTTGTCGGTCAGTTGCCGGACTGTTCCGGCGACAACATCCGCCGCGAAGACATCGACTGACTCGCGGGTTTCCGTGCTGAAATAAATTGTTTTACCGTCAGGCGACCAGACGGGCGTGCCGGCATTCAATTCAAACGAGCTGGTCAATTTCCGTGGGTCGCCGCCGTCGGCGCTGACCACGGACAGATTTACCTGATTGATCATTCCGCGGTCGCTGAGATAGGCGATCCACTTGCCATCCGGCGACCATCTCGCGGTGTGCGTATATTCCGTGCTGTCGACGAGCTTGCGCTGCTGGCCGCTGGCGACGTCGAGTACCCTGGCAGTTTGCAAACTGATGTCGTCGAGCAGCGGTGTAGGATTCGTGGTGAAGGTGATGTGCGAGCCATCCGGAGACCAGTGCGGATCGCTGACGGTGAAGTCACCCTTGGTAATCTGTACTTCGTCGCCAGAGGCAATGTTCCAGGTCCAGAGCTGCGCCAATTTGAAATCGTGGTCGACGACGACCGCGTCGTCATGAAGCTTCTCGCGCTTCTCTGCGTCTGCGTTCGGAGCGGAGGTGGCGACCAGGAGAAGCGTTTTGCCGTCGGGCGAGAATTCAAAACCGCGCACGCCGGATTTGTGCTTGGTCACTTGCCACGGCTCGCCGCCGTCCGCGTACATGAACCAGACTTGCGGGCCGCTTTTCTCGTCTTCGCCAGCCATAGTGAAGGCTAGGATTTTGCCGTCGGGCGACCAGGCGATGTCGGAGACGCTCTTATCGCCGCGAGTGTACTGGCGCGCGGCGCTCGCGGGACCGGCGGCCGGAACGATCCATAGATGCGTCACGGATTTTCCTGGTTCATCCTTTTCCATTTTCACCGAGGAGACGAGATAAGCGACGGTCGAGCCGTCGGGAGAGATTCGCGGAGAGAAGACGCGCGCGATGCGCAACGCTTCGCGCGTGCCGAAGAGCTTCTTGCCATCTTTGCTGCGTGCCGCAGAGGATTGCTGGCTTGTGGCCGCAGTCATCTGGTCCGAGGAATCTTGCGCCTGTGCGGCCAAGGGCACAAACGTCACAGCCAGGCTGATTACCAAGAGCGCAAATGCACAGTACATAGCCTTCTCGCGAATCTTCATGAAAACGCCTCTCCTTCGCCGTTTGCCGCTAGCTTTTGAAACGATTGTTTCGCGCAGACCGCGCAGTATAGTCGCTTTGCCGGCTGTGTTCAACTCACGAATTCTAGTAATGCTGTATTGCTTGCCTCTGCCTGCGGGCTCCAAAGAAATGCCGCAGAAGGGCCGCAGCCTCCTCGGCAAGCACGCCGGAAGTGACGGCGATGCGATGATTCACTCGCGGATGATCGAATACAGCGAAGCATGAGCGCACCGCGCCGCCTTTAGGGTCATCCGCGCCATATACGAGCCGATCGACGCGCGCTTGCAGCATTGCCCCCGCGCACATTGGGCAAGGTTCGACGGTTACATACAGGGTAATTCCCGATAGCCGGTGATTTCCCATAGCCGCAGCGGCCGCGCGCAACGCGACGATTTCTGCATGAGCGGTGGGATCGCAATCGGCAATGGTGCGGTTCGCGGCTCGCGAAATCACGTGTTCGCCCCGGGTGATCAGACAGCCCACGGGCACTTCTTCGGACTGCGCCGCCATAAACGCGTCTTCGAGGGCCAATCGCATGTGTCTTTCGTCGAGTGCAGCTTGAGGGCTCGTTTCGCCAACGTCGGTCATCGCGCATCAGAATAGCACGAGTACCCGCCGCGCATCGCCGCACGGGCGCGTAATCGCCGTCTTGCCCCGGTCTTCGCGCTGGGGTATAAATTCGGACGTCCCTTTCTTGGGGTATCGAATTCATGGAACTGCGAAAAGACCCGATCACGAGAAGTTGGGTCGTGGTTGGACATACGGAGCTGGGTGAACTTCCGCAGCAACCGTGTCCGTTATGCCCCGAAAACGAAGGCGACACGCGCACCATTCTGCAGTTTCCCGCGCAAGGGCCATGGCAGGTGCGCGTTTTCCCGCATTTTCGTCCCTTGTATCGAATCGAAGGTGACCCAGGGCGGTCCGCCGAGGGAATCTATGACCGGATGAGCAGCGTGGGGGCGCACGAAATTGTTGTTGATACGCCGAACCATGAGAGCGGTATTGCCGGGGAGAGCCCCGAGCATGTCGCGCTGGTTTTGGAGGCGTATGCGCGGCGCATTACCGATCTGAAACGCGACCCGCGCTTCAAATACGTGACCGTGTTTAAGAATCAAGGTTCAAACTCCGGCCAGGAATGGCCCCACTCGCATTCTCAGATTACGGCCACCACGTTTGTTCCTCGGCGAGTGCTTTACGAGTTGCGCGCGGCGCGCGAATGGTTTCGCGAGCGCGAGCGCTGCGTTTTCTGCGATATCCTGCGACAGGAGGAAAAACAGGAGAAGCGCGTGGTTGATTCACAGGGGAACTATGTGGCGTTCTGCCCGTACGCTTCGCGCGTGCCATTTGAGGCATGGATCATGCCGCGCCATCACAATCATGAATTCGAGGCGCCGGGCGCAGAGGATTTTCGTTCTTTGGGCGCGCTTCTCGCGCGTTTGTTGCGGCGGCTCCCGGCCATCTCTCAGGGATACCACATGGTTGTGCATACTTCGCCGAATTCGCTGCAGACGAAAGGCGAATTGAGCGAATACTGGCGCACCATCGCCGATGACTATCACTGGCACATCGAAATTATGCCGCTCGTTCCCACAAACGAAAAGTCATACGTCATTAAAGAAGTGTATTTCAATAGCCTCCTTCCTGAGCAAGCCGCGGAGCGATTGCGTCAGGTCAACCCCGGCTCATGAACGGAGCATGTGACCTGGACTTTCCGCGGACACACCAGCGCGGTGGCATTATCGCCAAGCTCATTGTGCTGGTCATTCTGGTGATCCTATTTGCTCTTGTGTATCTTGCGCACGGGCCGCTGCTCCGATTGGTAGGCAATTTTTGGATAAAATCCGATGCTCCTGCAACCTCGGATGTGATTGTGATCCTAAGTGACGACGACTTTACTGCCGACCGCGCAACGCGCGCTGCGGACCTTTACCATGATGGATGGGCGCCGCGAATCGTGGCCAGCGGCCGGTGGCTGCGCCCCTACATAAGCATCGCGGATTTGATGCAGCGGGACCTGGAGGCGCGAGGAGTTCCGCGCCAAGCGATCATCCCGTTTGCGCACGACGCTACCGATACGCTGGAGGAATTGAAAGGCATTCGCGGATTCGCAGAACAGCACGGCTGGAAACGAGTGATGATTGTCACTTCAAACTATCACACGCGGCGCACGCGCTATCTTTGCGACCATGTCTTTCCGCCAGATACTCATGTGCTGGTTGAGGCCGCACCGGACCACGATTACGATCCCGATTCGTGGTGGAGGACACGCATTGGCATGAAAACTTTCTTCCATGAATTTGTGGGGATGTTTGTCGCGTTTTGGGAAGTGCATCATCAAGACCTCAGCCCCAATGCTGCTCTGCTCACGGGATCTTCGCCTGGACGTTCCTTTCGCGAAATCTCGCTTGGATTTATGCTTGGTTTACATCTGCTGGGCCCTGTAATATAGTCCTCGAACTGCTAGTATCGCCTGTGCGTTGGTTCGAGTTGTCGCGACCATCTCACCGAGTTGGAGGTTTCCCATGTGGCGGAAACAGCCTGAAGCGAAGCCATCTTCTCCCGTTACTCCGGCCGCCCGTGATTCAGCGTATGCTCCTCCGAGTCAGAAGCCTGCGTTTCCTTCCGGAAGTTTGCCAGCTTCGCCATCGCAGCCGTTGGTCGCTCAGATTCCGTCTTCCGATGCGGCCGTTTTGACCCGTGGAATCTGCATCAAGGGCGAATTGACGGGCAAGGGTGACCTGCTCATCGACGGCGACGTACAGGGAAGCATTCGACTGGGCGACTCGCGGCTGACGGTCGGCCAATCCGGGCATGTTCAGGCGGATATTGAAGCTTCTGAGATTCTCGTCCATGGGCGGGTGGAAGGTGATCTTCGCGGACGCGAACGTGTTTCGCTCGGCAGCTCGTGCCAGGTCGTTGGCGATCTTGAGGCGCCGCGCATTGCCATCGAGGATGGCGCACGGTTCAATGGACGCGTGGAAATGGGGCCAGCCGCGGACGCGCACGAGCGCCAGAATAAGCGAAACCCTCCAGCTTTTATTTCGCGTGAGCCATCTTCGGTCGAGACGGAGGCGATCTCACCGGTCGCCCTGGAAACACAGCGGAGTTCGCGGTAGTCGATGAATTTCATGGGGAAATCCCGGCTGGGCAGCACAACGGCGGCAGTGCCATCGCGAAAACCGCAGTCTGCCCCCGCTGTCAAGGCCGCCGCCAGCCACAGTTCACCGAATTTTCGCGTTTCAAATGGGTTGAAGGATTTCTTGTGGCTCCTGAGCGACGTCGAAAACGGACGCCTTCTCGATCTTGGTTCGGTCTCACAGGCCACTCTGAATTTTTTCATCGAGCGCGGATTCCGCGTGACCACCGACGACCTAGTGCGTTCATGGAACGAGTTTCGCATCGCGGAGAATGAAAGACAGCGCGTTGAGGAGCAGAGCGATTTTTATGAGCCGCTTTCACCCGGTCAAATTGCGGAACGCTTCCTCGATCACTCATTGCAATATCCGGAAGAGGGATTTAATGCGGTGCTGCTGTGGGATATTTTCGACCACCTCGGCTCTGAGATGCTTCCTAAGATCGCGGACCGTCTTTACGATATCGTGAAGCCCGGCGGAGCCGTTCTGGCGATTTTTCACAGCAAGCCGGAGGGATTATACCGTTACCGCATCGTCGATAATCAGACCATCGAAACCATTCCTATTGGTCCCGTGGTCGCGCACGATCGCCCGTTCCAGAATCGTGAAATCCTGAATCTTTTTGGCCGCTTCCGTTCTGCCAAGACCTTCGTGGGGCGCGATCAGCTTCGCGAAGGGCTTTTTGTCCGCTAGCATAGTGGTTCGGCTTCGTCACGAATGGTATCTACGGACTTTTCCACAGGTTCCAGCCACCGGATATTCCCGTAGGCGAAAGCCCTATTGCGCTCGATTCCATGACGGAGTATGAGGGAAGGGAAGACTTGGAATACGGAGGAGACGTGGTATGAATCCGCCGGGCCAAGAATCCTGATGACATTCACACCGCTCTTGCGGTGCGAGCCCCCAGGCGCCCGAGCGACGCCAACCGGGCCTCAGGAAAATAGCAAAAAGGGGAACCGCAAAGGTTCCCCTTTTGCATTTTGCGTAGAGATTGAGTCCGCCACCCCGTCCTTAGGGCTATGACCTGGGCGACGGCCTACGCGGACAGCCGCTTGTGCTTGAGCATTTTCAGCCCCTCGAGGGCTGCGGGCAGGAGTGATAGCACGATCACTACGGCGATGACCCAATGGATACGGCTCTGTATGTTAGGGATTTTCTTGCCGAGCGTGTACCCCGCCAGAACCATACTACAAACCCACAGGACCCCCCCAAAGATGTCAAAGATCAAGTATCGCGAATAGCGCATTTGTGAAGCGCCCGCCACTGGAGGGCAAAACGTCCGTATGATGGGCACGAAGCGAGCAATGATAATTGCCTTTGGTCCGTGCTTTTCGTAGAACTCGTGCGCGCGCTGCAAATGCTTTTTCTTGAAGAATCGCGAATCTTCCCGGCGGTAGAGGCTCTCGCCGGCTTTGCGGCCGATAAAATAGCCCAACTGATCGCCAGCGATGGCGCACAGGCATGCGGGAAATAGCAGCCATGCCAACCCAACGCGACCTGCCCCGGCAAACACGCCCGCCGTCACCAACAAGGAATCGCCCGGGAGAAAAAAGCCGAAAAAGAGCCCCGTTTCCACGAATATGATCGAGCAAACCAGGAAAGAGCCGCCCGATTGCACGAGATCCTGGACGTTGTAGAGTTTATGAATTAGCCCTTGCCAAGGAATCACTGTGAAATTCATGGCCATTAAGTATCCGCAAGTGCGTGATTTCCGCGCCAGCTGCCTTGAAACCGCGATCCACCCTAGCCGAAACTGCCCGACTAACATAACAGAAAAGCAGGACTTGCGCGGCCGCCTGCGCAGTCATGTTTCCGCTTAGTACTTTGCTCCTACCCGAATTGGTCCCCCGTACCATTTGTCCGAGCGACCCCGACGGCCAGACTAGCAACTGCCACACAACAACTCCAGGTAAGGGAGGCGGGCTATGGAAGGTAGTTACACGGTCTGGATGGGCCAGTCGGTGATTCTCCGGGTAGTCGCGGGCAATCTTCGCGTGCCGGTACGGGGCCGTTTGGTCAGCGAGACAGGCAGCGTGCTGCGCCTGCGGATTGCGGAAAACTGGGACGTCGATATTTTCAAGTCCATGATCGTGGCGATTGAGCAGGATACTCCGATGGTCATGGTGCAGTAGCCGAGCAAGGTGCGATGAACGATTCTGCAAAAGCGCGGGCAATGCGACCGGCGGTCGACGCGGCGGTGAAAGCCGTTCCGTGCGGCATCGCTGAAAATGCCTGGCCGTGGATTGCTGGATTCTGCGGAATATTGACGGGTTTGCTTTACAGAGAAGCTTTGCGATTCATGATGTGGGCGCGTTCGATGAATTGGTGATTGCGCGCGCCTAAACAATGATCTTCCGGCCCAGCCTCAGTGCCCCCCCAATCTCGGGCTTGTTCACCCCAGCAAGCCCGGGATTCTTTTTATAGATCGACGATCATTCGGCCAAAAACAGGCTTTGAGCGTAAGGCCATTCCGCATCTACCCACTGCGCTTCGCAGCGAAAACCGGCTGTCGACCCCATTTTCGCGGCTTCGTCGCAGCGATACTTGTGAGAACTCTCAGTCCAGATGGTCTCACCACTCTCGAGGGTTACGTCCAGCGAGGCACCGGAAATACGGACGGTGTGCCTGCGCGTCGACCGCAGGTGCATTTCGACGCGCCGTTGCTCCGGGTTGTAGCGCGCCTGGTGCTCGAAGGACGCCAGGTCGAAATCCGCATCGAGCTCGCGATTGATACGCGCCAGCAAATTGAGATTGAACGCCGCGGTTACGCCTGCCGGATCATCGTAAGCGAGCAGAAGCTCGCTCTCCGATTTCTCAAGGTCGGTCGCCAGCAGCAACGCGTCAGCGGGATGCAAAATGTGGCGCACTTCGCGCAGGAATTCTGCTGCAGCGGGCCGGTCGAAGTTGCCGATGGTGCTTCCGAGAAAAAGCACGAGCAGTCGTTCGCCCGATTTGCGGCGCGAGGCTACGTCGAGAAGCCCGTCCAGATAAGCGCGCTCGAAGCCGACGATGCTCACCGAATCAATGCGGCCCAGTTCCTGCCAGCAACGGGAAAGCGCCGTACGCGAAATGTCGATGGGATAGTAAGTGACGGGCTGCCGCCGAGACAGGGCTTCGAGAATCCAGCGAGTCTTCGCACCGCTTCCTGAGCCCAACTCAGCCACGGCGACCGGGGAAGGCAACCGGTCAATGATTTCTTCCGCGTGGCGTTTCAGCAGGCGCGCTCCCGCTCGGAACAAGCCGTATTCGGGCAAAAGCGTGATGACCTCAAATAGCGCCGAACCTACCTCATCGTACAAATATTTTGATGGCAGCTCCTTCTGTCCGTGCTTCGTCAGCCCAGCGCGGATGTCCGCTGCGAAATCCGCACGGGCATTTCCAGACACGCCATGCGTGTACAGTTTTGCGGGACTGGCCATGGATTATTCCTCCACCGTTCGGAATTTTGCGTAGACGTAGGGGTAATGGGGCTGGAACCAGTTTCGGAACGAGCGCCGCAGCATGCATGCGGCGGTGCGCGGCGAGCCGCCCTTCATCACGAAGTGCTTTCCGTCGAAGAAATTCGCGGAGTACCCCGGATAGAAAGGAAAAGCGTCAAATCCTGGGAAGGGCGCAAAAGGAGTCGAAGTCCACTCCCATCCATTGCCAAGAAGATCGTGAACGCCGAACGCGCTTTGTCCCGCGGGATGTGCATTGACAGGCGCAGGATCCCATCGCGCGAAGTCAAAATTGCCGCGTTCCGTGCTTGGCTCGACGTCGCCCCAGTGATACGCGCATTCGCTTTCCGCGGACGTGCCAAATGCGGCGCGGTGCCACTGCGCTTCAGTGGGCAGCGATCGGTTTTTCCAGCGCGCGTAAGCCGATGCTTCCGCGTAGCTAACATAAACGGGCCAATCGAGCGGAAGCGGCAGGCTCTGGAACATTCCGCGATATCTCCAACCTTGACCATCTTTCTCCCAAAAGTGTGGATGGGAAATTCTGGTGGAATTCTTCCACACCCAGTCTTCTGCAGGCCAAAGCTGCTCATTTTCATATCCGCTGGCGTTCACGAACTCCAAGAATTCGCCATTGGTCACCGGGTACGCGCTGATACGAAACTTCGGAACGCGGGCCCGATTTTCTTCGAATTCGTTGTCCCAGCCGAAACGCCCGCTATCGCGCCGCATGCCGAGGGTCGCTGTGCCGGCGGGTATGGAGGCCACGCCTTGCGCGAAAGGAGCATCGTCTTTTACGGCCGTTTTATAATTTTCGGGAGCATTCTTCTGATCGTGATGCAAATGGTGCATTAGGTAGGCCAGGGTTTCCGCGTGCATCAAGCGGTGTTCAATTGCTACGTGCAGCAGAGTTCCGCTGGCGATGGTATTCGGGAGCTTGTTCAAGGGCTCTCGCAGCGCGGTGTCGATCCGTTCGCGCAAACGTTCGTTGTAGGCGCGAATTTCTTCGACCACCGGCCAATCGACCGGCACATCATGGGGAAGCTGGCCATCGACGGGGTCGATGCCAAAGGCGAAGAGCTTTTCGTATTCGGGATGAAAGCTCGGATAGTTCAGGGCATCGCGCGCGATCAGGTTCCAATCGAACGCTTCGAGATGGCCCAAATAAAAAACCAGCCTGTGGCGCTCGGGTATGGGGCGTTCGTAGAGCGCTTCCGGCCGAAGCAACGCGAAGAGAGCATCGGTTCGTTTCCGCGCATCCTCCAGGCGATCCAACAGCGGCTGGAGGGACTCCGGAGCCATTTTCGCTGTAGCCATGGGAACTCCTGGGCGGGGTACCTTTTTACCCCCTCGAGGGTGCTTCGGCAACCTAAACTTAGATTCAGCAGGGAATCGTGCGGATTCTACAGTTTTCGCTCTAAGGGAGATTCGAGATCGGGCGCCGCCATCGAAATTAGCGCGTCGTGAAGTCTGCGGAACGCCTTTCCTCTGTGGCTAACCTGATTTTTTTCTGCTTCGGTCAGTTCGCCGAACGCCTTCTTGTGTGGCGCAAAATAAAACAAAGGATCATAGCCAAATCCATTACTGCCGCGAGGCTCATTCGCAATGGTGCCCTCGACGGAGTCCGACACCACCGTCAGCATCTTGCCTTGTTTTGCAGCGGCGATGACGCACACGAACTTTGCCTTCCTTGCCTCGCCGGATTTTTCGTGCATAGCCGCGAGCAACTTCGCGTTGCGCTCGGCATCATTTGCATTTTCTCCCGCATATCGCGCCGAATGAACCCCCGGCGCGCCGCCAAGCGATTCGACTACGAGTCCTGAGTCGTCCGCAAAAACAATTTCGTTCGCGAATCGGCTATAGTGCAGGGCTTTTCCCGCAGCGTTTTCCGCAAAGGTAGGAGCATCTTCGGGAAACGCAGGGAATTCGGAAAAACCAGGCAGCAGATCGATGGCAACTTCGCTGGCGAACTCAGCGGCGAGCGCGCCGTATTCGCGAAACTTGCCCGCGTTTGAGGAAGCCAACAGCAGCTTAACGCGCATGAGCGCGAAAATTCAGATGCAGCAATTCCTGCTGCACTTCGCTTAAGTGGCGGATTCCGGTGCCAGCCAATCGGAGAAGCTGTTGCAACTCATCGGAAGAGAATGGCCGCCCCTCAGCCGTTGCTTGGACCTCGACCAACTGGCCCGTGCCGGTCATCACCACGTTCATGTCAACCTGTGCTTGGGAATCCTCTTCGTAGGCAAGGTCGAGCAGCAACTCGTCTTTCACGATTCCAACGCTTACGGCCGCTACCGAATCCATGAGCGGGATTCTCGGTAAAATTCCGGCCGCTTTCATGCGCTCAAATGCCAGAGCGAGCGCCACAAACGCGCCGGAGATCGAGGCGGTCCGCGTCCCGCCGTCGGCCTCGATGACGTCGCAGTCAATCCACACGGTGCGTTCGCCAAGCGCTTCGAGGTCGGTTATCGAGCGCAAGGCACGCCCAATCAGCCGCTGAATCTCCTGAGTGCGCCCCGACTGCTTTCCGCGCGCAGCCTCGCGGGGAGTTCGGCGGTCGGTCGCCCGCGGTAGCATGCCATACTCGCTGGTCACCCAGCCCTTGCCTTGCCCCTTCAAGAAATGCGGCACACCGTCTTCGATCGTAGCCGTTGCGACGACGCGCGTCCTCCCGGCCTCAATGAGCACGCTGCCTTCCGCTGTGGAGACAAAGTCCGGCGTCAGCTTGACCGGCCGCAATTCATTCGCCGCTCGTCTATCGGATCGCAAATTCCCTCGCCAGGCAAAGCCTGTTCTGAATGATGCTGCATCAGTGTGACGGGCGCATGGGAGTCTGTCAATCGCTGGCCGCCGGATTTTGGGTGAGCTGGCAGGCCCAGACGTCTTGACGCGCTACTTGGACGATGCAATCGGCAACGGCGATGTGGTTGGAGAATGAACGTCAACGAAATCGGATATGTCGATGTGGCCCGCGAGCGTTTCCGTTTCGTGGCCGTGCACGAGAATCTTCAGTCGCGCAATAGAGGGCACATTCGCGCCGAGCGTTTGCGCAACGGAACTCACCGCCATCCATTCGCTCAAGATTCCTGAAGGCATCTCCGATGCGAGCTCGTCTGAAAAATCGGCAATCGCTGTTCCGTCAGGCAAAATGTACAAATCGAGGAGCGTCGCGCCCTCAGGCAAGGTGCGTTGTGCCGGAGTGGGCGGGCCGGCAATAAGCGCGTCAATCAATTGCTTGGCGCGTTCCACGGGATCTGCAGAGAGCGGCAATTGCACAGTCACTGGCGCAAGCTGATCGGATGCTGTCGGCGAAATCCAGAAAATCTGGACGCTTGCCTTTACATCAGTGGGCGCGGAAACCGGCGGTGCAATCACTTCGCGGCGCTCCTGCTCTTCGATGGCACGCGCGGGCTCGGTCCGCGCAACCCCGCGGTGCAATGCGCGCAGGGAAAACAGCCCAACCAGAACCGCCAGCAGAACGAAAATCAGAATCACCTGTACTTGCCGGGTCATCATTTTCCTCCCGGCGGATAGACGGTTTTGTAAGCAGCCACTGCGCGCGCGATGCTGTAAGCCAAATCAGTGCTCATTGATTCCAGTTGTTGCTGATTGGCAGCGACGCTCGAAATCTCGACGGCCACGGCCGGCGCGGCCACTGAGCGCAACACGGCGACCGGTACGCTGCTGGAAATTTCCGGGGAGCCTTTGAATTTCTGCGCGAGCTCGACCTGAATCAAGTCCCCTAACTTCACGCTCTGCGCCAAGAATGGCTTCTGTGCTTCGCTCCAGAGCAGGAATCCCGGCGGGGGCGCGGCTGGCTGGGGGGCGGCTAAGTTCGCGCCCTGCGCGCTGGGTGGCGCAAATTGCGGTGTTGCTGGGAATCGATACGTATACGTTCGTACGGTGCCCACAAGTCCGGATGAGCCCACATGCAAACTGATAAAAATGGCATTCGTTTGCGCGTTTACGACTGTGGCGCGATCGTCGAGAGAGGGATCCGTATCGCCGAGGCGCGTCATCACAACTTCAAATCCTTGTGCGCGTAGTGAGCTCGCAACCGTTTGCGCGAATTCGATAACGATGTCTTTCTCCGCCACCCCGCTGGGCCCGCGGGCCCCTGTGTCTTCGCCGCCATGGCCGGGGTCGATGACAATGGTGCGCAGCGTCGAAGCCGGTTGGGGCGACGCGGGGGATTGTCCCGCCGGTTGCGCGGGAGACTGTTGCGCCGGAGACTGCTGAGCTTGTGCGGCGACCTTTGGAAATGGCATCAACGCGCACGCGGCTGCGAGCGAGAAGGCCCCAATAGAGAACATGAAGAAGATCAGTGCGCGGCGCACGCACGAAAGAATAGCAGAAATGTTCCGCGGGTATTTCGCCAAGCGCACTTGCCTTCGTCCGATGTGTACTCTTTGTTGACCACACTGTTGTAGATGTTGACCTCGCCATCGGCGCAAGCTAAAAGAAAGTATATGAGAACCCTCGCGATTTTTTGCCTGGCTGCGGTTTCATCTGTTCCGGTGTTCGCCGATCCGCGTGATTATCAATCCGGAAAGATCCTGGCTTTTGACACCGGGCAGCGGGCCAAGAACCCGAAGCATCCGCCGAAAGACGAAGTCGTCTACCAGGTGCAAATTGAATCGACGATCTACAAAGTCACGAATCATTCCAAAAAACAGGACTTTTCCGCAGGAGAAGAAGTCCAGTGCCGCGTCGACAAGAGCCATCTGATCATCGAAAAGCTAAAGGGCGGCGACGTGAAATACGACATCCTCGGCGAGTCCTCGCAACAAGAACATGCGCCGGGTGCAAATCCGTAAGTCGCGGAGCGACTCTGCGCGGCTCACGCACGAATTTTATGTCCCTGACGCCTTCGTTCGCCATCGCGAACTCCGCTAGGCCTCTGGCTTTTCGGTAGGGAGCTTGGATTCGAGTTGGGCGCGGTAGCGCGGAAGACTTCTTGGATGTTTTTCTTGCAGGAACTGAATGAGTTTCTCGCGAACATAACAGCGTAAGTCCCATGCGTCATTCGAATTGCGGGCGTCCATTAAGGCCCGAATCTGGACGGTATGCTCCGTGGCATCGGAGGCCTGAAGAACGCACACCTGTCCCTTCCACAGTTTTGTTGATTCGCAAATGCGGCGAAACTCCACGCGAAGCTCATCGATGGGCACAGTATAGTCCACGTTAAGGTAAACGTAGCCGAGGAGGTCGGCGCTAGTCCGTGTCCAATTCTCAAAGGGGTGATCCAGGAAATAAGAGAGAGGAAGTACCAGCCTACGAAGATCCCAAATGCGGACCACAACGTACATCGTACCGATTTCTTCGACCCAGCCCCAGTCGCCCTCGATAACTACCGCGTCTTCAAGGCGGAAAGGCTGTGTGAAGGCGATCTGAACCCCAGCGACCAAATTTGAGAGAGTGCCTTTCATCGCCAGGCCCACAACCAGCCCCGCGAGTCCCGCCGAGGCAAGAATACTCATACCGATGTGTTTGATTGCCGGGAATGTCATCAACATGATCGACACCGCCACAATGCTGACCAGAACAACCACGATGCGATGGAGCATGTGAAACTGCGTCTGTATGCGCCGTGCAAGCAGATTGTCGGCAACATCAACGCGGTAGCGCCCGGCCAGAACGTCGGAGGTGATCTCGCTGATTAGGATGACGAGCCACGCGATTGCGGCGATGAGGCCAAGGCCCGTGACGTGCTCTAGAGCTGACATCAGCTTCGCAGGAAGGGGAAGCCCAGGCAGAACAACTAAGACGGCAAGCAGTGGGAAAATCCAGCGGGAGGGTCCCTGTCCGCGTTTAACGAGGGATTGATCGAGCAACGCGCCTTTTCGGCGGGCCAATCGCCGAAGCAGCCAGAAGGCAATAAAATGGACGGCAAGCGCGAAGATAATGGCCGCTGCAAGAATTACAGCTGACCAAAGAAGGTTGTGCCAGTTCTGCGCAAAGAATCGGATCATTCCGCCTCTCTCTTAGGATTATCGCGAAGGTGCGGAAGTCACTGCGCCCGGAACACAGCGAGCAATGCGACTCTGTATCGCGAGGCCTTCAGGGCGCGGCAGCAGGAGTTGGCTTCCAGCTGTTACTCCACCCTTCCGTTTCGGCCATGCGAATCACATCTGCGCGCTGAAGCAGCTGGCCGTCCACGGTGACCCGAGGTTCCCCGTGCTGCGCTGCTTGCGACAGATCGACTTTATGCCGATTTTTGAGGAAGGCTACGGCGTTGTTGAACTGTTCGGTTGTCAGAATATTCATGATGAAGGGTAAAGCGTGCGAAGGATGCGGTCAATCGGGCAAAGAGCCTACCCCAGAAAGCTTGGCTGCGTTACCATGGGGCACCCGAACGGCCCAGCCCCACAGGAGACCATCGTGCCAATGCAAAAAGAACGCATCGAATTGAAAGGAAGCATGCGAAGAGCGCTGCCAGGCGCCCGCAGGGTTGGGCCTGCCGATCCAAATGAACGGATTCAAGTCACTTTGTTTCTTCGCCGGGGAGAGGGGACTAGACCTTTTCCGGCGATTGATGAGCTGGGGGCGCGCCCCGTGGAAAACCGGAATTACCTCTCGCGAGAGGAATTCGCTGTGACGCACGGCGCGCGACCCCAGGACTTGGTTGCGATTCGCAGATTTGCTGAACAATACGGGCTCGAAGTATTGAGCGAGAGCCGGCCTCGCCGAAGCGTGCTCTTGACCGGAACGGTGCAGGCGTTCAACGGCGCCTTTGAGACGACTCTTGGGCGCTGGGAACATCCTAACGGGACGTATCGCTGCCGGACTGGCGCACTGACGATCCCGGCCGAGTTGGATGGCGTAATCCAGGGCGTCTTTGGACTGGACAATCGACCGCAGGCGAAAACTCATTTTCGCATCCGGAAGAAGGTGAGCGCACGAGCTGCTGCAGTTTCCTATTCTCCACTTCAAGTGGCTGATGCGTACGATTTTCCTTCGGGCTCCAATGGAAGCGGGCAATGTATCGGAATTGTGGAGTTGGGAGGCGGATATAACGCTCAGGATCTGCAAACATTCTTTAGTGGGCTCGGGATCGCAATGCCAAAGGTGACAGCTGTCTCTGTTGACGGCGCGACGAATTCATCCACGGGAGATCCCAACGGACCGGACGGAGAAGTCGATCTGGACATTGAAGTTGCCGGAGCCGTCGCGCCGGGCGCGCAGCTTGCCATGTACTTCGCACCGAACACGGATGCAGGGTTTTTGGATGCGCTAACCACCGCTATCCACGACACCAGCTTGAAACCTTCGATTGTGTCAGTTAGCTGGGGTGGGCCGGAAAGCTCATGGACACAGCAGGCGCTGGATTCGTTTAATTCGGCATGCCAGGATGCGGCGACGCTCGGCGTGACCGTGTTGGCGGCTTCTGGAGACGACGGTTCGTCGGACGGTGTATCCAATGGGACTCCCACCGTAGATTTTCCAGCATCGAGTCCGTATGTGCTGGGCTGCGGAGGAACAAAGCTGCAAATTTCAGGAAGCACGATCACGAGTGAGCAAGCATGGAACGACTTGTCGCAAAACGAAGGCGCCACAGGCGGTGGAGTCAGCGAATTTTTCGGAATTCCGACGTTTCAATCAAACGCGAGCGTACCCAAAGCGCCGAATGGATTTGCCGGTCGTGGAGTGCCTGATGTTGCCGGGGACGCGGACCCGGAGACAGGCTACAGCGTTGTGGTTGACGGCCAGCAGCTTGTGATTGGTGGCACAAGCGCCGTCGCGCCGTTATGGGCCGGACTGGTGGCATTGATAAACCAATCGCTCGGCAAGAATGCAGGCTATATGAATCCATTGCTGTACACGATGAGCGTTGAAAGCACGATGCGTGACATCACGGCTGGCAATAACGGCGCCTATTCCGCCGGGCCGGGGTGGGATCCATGTACAGGATTGGGAAGTCCGAACGGAAGTAAATTGTTGAATGCGCTAAAAGGCGGCGGCTGAGGAAACTCCATCTGCGTTGCACCTCAGCCCTTCTTCTGCGCGAGAGCGGCAACTTCAGAACATCAATTTAGCTGGGATGCGGAGTTGCGATTTGGTGGCTCGGCTAGAGAAATCCGTTCACTCAGTCGCCGTGCACTCCGGAAAGCCACTTCATGAGGATAGTGTGCTGTTGAGGTGCGATTTCGGTGAAGGAAATGCCCATGCCGACGTTGGGTTTTGAATGAGCGACCTTGCCGGTGGCGATGAATTTCTCCTCCATGTGGGTAATGGTGATGCGGACATTCGCGCCCGCAGGGAACGGATTCATGGTGTCGACATAACAGCCGTGAAGGCTGAGATCGCCAGTACGCGCGTTAACGCGCGTATCGAGCTTGGATTCGAGGAGTTCCACCGAGGCGAAAAACGTGTGGCGAGGTTCCCGCCTATGTTCAATATCCATGTGTAGACACCACCCTTTAGCGAGTTGCGGCAATCTATGCCTGTGCGGCCAGGATAGTCAAGGACGAAGCGCACCGAGGCAGGCGGTTTCGTAACTTGGTGGGTGCGCCAAAGGGAGCGAGGGCTGAAGGAATTCTGCGCATGGGCAGTTCCCAGTTTTTCCCCTGAGCTCGTGCCAAGCTATGGCAAGACCCAGCCCTTATCGACCGCGAGAGAGACAACCTCCTCCGCAGTAAGAGTCTTTTTGCCGACGCGGGTGCCTGGCGCTGCGGGATCGCTGCTGGTGAAACTGTCGACTGGCGTTATGCGGCAGCCAAGGCGTCCGAGGTAGGCGACCGCGCCGTTGTACTCATCAGGGGGAACGTTGCGCATGTTTCAAGCGTAGCGAGCGTCACTCCAAGAAGCAATCGGGCAAAGGGTGTATTCGGAGAGGAGGGCTCTGGTGCCGCACGAATTCCTCTATCGTAACGGGCGAAGGAAGTTAGGCCGCCAGTAAAGCAAACGTCTCCGGCAGGATCCTGCAGCCTGCACGGGAGCAACTTCAGTCGATTTTGGGGCGGCCCTTCGCGCTTACTGGCTTACGTGCGCTTGCAGGATTTCGATACCCGAAGGCTCAGTCACACTGCCGCTTTGTTCGGCGGTAATGAAAACGTCGAAGTTCTTCGAAGTAGTGATTACCTTCAATTCGCCCTTCAAATCCCCGTCGACGCCGAGCGTTCCCTGTTTGTGCGCGTTTTCGCCGCTGGGGCGAATCCAAACGACGTACACATTCTCCGTCGGTGTAAGATTCGCCGGCTGTGCCAGATTGGCCACTTTTATGTCCAACTTCATGTTTCCGTTGCTCTTGTCCGTTTGCACGTCTACCACGCCGCTTGCCGCTGGAACGCTGCTATCGGCCGTCATGTGGTATTTCTTTCCGCTCGACATCGGCCAGATAGCAAGCATCAAAGCCACAGTTAATAAACCTTTCATGGTTACCTCCAAGCGAAAATCGAATCTCCCTTTCGGAACCGGAACGATGTAGGAACGGGTGCAGTTTTTAGCCGCTACTAAAACCCTCAGTTAGCCCCGTCCCTGCGACAACCGCGAATGGCCGTCGGATACAATTCACAAGTGCCCAACCGTCCTCCGCTTACTTTCTAAAGTGGGTATCATCACTTCGATGCCTTCGCCGGCTTCGCATATCTGAACGTGGGTAATTCAGAGCTTGCCGTAAAGGAGAATCAGTGCCGACGAGGGAGATTTGGTCTTCCGCAGCTCACTCATAAGCCAGCGATCGATCAGTTCTTTACTGCGCCTGCGAGCGTGACGGCTGATCGGCATCGGAACTCTCGCAGGCAGGAGATTTCCAGAAACAGAGTCTAGTGGCTGGTGGAAACTAAGTCTGTACAAAAAGGAACAGTGAAGAATGGCTTCCTTATGCCTTCGATTTTGAACGGACGCGGCTTTCAATTGGCGCACCAACGCTTCGGTCTACATTTCATTCTTGCCTCAGGCTGGTTCAAAACATCCGAAAGCCGACGTGGATGACGTTGAGGCGGTCAGTTTCAGGGTGCAGCATGCGCGACTTATACCCGAGTTCCGTGTTTGTACAAGGTTAACTCCGAACAACGGAAGTTAAAAGCGCCGCGAGCGCGTTGCGGGAAAGGTTAATTCCACGTGCCAGGCATGCAACCATCTTGCAAGGGAATTCGTCGAAAAGTGTGAGGCCTGGCGCGCATTTTCGATACGTTGCACAGGGAATCGTACAGGGAGAACACCAATGAGAAAGACACTAATGCTTGGCGCTTCGCTGTTGTTGCTCATCGTTGGCACCGTAACCGCGAAACAGCCGTCAAGGCCGCCGCTGAAGCTGGTCATGTCGCCTGCGTCGACCGTGCCCTCAGCCGATATTGTCAAAAATCTGCAGGAGAAATGCCCCAACGTGACGATTACACTCAATTCCAAAGAATCCGACTACATGCTCGACGCCAGAGGCTGGCCCGAGCACTACCGGTTTACCTTGTTCCACAAAGGCGGCACCGCAGTGTTCGCCACGTCCACAGTCCTGTTGAGCAACGCCGTCAAAGACGTCTGCAAATACGTCAACACGCCTCAATAAGCTTCCCACTACACACAGGCTGCGTATCATGACGCAGCGATCTTGCGCTGCGCTGCACTCAGGACGTCAAATCCTCGCCGGATTTGAGGGTGAGTGGGGAATCGAAATATCGCGGCCAACTGATTCCACGGAAGCTATTCATTTTGCGTAACGCTGAAACCGCTCGAAAAGTCGAATTGAGGTTCGCAGCGAGTGCGCGGGACTGAGCGTAGGGACCGACTGTATGACGTGAGTTTCAAGAGCGTTTACAACCCTCCATCCCTCGCACTAGCTTGGTACTCGACCGTCGATGCTTCTGGAGCGACTTAGACTGTTGCGCTTCCAGATAATGGAGGCGAATATTATTTTCAATAGAACTTGTTCAGCTTCGGAGTCACGCCAGAATGCCATATGTCATCTAATTCCATTTGAATGAGCTACTTATAACGACTGATGACAACAATCAACTATGGTATATAGTGTGCAATTCTTAAAATGCGGTCGCTTGTGAAGAGAGTTAATTAGTCTTTTTTTCCTCGGGGGTGGCCATGAGACGTAATTCATTGTTCTTATCCGGCATTGCTATCACTTTGCTGCTTTTGCTGTGCGTTCCATCTGTTTGGGGCCAGGCAACCACATCAGTCCGGGGTTCCATTTCTGACCCCAGCGGTGCCGCAATTCCCAATGCGACTGTTCGTTTGATTAACACCGGCACGAACCTTGGACGCACCGCCGCAACGGATTCACAGGGCGGCTATACGTTTGTTCAGGTGAGTCCTGGTGAGTACGAGCTAACGGTGGAGGCTTCTGGGTTTGCAAAGTACGACCAGAAGGGCATCCAGCTTCTCGTGAACCTGCCGGCTACCGTAAACGTTAAAATGAAATTGGGATCTGCATCGCAGACCGTCACAGTGACCGAGCGCGCTCCGCTCCTCAATACCACCGACGCTAGCGAAGGTAACACGATGGGAACCACGCAACTCGAGCAGCTTCCCATCGAGGCGCGCGACGTGGTGCAACTCCTCAGTTTACAGCCGGGAGTCGTCTACGCTTCCGATCGGCCCGATTTCACCAGCAACATGAACGACACTCGGCAAGGTTCGGTGAACGGCGAGAAAAGCGACCAGAATAACGTCACCTTGGATGGCACCGACGATAACGAGCAGAACAGCGGCAGTGCGTTCCAATCCGTGCTGCCCGTGCCCATTGAATCCCTGCAAGAATTCCGTGTTACCACGTCAAATTATGGAGCTGATCAGGGCCGCTCCGCGGGCGCGCAAGTCGCCTTGGTTACGAAAGGCGGTACAAACCAATTCCACGGCTCTCTGTATGAATTCAATCGTAGCGGTGTAGGCGAGGCGAATGATTATTTCATCAAAGCGACTGAGGGAGAAACCGGACAGCCCAATGTGCCGCCCCATTTGGTCCGCAACGTTTTGGGTGCTGATCTGGGCGGCCCCATCAAGAAGGATCGTTTGTTCTACTTCGTGAATTACGAAGGCCACCGGCTCAGCGAAGCTGACAGTGAGGTGCGCGAGATTCCCTCGGCTTCATTACGCGACGGCGTCATCATGTATGAATGTGCCTCGGGATGCGCCAACCCGACTACAGTCATGGGCGTCAGCGGGAAGACTTACACATCCCCTTCCGGTTATTACGCTTTGGGTCCCTCACAGATCAAGGCCATGGACCCCGACGGGATCGGGCCGGACCCCGCTTCTTTGGCCTACTTCAATTCATATCCAATGCCAAACGATCAAACCGTCGGCGACAATTTCAATTATACCGGGTATCGTTTCGCTGCCCCATCCAGCGAGCGTGATGATTGGCTCGTCGCGCGGCTTGATTACAAGCTTAACTCCACTGGCAGCCAAACTCTCTTCTGGCGCGGAAGCGGTGCCAACGACAATAATCCTCAGGCGCCTTTCCTGCCCGGTACGCCTCCAGAGAATACTGTCATCGACCGCAGTAAGGGGTTCGTCGCCGGATATACCGCAGTATTGCGTCCGGACCTGGTAAATAACCTGCGTTGGGGTCTTACTCGCCAGAGCTTGGCGAACCTAGGCGATAGCGATCAACCCTGGGTTTTCATTCGCGGACTCGATCAGGGAATTACTTACACAGATAATTTCACGTTGCCCGTTAACGACATTGCGGACGATGTAGCTTGGACCAAGGGCAATCACTCACTGACCTTTGGCACAGACATCTTTATTGTTCGCAATTCCGACTCTAATCTGAATAGCTCTTTCAGCAATGCTCTGACCAATTCTGATTGGGTAGATACCGGTGGTTTTGCTGGGGTACCCCAGAGCTCTCTAAATCCCGCGAACAACGGATATCCGGGTGTCGCTGACGCGTTCGATAATTCATACGACTGGCCACTCATTGGCATGATGGGTATCGTGACCCAAGACGATGCTCAATACAATTACAACCTAAGCGCTAGCACAGGCACACTTCAATCCCAGGGTTCTCCAGTCACCCGGCACTGGGATTCTGACGAATATGATCTCTATGCGCAGGATTCTTGGAAACTTCGGCCCAGCCTCACGGTTAATTACGGTCTGCGATACGAGCTAATGTCTCCTGTTTGGGAGGCCGATGGCCAGCAAGTGACTCCGACGATCAATATGAGCCAGTGGTTTGCCCAACGCGGAATCAACATGCTCCAGGGGATTCCTTCCAACGCCAGTCCAAACATCTCATTTGATGTTGCTGGCCCCAAGTATGGCAAGCCTGGCTACTTCAACTGGCAGACCAAGGATTTTGCACCCACTGTTTCGTTCGCATGGTCTCCAAGTGCGGACCAAGGCTGGGTTCACAAGATCTTCGGCAGTGCAAACCGTTCAGTTATTCGGGGCGGATTTGGAATGTATTATGACCATTTTGGCCAGGAGCTTGTCCAAACCTTCGACCAAAGCGGCGGTGCATTCGGTCTTTCCTACACGCTCGTAAATCCAGCAAATCAATTGTCTGTGGACGACTTTCCTCGGCTGACCAGCTTCAATTCGATTCCGACGACCGCCATGGATGGTACTCAGCTTTATCTTCCATCTCCAGCCACCGAGACCTTCCCGGACACGTTTCCCTTGGGTAACCTCTGCATCTGTTTCGGCGTCGACAATAGCTTGAAGACCCCCTATTCCTACGCGATGAACCTTTCGTATCAGCGCCAGCTCACCAGTACGAGCAGCATCGAAGTTTCTTACATTGGCCATATGGGTCATCGCCTGCTCACTCAGGACGATATGGCCACGCCTATGGACCTTGTCGATCCGAAGACGCACGTTGATTATTTTTCAGCCGCTCAAGCACTCGCGAAGTTATATGAAGGGTCGAATCCCCCTGCTTCGACGAGTGTCACTCCCGCTATGGTGGGTCCGACCGCATCGTATTGGCAAGATATGATGTTCCAGCCGCTGCAGGCTGGCGGAGCCTATACGCTAGAGTGTTCCGGCGGAGCAACGACCTCAGCTTTGCAAGCCGCCTACGATCTTTGGAGTTGCACTCCGGGCAACGAGACGGACGCCCTCTACAGCCAGGATATTTTCGGTATGCCAGACGCTAACTTGCCGGGTGTCAACTATTTCCCCGAGGGCGGACAATATTCTTACTTCGACAATCAATACTCCTCGCTCTATACATGGCGAACAATGGCCCCGTCTTGGTACAACGGACTGCAAGTCGTGTTGCAGAAGCAGATGTCGCGCGGCCTGCAGTTCAATTTCAATTACACATATTCACATTCGATTGACTGGGCGTCCGACGCTGAACGCATCGGCGTGAACAATGGCACGGGGCCCGGCGGAATCATCAACGCTTGGGATCCGAATCAAATGAAAGCATCTTCTGATTTTGATTTGCGCCATCAGATTAACGCAAACTGGGTCTGGCGGCTACCCATTGGCCGTGGTGAGCCACTCGCCGGCGGCATTAGCAAAGGGCTCGACGAGTTCATCGGTGGTTGGCAATTATCCGGTTTGGCTCGCTGGAGCAGCGGTTTTCCCGCGGAAGTGGACAACGGCGCTTACTTCCCCACCGACTGGCAATTGGAAGGCGAGGCCGTTACTACCGGATCCGCGATACCCCAGGGGAAGTCGGTTGTGGATGGCTTCGTCAACATGTTCTCTAACCCGAACACTGCCCTTGCTGGGTTCCGGCATGCCTATCCCGGTGAAACCGGATCTCGAAACGTTTTGCGCGGCGATGGTTATGCGGACCTGGATGGCGGACTGGACAAGACCTGGAAGATGCCGTACAACGATCAACACTCGCTTGAATTTGAGTGGAACGTTTTCAATACGCTCAATCAGACCCGCTTCAACGTTCAGAATGCTTCGCTGGAGATCGATTCCGCGAATACGTTCGGCCGATACACTCACCTGCTGACGAATCCGCGAATCATGCAATTCGGCCTGCGATACGCCTTCTAGTTGCTCGACGGCAGCAAGCGGAGACCGACATTCGGCGAGTGTGGAGCGAAAGTCCCTCCTATGACACTACAGGTACGCGAAGATGGTGGGCCTGGTAACTATTTTGTTTCTGACACTTAGATGGTGGAGGCGGGGGGAGTCGAACCCCCGTCCGAGAGGCCTTGTAGCCGGAAGACTACATGCTTAGCTCGTTCACGTGCGGCCTGGCCTTGCGGCCATCCGCGTGTTCGCCGGCCGCGCTCAGAGCGAGCAAGAAACGCAGCCAACTAGCCCGATAATCTCGCCGACGCATTACGGGCCGAAATGCGCCAGCCAGCCCACATTGTGACGCCTCATCCCTCACGCGCGGGCGGCAGGAGGGGAGACGCGCTGCCTAGTTTTTAATTAGGCTGCGAGAGCCAACTGCGTATTGGCAGTTGTATTGGTTCACCCGATTGCGGGCAGGTGACGCCCGGCATGCCTTCGGGCCGCGACAGTCTCCGTCGAAACCGTTTCGCCCCCGTTGGTAACTTGACTCACTTCTATTTTAACATGGGACAGCGAATGAACGCTGGTGTGGTATCGCCGGCCATCGCGGCATACCATATAAAACGACATGCAAACTCTCACATACAAAGGCGCGGTGCACCCATGGCACTGCGATCACATGGGTCACATGAACGTGATGTGGTACACGGGCAAATTCGATGAGGCCACGTGGAATCTCTTCACCGAACTGGGCATCACGGCCACCTATATGCGCGAGCAGCAGCGCGGCATGGCGGGTGTGCAGCAAAACACCTCGTATAAGCAAGAGCTTTTCGCCGGCGACGTAGTCGAAATACGTTCGTGCGTGCTCGAAGTGCGCGACAAAGTGATTCGGTTTCTGCATGAGATGCGAAATATTGAGAAGGGCACCGTCGCCGCGACCACGGAGATCACCGCCGTGCATCTAGATCGGCAGACGCGCAAGTCGTGCCCGTTTCCCGCCGCAATTCGCGCGGCCGCCGAAGCGTGCCTGCTGCCGTGAGGCGCACCGCTTTTTAAGGATGCGACACAGGAGCATAAATTTCAGCAAGGAGGCGTCAGAGAGAGGAGTACGATTCGAAAAACATAGCTTGCGTCGAAGATAGCACGGGCCGGCAAGAGAACCGCCGGGAACTGAGCGCCGAACATCAAGCCGCCGAGGAGGGCATGCATGGTCATCCCAGCATTCGCGCCTTCAGCCGTCGGGAAGTATATTTTTCGTTTCGCCCTCATTCTCATTGCCATTGTGATCGCGTCTGCGATTGCCTGCGCCGACAATCAGGTGCAGCTCCTCGAGACCGATCCAGCATCTCCGGCCACCCTTGGATACTGGGGAAATTTCTATCTGCGCATCGGCTACACAAGCGACAGGCCAATTCGCGTGCGCGCCGAAGCGTTTTCCGGAGGGCGCCGCGTGACACAGATGACGAGCGGGTCGCCGCTGTATACAGCAGGCACGGGCGAGGCGTTTTTCTGGCTCGCCTACACGAGTCCTCAGCACGTTGACACGATTGAGATCACGGCGTCGGACGACCGGACCGGCAGCATGATTGCGCAAACCAGCATTCCAGTGAACATCACATGGACAGGAGTGCGAAGCGACACGTCACGCGTGCCAGCGGATTGGGTGACGCGCATGCGAGCCGACGAGAGCCGCCGCGAGAAGGCTGCGTTCGCCGCGAACATGAACCGGCCCGCGCCGTTCTGGGGATCGCTCATTTTCTTCCTGGTCATGTGGAGCATTCCTGCGTATCTCGTTCTGCAGGTTATTTTGCTGTGGCGGCTGCGCGACGGCTGGCGAAAAGCGGTCGCCGTGCCGGTGGTTCCGATGCTGGCCGTGATCGCTTACACGATTTTTGCCTACTTGGATGGCAGCAATATTTTCCCCCTCGTACTGATCTTCACCGCTCCGTTCGCCCTGGTCTATCTATTGGTGATTCTCGGAGTGAGGCGCTTGGACCGGAAGCCAGCGTAGTCTCGGCCAGCGTCTTACGTCCCGATTCTGTCTTCGGTTCAGCAAACGGGAAACGAAGTGGTATTATTCCCGCGCCATGAACAACAACTACTTCCGTTTCATCCTCAGCCTTATTTTTCTGTTCGCGTTTTCATTCACAACAGCCGTCACCACCGCTTCGGCGCAGAGTGAAGCGTCGCAGACCGGGTTCGAACACACCTACGCGCCGCCGAATCATCCCATCGTGCTGCACGCCGCGCGCCTGCTCGATATCGAGTCCGGGAAGATTATCAGCCCCGGAGAAATCCTCGTGCAGGGCGACAAAATTGCCGAAGTGGGCCAATCCGTCACGCATCCCGCCGACGCGCAGACCATCGACCTCGGCGACACGACGCTGATTCCGGGGCTGATCGACGCGCATGTGCATCTGTTTTTGCATCCTGGCAACGAAGGTATGCAGACCGTCGATGAATCCGTGCCGGAACGCGCGATTACAGCGGCGCTGAACGCGCGCGCGGATTTGATGGCCGGCTTCACTGCGGAACGCGACATGGGCACCGAAGGCGCAGGCTCGGCTGACACGGCAGTGCGCAACGCCATCAATCGCGGGGAAATTCCAGGGCCGCGCATGCGCATGAGCGGCAACGCCATTTCCATTCTCGGCGGACACGAAGACGCAGTCGGCTTCAATCCCGCGCAGCACGTTCTGGGAAACGCCGATTACGCGAACACTACGGATGAAATCGTCGAGACGATTCGCGAGCAGCACAAGGAAGGCTCGGACTTCGTGAAAATGTACGAAACCGGCCGCGACACGCTGCGCGACGGCAAATTTATTTCGCAATATCAATACACCGAAGCGCAGCTTAGCGCTGGCGTGGAAGAAGCCGCGCGGCTGGGCACAAAAGTCGGCGTGCATTGCAATGGCGAGCCCGGCGCGCTCTATGCCGCGCAAGCCGGAGTGGAGTCCATCGACCACGCCACGTATCTGAGTGACGAAACCATCCGCATCATGCGCGAAAAGGATATTCCCGCGATTCCCACATTCACCGTCTTCGAGTATTTTGCTGATCACGCTCCTTCGCCGTCTGCGGCGCAGAGCGAGCACGCCATGCTCGACTATAAGGCGCAGCAATTCAAAAGGCAGATCGCGGCGGGCATACCTTTCGCGGTCGGCTCGGACGTGGGACCCTTCCTGCATGGAACGCAGGCGCGAGAGTTCGTTCTGATGGCGCAGTATGGAATGTCGCCGCTCGCGGTGCTTCAAGCGGACATGCTCAATGGCGCGAAGGTGCTCATGTGGCAAGGACAGATCGGCGCGCTGAAGCCCGGCTACTTCGCCGACATCGTCGCCGTGCCCGGCAATCCGCTCGAAGATATCAGCGCGGTGCAAAGAGTATCCTTTGTGATGAAAGGCGGAGTTGTCTACAAGCAGTGACTCGTGGAAGCGAATTTCCATTCTTCGATAGGCCTTAGCAGTCCAAAATGGCCGGCGTCTCAAGAGAGCGCGCTTATGGAAATCTGCCGAGTCATCTCCTACATTGGCATCGGAAGGAACTGTTCCCCGAGAGGAGCTAGAGGGGATGACCGGAGATTCCGATAGAATGGTCGTGCAGCCGGTAACGCTCATCGGCGAGTATGTGCAACTCGTACCGATGGTGCCGGCGCATCGAGCAGCATTCGCGGAAGTCGGTCTCGACGAAGAGCTTTGGCGCTGGATTCCCGACCCGGTGCGCACACCAGAGGAAATGTCCGCGTACGTCGACGTGGCTCTTGCCGACCTTGCGCGTGGCGTCTCCTTGCCTTTCACGATCGTCGAGCGGGCTTCCGGCAAAGTGATTGGCAGCACGCGTTACGCCAATATCGAGCGCGTTCACCGCCGCATCGAAATCGGCTGGACGTGGGTTGCGATTCCTTGGCAGCGCACTCCTGTGAATACCGAATGCAAGTATTTGTTGCTCCGCCACGCGTTTGAAACGCTGGGATGCCAACGTGTCGAGTTGAAAACCGATTCGCTCAACGAAAAGTCACGCAACGCGATTTTGCGGATTGGCGCGCGGGAGGAAGGCGTGTTTCGCAATCACATGATCACCTCAACCGGAAGAATCCGCCATTCCGTTTACTTCAGTGTGATCGATTCCGAATGGCCCGGCGTAAAAGCTCGCCTCGAAGAAAAACTGAAGCCCCGCTGAGATTCCGATACCGTTATTGGCGGTCTACGCAGTTCGATAGTAGCGACGGCTGCTTTCTTTGATTTGCGTCCTCTCTTTCTAGCACAAAAACCTTCCACGCATCCCGGATAGGCGTATGATTTGCAGTTCGCTTGTTCGCATTTAAGGGCGTGTCTGTGGACAGCGACACATTTCTTTTGGGCATGTCGCTGTGCATGTTCGCAGAATTTATTTCGTGAAAATAGGAGCATCGCAATGAATCGAAAACGCATTTCTTTGTCTTCATGGTTGGTCGTGCTGCTTGCTCTGCTTGCGCCAGCAGCCTTCGCGCAGTCAGGCGAAATTCAACTCACTGTCGACGCGACACAGGTGCCGCTCGGCCTGGTAAAAACTCACATGGTCGTGCCAGTGCATTCCGGCCCGATGACGTTCTACTATCCGAAGTGGATTCCCGGCGAGCACGGTCCAGACGGCCCGATCTCTAATGTGACTGGCTTGTTTTTCCATGCCGATGGAAAGCTCGTGCCGTGGCAGCGCGACAAACTCGACGTATTCACTTTCCACGTCGACGTTCCAGAAGGGACGACGCGCCTAGACGTTGACTTCGATTACCTCGAACCGAACGGCGGCGGATTTGCAACCGGCGCGGCATCGTCCACCGACAAAGTCGTAGTGATCAGCTGGAACCAGAATGTTCTGTATCCCGCGGAGCAGCCGGCGAATGAAGTTATGTACCGGCCCAGACTGATTCTTCCACGCGGATGGCAGTCCGGAACGCCGCTGCCCGAAGAAAGTCACTCGGGCGATGAAACAATCTTCAAGCCCGTCGCGCTGGACCGGTTGGTCGATTCACCGGTTATCGCCGGCGAATACTATCGCGCCGTCAATATCACGCCACCGGGCGAGCCGATTCATCACGAACTGGATCTTGCGGCGGATAGCGAGGCGGCTCTGGCCATTACTCCTGACACGATCCAAAAAATGACGAATCTCGTCGCGGAATCGGGCGCACTCTTTGGCGCGCGCCACTATCGCGATTATCACTTCCTGCTGACGCTCAGCGATCACGTCGCCCATTTTGGCCTCGAACACAACGAGTGCAACGACAGCCGCTTGCCCGAACGCGCGTTGATCGGTCCTGACGCGAACATGATGCTGGGTGGATTGCTCTCCCATGAATTCATGCATTCCTGGAATGGCAAATTTCGCCGGCCCGCGGATCTGGCCACGCCGGAATACGAAACTCCTATGCAGGACGATCTTCTGTGGGTTTACGAAGGCTTGACTGATTACCTGGGGCCGATGCTTGCGGCGCGGAGTGGACTGTGGACGCCGGAGGAATATCACGAATACCTCGCCAGCATCGCAGCCGACCTTGGCCCGGGCACGCCGGGACGCACTTGGCGTGACTTGCAGGATACGGCGACCGGAATTCCTGGCGTTCGTGGCGGACCGGGCTGGGCAAATTGGCGCCGCGGCTCGGACTATTATCCAGAGGGGGATTTGATCTGGCTCGAAGTCGCGACGATTATTCATCAGCAGAGCAATGGGCAGAAGTCTATCGATGATTTCTGCCATCTGTTCCATGGCGGCATGAACAACGGCCCGGAAGTGAAGCCTTATACTTTCGACGATGTGGTCAGCGCGCTCAATCAGATCGCACCATATGATTGGGCGAAATTTTTTCACGAACGCCTGACGTCGCTGTCGCCGGAGTCGCCGCAGGGCGGAATCGAAAACGGCGGCTGGAAGGTGGTCTATGACTCGAAGCCGCCCCTGCCGGGCCTGCGCGGCGGAAATCCCGGAGAAGCGTTCTCTCTTGGTTTGAAAGTGGGCCGCGATGGTCGCGTGAACGATTCTATCGTCGGCAGCCCGGCGTATAAAGCGGGCATCACGTCAGGTATGACGCTTGCTGGCGTCAACGGACGCGTGTTCACGCCGGAGATTCTCGATGATGCAATCAAGGCGGCGCAAAACAACGCAGCGCCGATCCGCCTGCTGGTAATTGACGAGGATTATTACAAAACCGCCGACGTTGAATACCACGGCGGCGAACGCTATCCGCACCTGGAGCGCGTCGAAAGCAAGCCGGACTACTTGGATGAACTGATCAAACCACGCGCGGGAGCCTCATGAGCCTTACAAGGGGTGGTCAGCGCGAGGGAATCCCGCGAAGGTTACCGTCGAGCTGATCCACCACATCCCTGACGCCAGTAGCGCGCTTGTCCGTAGGGCGCGGGCCCGCCTATATAAGGAAGGAACGCGCGGCAGGATTGCGTGTTGACACCGTTTGCGTGTATTTCGATAATCGCGACAGGGATATTTCCGCGCGATGGCTGACGCACAAAAAGCACGCGAACGAGCGCTGGAAGAGGCAGTCTCGCGCGCGCTCCGCGATAATCTGATTCCGCTGCAGCGTACTTTGGATGATTTGCAGCAGGCCTATGCGGATTTGGTTTCGGCCTGCTCTTCCACGCGTCCAACGAATGCTCTTCCGGCAATGCTGCGCGCGCAAGCGACGTCGGCTTCGCTGACTGCCAGCCTCTCGGTTCTCTCGTCCTTCATCACCAATGTCATGCAGCAGCGCGACCGCGAGCTTTCCGAACAGGAAAGCGCCGAAGGCGTTCACGCTGTCGGCGTGGAAGTGGCAAAGCCGTCTCTCGTTCCGGAAATGCCCCCGCGCGAGATTTCAGCTCCACAAGCGCAAGAAGCGGCGCTGACCGAGGAACCAGCCGTGGAGGGCGATGAGGTGCCGGCCGAAGTACCCGCTCAGGTACAGGAATCTGCCACGGCCGAACCCGTCGAAGAAACGGTTTACGTTCATGAGCCGATTGTTGAAGAATCGCAGTTTACATCCGTGCCGGAAACTGCATCCGAACCTGCTGTCGAAGAGCCAGCGACGGTTTTTGATGTCGCAAGCCTTCCGGCCAGCGAGCAGGAGCTTCACAAACGCGCCAACCGCGTCGCCAAGGTTTCTATGCAAGACATAACGATGTTGAAGCCGGAGGAAGTACGCAAAGGTCGTGAGAAAAAGGACATTTGCATACGCCTTCGAGGCGAACTTGACAAAGCCCGCAAAGAATACGATCGCCGCTTTCAGAAAATCTCGGATCACCCCGTGGATTATTTTCATCATTGGCTGGTGGAAATTCTGGGAAACGGCGATCCGGAAGCCCTCGGAGAATATCCCTATCCCTCGCCGGTGCTACGCCGCTAATTCGTCCGTGATGAAAAGAGGCCGCGGCCCTGCTTGTGCGTTTTGCATTGCACTGTGCCTGACGCTGTGCGGCGCGCCGCCCACAACGATGGCGCAAGCTCCACGACCCGCACACACCGCTAAAACGCCGCAAAGAGCTTCTGCCAGACTGGCTCCGCGAGCGAAGCCTCTTACCAGCATCCGGTTCGCCGTGGAAGCGCGGCAATTGACTCAACTGTCCCGCGCATTGAAAAAGGATACCGACAAGGACCCCGGCGCGGCGTATCAGCGCCTAGCGGAATTTGCAAAATTGCACGCGAAGGAAGAACTCGGCGAGCGCGCCGCTTTGGCGCTCGGATATTACGACTATAACGATGGCCGCTACACGCAGGCGCGCGAGTGGCTCGACGCTGCCAAACCGGAAAAACTGCTTCCCGATTACGTTTTGTTCTGGAGTGCGCAGGTCGACCGCAATTTGAACAACAATTCGGCTGCGCTCGATCAATTGCAAGCCTTGCGTCGCGATTACCCGCAAAGCGTGATGGCCCCGTTGGCGCTGCAAGCCCTAGCCGAAACGGCCATTGCCCTGAACCAGCCGCGGCAAGCGCTCGATGCGCTCACCTCGGCGCCGGACATCGAGCAAAACCCGGCCCTCCTCTTCCTCCGCGCGCAGGCGCACGAACAGGCAGACGACAAAATCGCGGCAGCCGGAGATTATCTCGAAGTCTATGATCGTTATCCGCTCAGCACGCAAGCGGACGAGGCCGGTGAAAAGATAAGCTATTTCGAAAGCACAATGGGGGCATCATTTCCGCAGCCTTTGATCTCCGAACGATTGCTCCGTGCAAATATTCTCTTTGAAGCGCATCACTGGCAGGACGCCGAAAACGGATACAACGAGGCGCTGCCGAAGCTCGAAGGCCCGGATGAAGATCTAGCCCATCTGCGCATTGCGGATTGCATCGTGCAACTTGGCGGCGATTCGAGCCTGCTCGCTTCCGTCCAGTTTCAAGCACAGGATGTCGACGCCGAGCGGCTGTATGACCTTTCGCAGGCTTATCGTTCCGCGAACAATGAAACCAACATGCTTGGCGCGCTGGCTCAGGTTCAGGCGCGCGCTCCAGCAAGCCTCTGGGCCGAGCGCACGCTTTTCGCCGTCGGAAATTATTACTGGGTGAAGCTCGACCGCGACAGAGCGGCCGCTGAGTATCAGCAGGTCGTAGACAAATTTCCAACGAGCGATGATGCGATCAACGCACAGTGGCGGGTCGCGTGGGCTGCCTATATGGACCGCAGCGACGGCGCTGCTGGCCTCATCGAGACATTCCTGCGGGGGCATCCGGATTCGGTCTACACGCCGGACGCCCTTTACTGGCTGGGACGCCTCGCGCAGCAAAAGGAGAACGCGCCCGTGGCGCGCGCTTATTTCGGAAAATTGCAAGCACGCTTCCCGAATAATTATTTTGCCATACATGCGTCTGCGCCGTCGCGCGCGCTGCGGCGCGGCCGCGTCGCGGTATTGTCGGTATTGGACGCCATTCCGCCAGTCTCCCCAGCACGTGAAGTGTTGACGTCGACGCCGGCTGCGGCTCTGCCTTTCGTACAGCGTAGCGTGGCGCTCGAAACAATCGGGTTCGACGATTCCGCTATGCTCGAATTGCGTTCCGCATACGACGCCACGCGAGCGCCGTCGCTGCAGTTCAATTTGGCGCGCGTAGCGGCAAACGGAGAGCATTATGGCAGCGCCATTGCCGCGATGCACATCGTGTATCCTTCCCTCGAGTTTCGCCCGTACGCGGCAGAACCGCACGAAGCATGGACGCTGGCGTTTCCGTTGCCCTACGTGGCACAGATTCGCGCCGACGCGCGCCGTACGCATATCGATCCGATGGTTGTGGCCGGGCTGATTCATCAGGAGTCTGCCTTTGAAAAAGATGCGCATTCCTATGCCAATGCCTTCGGCCTGATGCAGTTGGTTCCCGAAACCGCGGATCGCTACGCGCGCCAATTGCGAATACGATTCTCCGAGGATCGTCTTCTTGAGCCTGATTACAATTTGCGCCTTGGCACAGTCTATTTGGGCGAGTTGATGCACAGTTTTCACAGTGCCGAAGCGGCGCTGGCGGCGTACAATGCGGGCGAGGATCGCGTGGCTCTCTGGCAAGCCGGGCAGAAATACTCGGAATTGCCAGAGTTTGTCGAATCGATTCCGTTCACGCAGACTCGCGAATACGTTGAGATCGTGATGCGCAATGCAGCCATTTACCGGCGGCTTTATGGAGGCGGAAGGCAGGGAGGCAAATGATGAATCCCACGGCAACAAGTCAAATTTCGGCAAGCGCCAGGCTTTCCGCAAAGGCCGGGCAGTTCACCGAATCGGTGATTCGCGAGATGACGCGACTGGCCCTCGCGCACAATGCCGTGAACCTCTCGCAAGGCTTTCCCGATTTTGCCGCGCCGGAAGAAATCAAGGCCGCGGCGCGCGACGCCATTGCTCGCGACATCAATCAGTACGCGATTACTTGGGGAGCGAAGTCGCTCCGCAACGCGATTGCGGAGAAGTTCGCGCGGCAGCAGAGAATTGAAATCGACCCCGAGCGCGAAATCACGGTCTGCTGCGGCTCGACCGAAGCGATGATGTCCGCGATGATGGCCATCATCAATCCCGGCGATGAAGTGGTGGTCTTCGAGCCGTTCTACGAGAATTATGGCCCGGACGCGATTTTGAGCGGCGCTTCGCCACGCTTTGTGCGCCTGCGCGCGCCCGAATGGTCATTCGATCCCGACGAGTTGGCGCGGGCATTCTCGAATAAGACGAAAGCCATTATTTTGAACACGCCGAACAACCCCACCGGTAAAGTCTTCGCACGCGCCGAATTTGAAATGATCCGCGATTTATGCATCCGGCACGATGCGTTTCTCATTACCGACGAGATTTACGAGCACATGCTCTACGACGGAGCGCAGCACATCTCCGCGATGTCGATCGAAGGCATGCGCGAGCGCACCATTACCATCAATGCGCTCTCGAAAACCTACAGTGTCACGGGCTGGCGCGTCGGCTGGGCCATCGCTCCGCCTGAAATCACCTCCGCGATTCGCAAAGTCCACGATTTTCTCACCGTCGGCGCCGCTGCGCCTTTGCAGGAAGCCGGTGCTGTGGCTCTGCGCTCGCCGGATTCGTATTACGCGCAACTCGCAAGCGAGTATCTCGAACGCCGCAACCGTCTTCTCGGGATTCTGACGGCCGCTGGCTTCCAGTGCTTCAAGCCGCGCGGCGCATACTACATCATGACCGACATTTCGGATTTCGGTTTTCCGAACGATGTCGAGTTCGCGCGCTATCTGGTCAAAGAAATTGGTGTCGCCGCCGTGCCCGGTTCGAGCTTCTATCACGATCCGGCCGACGGCTCACAGCACCTCCGCTTCACCTTCTGTAAAAAAGAATCCACCCTCGCCGAAGCCGAACGTCGATTGGCGAAACTCCGGAGCACTCGTGGGTAATCTGCGACGTGCTTGTCCGGCATGGAATAGGTGAACGCGGAGTCTTCGTTACAAGAGGTCTGAAATGTCCAGGGTGCATTTAAGAGAGTGGGGTGAGAAGCAGGTTGCCCTGTGGTGGTAGCCTCTCACCCCTGAGTGGTGCGTTTGATTGGTTGGACTGCCGAAACCGCCAAAAGGTTTCCTCATTCTGAAAGAAAATCTCGCCGTCACG